>JBBQIQ010000004.1:0-70516 GCA_038325075.1 Bacteroidales bacterium | reverse complement strand
TGCTTTCGACCCGATGGCTATCGTGGTCACTCAAGCACCTGATAATCAAGTCATGAACAATAAACCCGGTGGTCGAGCGAAGCCGAGACCATCCGGTAATCAAGGCGAAAGAATATAAAAAAGATAAAATCCTGTCAATCCTGTTAATCCTGTCAAAACAATGAAAAAAATACCCGTACTCTTACTATTTATCACACTGTGCAGCATCTCCCGCGCCCAGCAACCCATTGATTCGCTGTATCTCTGGGTGAATTTTCAGGAAGAATCTATCACAATTGATATTCCTGATGATTATTTCAACCATCGTACCGTCGTTCCTCAACTGCCTCGCTTTGTTGCCCTGCGCAAGCTGAATATGCTGGTTCCACCACTGCCACCCAAAGCTGACTTGTTGCAAACCTTTGAGAATTACCTGACCAAGGAAACCGCACCTGCCGATAATTATCAGCGTTTGGACTGGCTGCGGGTGATGGTTTTGTATATTTACTTCAGCCAGAATGACCTGTCGCAACTACCGTCGGAGGTAGTGGAAACGCTTGATGAGTGGCAGACGGCGCCGGAAACCTACGTTATCCGAAAGGAAGTGGAATTGGTGAGAAAGTGGGTAGAATTGGCACTGAAAAAATAAACCCTGAAAAGAGCAATCTGAGTGCAGTAAAGATTGCATTGTGTGGCTGAACCTCTCTAATGAAATTGTTTTAATTCCTACCTACAATAGGCAAAATTATATAAGGGATAGCTAACAATTTTTTATGCGATTGAGCAATTTACGCTATGAAATCGCTAATTTTGGGTATTCGATATCCCTTTGGTATTGAATCAATCCTGCTGAATATGGAATCCTTCCTGAAAGTCCTCTTTGTGAATGCCACTGATGCGTTTTACAGGACAAAAAAGTACAAAGTCGGCGACTTTTTCGGCCCGGTTGACCTTGGCCTGCACCTCTCCGGACGCTACAAAAGCCTGAACATTGGCACCGGACTCTTGGCCGGCTCTATTTTCCCCGGCTCAAACAGATTGTTTTTCAGCGGCTTTACTCCATGTTGGGGCGGTTTCTACATCTCCTCAATGGGTGGTGCCGGCCTGGTATTCGGTAACCTGGGCATCGACATGCTTTCCATAGTCGGCAAATCGCCTGTTCCATCCATACTTTACCTGAACCGTATTCATGGGGAAGAAATTCAGGTTGAAATAGAGCCGGTTGACTTGAACCAGATTTGGAACAGTGGCCGCAAAGGCATTTATTCGCTGATGGATCATGTTTTTAGCCGATATCGCCTGCGCTACGAAACAGAGCCACGGATTCTGGCTACCGGCCCCGCTTCCATGTTCACTGATTTCGGGGCCATCGCTTCAGTTCCGATCAAAAAAACAGGACTTTCCTTCGTTGACACCTGGGCAGGGCGTGGCGGGTTTGGCACATCGTTGCTGCAGGAGCATGGCATAGCAGCGGTCATTTACGGAGGTACATTCATTGATGATGACTTCCGCGACCGGAAAGTGGCAGATGAGTGGTTTGTAAATAAGTATGCCAAAAAACTGATAGCCAAAGACTTTGAAACGACGACCAAGTATCGCTTTGATTCGAATTTTGATACCGGCGGTACTTTTGGTGTAAATTATGCAACCATGGCCGATAAGCTCCTGGCCTTCAACTATCAATCGGTCAACTGGCCGAAGGAAAAACGGATCCAGATCCACCAGGATTTTATTCTTGATCATTACCTGAAACAGTTCAACGAGGAAACCATCAAAACAAAGCAGCAAAATACCTGCGGTGAACCCTGCTCTGCAGTTTGTAAAAAGATGATGGGTGAATATAAAAAAGATTATGAGCCCTATCAGACCATGGGTCCGCTGAGCGGCATTTTCGACCAGCGGGCTGCTGAAAAGCTCAACCATCACGCCGATACGCTGGGTTTTGATGCTATTTCTGTTGGAGGGGTCATCGCCTGGCTGATGGATTGCCTCGATAAAGGACAGATTTCAAAGGAAGAGCTGGGTGTTGACCTGATGCCGGTTTTTAATACCGATGGCTTCGATGTAATCAATGATTCAATGAAAAATGCCGGATTGGGATGCCAGCTCCTGGATAGCATGATCAATAAGAAAATCGACCTGAGCGAAGGGGCACGCAAATATGGGAGGCGTTTGTCGCGGGCAAAAGGCATTAACCTGCTCAATAGTTTTGTTTACAATGCTTACGCCCGCAATGGATGGATGGTCCCCAACCAGTATTGGACACCAGGCGTTCTTTCGCCAATGGCTATCATGGGCAAGTATTATATGTACTATGGCGATGATTTCAAACCACCCCGGGAGCTTGGCCGCTTGAACGCCAAACGCATGCTTGCCGAACTGGTTATCGATAACATGGGTATTTGCCGTTTCCACCGCTTATGGGCTGAAGAAATGGCCCCCGAAATTATTGAATCGCTTTATGGACTGGGTGCAAGGTTTCTTGAAGCCATCCGTTTCACTGCCAGCCGGATCAATGGCCGAAACAGTTCTATTTTCTGGGAATCGGAAGGCAATTTCGAGATAATTCACAGTTTCCTGAAAAGGAAAAAAGAGTCAGGCGTTACCCATCCCGAACTGGATCGCTGGCTGGAAGCATTCGGGACCAATAAAATGGAAGCCGCACTCGATTTCTGGTACGAAGTACACAAGGGTATACACGAGTCGCTCAGGGAGTTCAATTAATAGATGTGTTGCAGGGTTAAAGAGTTCAAGGGTTCAAGAGTTCAAGGGTTCAAGAGTTCAAGGGTTCAAGAGTTCAAGGGTTCAAGGGTTCAAGAGTTCAAGGGTTCAATGCGCTATGCGCGTTCAAAGGTTTAATGTTTTGCGTTTAAGATTTGAGTTTCGCTGACCTTCGGTTCAGGGTTTCAGGGTTTCAGAATTTTCACTTGCTTTATATTTTTGGAGGTAGGGACACGACATGTCGTGTCCCTACCTCCAAAATACAATCATGCTCCATGCCCTGTGCCCTGAGCCCTGAGCCCTGAGCCCTGAGCCCTGAGCCCTGAGCCCTGAGCCCTGTGCCCTGAGCCCTGAGCCCTGAGCCCTGAGCCCTGTGCCCAGAGTCAGAACAAATCATGCCTTTATCTGTTTATTTCGGACTTTAGCTACATCTATGAAAAACTATCAGTTTCTTGTCTTTTTCTCAATTGTTTTACTGATTTACTCAGCAATAAACTATTACATATACCATCGCGGAATACAGTCTGTTGCGGTTGATTCAGGATTAAGGAACTGGTTCAGGTGGATTTTTATAACACTGTCTGCGTCTTATGTCATCGGCAGAATCCTGGAAAGGGTATATTTATCTGTTTTCAGCGATGTTTTAGTCTGGATTGGCTCCTTTTGGCTGGCTGCCATGTTCTATTTCCTGCTGGCTGTTATACTGATTGATCTGATCAGATTATCCAATTATTTCATTGGCTACCTGCCATCGACCTGGTTAACGCCAAAAGCAGCAGCCAACGCACTGGGGTTAACTGTAATTGTTGTATTGATTACTATTTTTGCGGGATATGTTAACGCCATCAGCCCCAGAATTAAAAACCTGACCATTGATGTTAAGAAACAAGCCGGCAGCCTGAAGGAACTGAACATCGCCATGGCTTCCGATATCCACATGGGCACCATTATCGGGTCGAGACGAATGGCAAAATTAGTTGGTTTGATCAACGGGTTGAAACCTGATATTATCCTCTTTGCCGGCGATATAGTGGATGAAGATCTGGCACCGGTTATAAGGCAAAACCTTGGGGAATCGCTGCGCAGGCTTGAGGCACCGATGGGCGTTTACGGAATAACGGGCAATCATGAATACATAGGCGGGGCAGAACGTGCCGTCAGATATCTTCAGGAGCATGGGATTGTCATGCTTCGCGATAGCGTAATTAAAATAGCCGGCGCATTTTATATTGCCGGTCGCGAAGACAGGGACAAGCCCCGTTTCAGCGGGAAATCAAGGCTCGAAGTGGCTCAACTGCTTGAAAATGTCGATAAAAATCTTCCCGTAATCCTGATGGACCACCAGCCATTTAACCTTGGCAACGCACAAGCGGCCGGTGTTGACCTTCAATTATCCGGACACACCCATCATGGACAGATCTGGCCCCTGAATTACCTTACACAGGCGATTTATGAAGTCAGTATGGGTTACAAAAAGAAAGGAGATTCACATTTCTACGTTTCTCCGGGTTTCGGAGGCTGGGGGCCGCCGGTGAGAACAGGCAACCGGCCTGAGATTGTAAACATAAAAATACGGTTCTTACCTTCAGTTCCACCTGTTTCTTCTCTATAAAAAATATCAACGCTCTGTAAACCTAATTATCCCTAACTCAGCAATAGAAGAAATGGTCACTGATAAGGTCGGTACAGAGAAAGCCTTTATCTCAACCAACCTGGGTTTTGTTGAAATAACGGCTGTTAATGGTTATATCATTGGGATTTATTTCCGGGAACATGAAACCGAAGAAAGTATACCGGAATCATTCACCGATGTTGCCGACCAGCTTAAACGCTATTTCAGGGGTGAACTAAAATCCTTTAAGCTTCCCGTTAAGCCAGAAGGTACTGATTTTCAAAAGTCTGTATGGAATATACTAATGGATATTCCTTATGGCACCACAACCACTTATGGTGCAATTGCAAAACAACTGGGCCTGAAAAACGGCGCCAGGGCTGTCGGGCTTGCCAATGGTTCTAACCCTGTTTCAATTGTTATTCCCTGTCATCGGGTCATCGGGCAAAACGGGAAACTCACCGGCTACGCGGGCGGCCTCTGGCGCAAGGAATGGCTGCTGAAAATGGAGCATTCCAATCAGGGTGAGGGTTTATTCAGCAAATAAGCCTGTTGTCCGTCTCCGGACAATTCCTTTAAGGTTATTATTTATTTGAACCTGCAAGCTTCCCGTTCGGTCTTTTAATAGCTGTTTGTCAGATTATTACAATAAATTGCATAAATTTAGATATTGCCATTCTGAACTAAAAAGAACTGCCTTGAGAGAAATAGTAATTCTGATTCCCGATACCGAACCGGATCAAAACGTTGAGATTGAAGTTAGAATTAACGGACGTTCAAGAACCATTCAATTTCGGGTTGAACTGGTAACCTGGGAAGGCACTAAACCTTCGAGTGAAGATAAGTTCGCGGTTCTGAAACACCGGATAGATGCTTATGACAAAGACTGGGAACTGGTTGAAATCGGTTTACCGGAACCTGAAAAGATCCCGCTGGTTTTCCGCCGTAGAATTTTGAAAGAAAATCAGGCCTGATCAGATTTTGACTGATTTCTGATTCTCACATAATCAATCATAAGCCGGATTTCACCCGGATTTACGCCGTTCTGCAGTAAATATTCCGTATCGGCTTTAAAGGCAACCAAAAAAGCTTTCAGATCACCCTTCCTTTTCAGGATGCTCTGAAGATATGATTCGGCAGCTTTCTGTCGGTTACCCATACACCATGCTACATGGCCCGCATTCATGTAATCAAATTCATTGGGCTCCATTTCAATCAGTTGCGAATAGTAATTATCGGCTTCTTCCAACCTGTTAAGCGTAAACAGGCACCAGGCAACCGGTCTCATTGAACTGGCCGAGCCGGGTTCGGTGAACTCTAACCTGTAAAAAGATTCAAGCGCTTTAACGTTATCGCCCAGATTCAGGTAACAGGTTCCAACCGAGGCAAGCACCTTTCTGTTTTCCGGTTCCAGTTGTAACAACTCGATGTAAACATCCAGGGCCTCTTTGGGTTGCGATAATTTCAGGTGACACTGAGCCAGTTTCCCCAACAGCCATTTACGGTTTGTATCAAAAAGATCAGCCTTCTGGTACAAAGTGATGGCTTCGCTGAATTTACCGGTTTGCTGCAGACAGTAACCCGCCTTTTCAAATATTTCGGCTGAATTTACCTGCTTTTCAATTAACTTCTCATAAATACCAAGTGCTTCAGCAAAATGATCGTTGTCGAAATAAAAACCTGCAATGTTTCGATAAAAATCTATGGATGAAATCAGGCTGCCCATCACCCCTGTATTTTGAACATCAAGCGATTGCAGGAAAATATCACCGGTTTCTGTTCTCACCGGATTCAATTTGAAAAAACGATACAGATCCTGTATATATTGAATGACAATTCGTTTTTTACGCAGGGCCGGATCGGTCAGTTCTTCGTTCATCAACTCTTCAAACTGCTCAATTTCGGCAGAAAACATCTGAGACATCAACTCTTTCTGCTGCTGGGGCATCTGACTGAGATTCAAAATAAACGAGAACTTATCGGAATTGCACATGTATGGCGATTTTTCAACCCCTTTAAGCAAAACATTGCGAAAGCTCTCATTCTCATTCCGCAGTGCGGCAGCAACGGCAAAATGCTCTTTATAAAACGGCATAAACCAGTGGTGAACCTCGTTGAAAAAGGCAAAGTTCTTGAGCATCGAAAAAGCACCCAGGAATACATCGGCACCTTCCATCTGCATATTGGTCAAATCCTCCAGCTTTCTCACCAGATCAGGCTGATTGTCGAAGTATTTTTCCCACTCGGGGTTTTTGTCAAGTTCATCGCCCGACTCCAGCAGGTTTTCGAGGTTTAACTTTCTACTCAGGCCTTCATTAAACCTGAGAATATCCGGGACGATGTCTTCCCTGAATTTCCGGGCTATTTTATCGGTATCCTTCGATCTGATGATCTGTGTAATCACCGAAAATGAATCCGCCTCAAATGATTCATCATCCATCAGTAGCTTAACAATACCGTCAAGATGCGAAGAAAGGCCAATACGTTTGTCGTAGAGGCTAAATGCGATCAGAATTCCAACCAAAGCCCTCTGCGAAATCTGCGGATTGCTGTTTGAATATAGTTTTATCAGAATCTCTATCCTGCGAATATCAAACGTTCTGACAAGGCCCAGCGTTATGGCGCTAACCAGCAATGCTTTCTCATACCACGGAATCGAACTGCTCCTGAAAATCTGTTCTACCACTCTGGTATCGTCCTCCGATATCTGATTGTTCAGCCACAGGAAACTGAAAACCCGCTGAATTGTCTGGCGGTGTTTTCTGGCAGATTCACTTTCAGATTCATCTTCATATAAAGCGCTTCCACGCAGCATTTCATTCAGCTCATGGTCAAATGACAAACTCAGCAGACTCTCGGCCAGGTCTTCTCTACTCTGATGCAATTGCTTTTCCAGTTCATTTTTCATAGAAGCCAGCCTGAACCCGGGGAGGTTCATAAGGTCGAGCTTCAGATTGTCAGACAAATCGTATGTTTTCAGGATTAGTTTATGGTAGATTTCATCTCTTTGCGGATCGTCTATCCCTTTCATCGTATAATTCAGCATATTGCTGTAGGTAAAACGCAGTTCATCGAGCTGGGTTGAATAAACACTATAGCTGTTTTGCGGAAGAACAGAGGCAATTTTATCGAATGCATCAAGCAAACGGCTTTGTTCAAGCAGTTTGTAGAGTTTATTATACCACTCTTGAATTTCGGATAATGTCATGATGGATATTTCAAAAAGAACTCATGTCTCAAAAATCGTGCTGTTCACATAAATGTGACACAATTACAGTCAGGGCTGTCCAGTTATGTACACCTGGCCAATCAAATGCGTACAAAAATACGGGCAGGCTCAATTCTCTTATACATAAAGTGTTTATAGTGTGGGCATTAAATATTTGGCATGATTCGTGAAAACCTGGTAATCATATAATATTGAAATCAGGTATTGTCTTTTGCGACAAGTCCGGATTCATAGTTAAACGATTAAAAGGACTGCCCTATGATCAGCAACTACATCAGAAGTGCATCACGAAATTTCAGCAGGAATAAATTTTATTCCATCATTAATATTCTTGGTTTGTCGCTGGGTCTCACAGCTACTTTCTTCATTTTGCTCTATCTGAACGATGAACTCGGTTTTGACAAACATTTTGGTAATCACGAGCGGATATACCGGCTTGAAGGCGATTTCACCATCAACAATAAGCATGACAGGTTTGCAGTGAGTTCCTCTGCCATTGCACCTGCGCTTAAAATCGAATTTCCTGAAATTGACAAATTCTGCCGTTTTGCATCAAATGATAATGTTGTACTTAAATACAATGAAAAAGAGTTCTACGAGAAACAACTCTACTTTGCTGATTCGACCGCACCCGAAATGTTTACACTTAAATTTCTTGAAGGCCAATCTGAAAAATCGCTTACCGAACCCTTTTCAATCATCCTGAGTCAAAATGCAGCAGCGAAATATTTTGGCAATGAAACAGCGTACGGAAAAACGCTGATCAGTGGTAATGGAAATTCATTTAAAGTAACGGGCGTTTTCGCTGATTTGCCTGATAACACCCACCTGAAATTCGACATGCTGATGTCGATGAACACCCTGGCCAGGCTTTTCGGGCGCGACCGCTTCAACAGCCTTGATCCAGAGAGATTCTGGAATGTGAGCATGTATAGTTATATCATGCTAAAACCAAACAGCACAGTAGAAACCATAGAAAATAAATTCCCGGCCGTTTACAAAAAGTACATGAAAGATATTGGCGATCAGATTAATGCTTCCTTTGATCTGAATACGACCAGGTTGGATAAAATACATCACACTTCGAAACTGGCTGCCGACCTGCCGGTCGGAAATATGGCCTATATTTATGTTTTTGCCGCCGTGGCTATTTTTATCCTTTTGCTGGCCTCCATCAATTACATGAATCTGGCAACTGCCCGCGCTGCCAGCAGGGCCAGGGAAGTCGGGCTCCGAAAGGTGGTCGGCGCCAACCGCAGCCAACTGGCCTTTCAGTTCCTCAGCGAAAGTATTCTGCTTTCCATCGCAGCATTAATTATTTCATTTGCATTGATTCAGTTGCTTCTTCCGGCTTTCAACGATTTGTCAGGTAAAAAACTGATTTTCAGTCTGTTTGCCAACCCTGGCATTCTTTTAGGTATTACCGGCATTACGTTGCTGACCGGCTTCCTGTCAGGTATTTACCCGGCCATTGTTTTGTCTTCTTTCCAGCCGGCGATGGTACTCAAGGGCAAATTGCAAACCGGAACCAAAAGCAGTTGGATGCGAAAAGGATTGGTCACTTTTCAGTTAATCATCTCAGTTGTGATGATTACCGGCACCATCGTGATCTACAATCAGTTGAATTTTATGCGTTCCGCTGACCTTGGTTTTGACAAAAACAATGTAATGGTCGTTGAAATACAGGATACCACCTTCAGGAAAAAGATTGACAAGTTTAAGGAAGAATTGCTGGAGAACCCTTCGATCCTGAACGCAAGCATGTCGAATGGTGTACCGGGTGGCAGAAACAGCATTCAGGTTATGCGTGTAGAAAAAGAAAGTAAAATGCAGGAATACGCGTTGAATCTGATTCCATGCGATTATGACTTTCCTGATTTAATGAAACTTGAATTTGTTGCCGGAAGAACATTTAGCCGGGAAATGGGAACCGACGAACTTGAAGCAGTTATTATAAATGAATCCACGGTTAAAGCGATGGGTTGGGATAAAAATCCGCTTGGTAAAAAAATTCACTATGGTTTTGAGCTTGACGGAACCGGGGGTCGCATGATGAAAGTAATTGGCGTAGTTAAAGACTTTAACTTCACCTCATTACACAATAAAGTTGAACCCCTGGTTATGTTTATCCCCAATTTTCCTTCCGATATCCTCACCATCAGGCTTAAGTCGGGCCATAGTCAGGCAACCATTGATTACATAAGCGAAAAATGGACTCAATCCGGGGCCAACAGGCCTTTTGATTATTACTTCCTCGACAAGGACTATGAAAGTAAGTACCAGTCAGAGTCGAAACTCGGAACCGTGTTTGCTACCTTTGCCGGATTGTCAATCTTCATTGCCCTGCTGGGTTTGCTTGGTCTGTCATCTTTTATAGCAGCGCAAAGAACAAAAGAAATAGGTATCCGCAAGGTGCTGGGCTCTTCGGTCGAAGCCATCCTGCGCATGCTTTACCGGGAGTCGGTTATACTGGTGTTGATCGCCTGTGCAATAGCCATCCCGGTTGCGCACTATTTTTTGAACGATTGGCTTGGCAATTTCGCTTACCACACTGAAATAACCTGGGTTACCTATCTTTTATCAGGCCTGGCTTCGCTGGCTGTGGCCATTGTTTCTGTGAGCTTCCATGCCATAAAGGCAGCCACATCTAATCCGGTGAATGCAATTAAGTATGAATAGAGGTTGAGGTTAAGGTTAAGGTTGAGGTTAAGGCTAAGGCTAAGGCTAAGGTTAAGGTTGAGGTTGAGGTTAAGGCTAAGGTTGAGCCTGCCGGGCTGACAATTCAGTTTCTAAAGAATGATCTGTTTAGCCAGTCAGACAGGGTTGAGGTTGAGATTTAGGTTAAGGTTAAGGTTGAGGTTAAGGCTTAGGTTAAGGCTAAGGTTGAGCCTGCCTGGTTGACAATTCAGTTTCTAAAGAATGATCTGTTTAGCCAGCCAGACAGGGTTTATATTGAAGTTGTTGTACGGCTTTTTCAGGAGATGAATTATCCTCCGGTGATTGCATAGTTCCTTTTGAAGTCTCTTATTACCTTAAATGCTTCATCTGCATTTTGAGTTTCCATCAATTTCGCCCTGAAAGCAGCGGCGCCGGTGAAACCATTAACATAAATCTTGAAAAACCGTTTCAGGATACTGAAATTCCGGTTTTGCCCCCATGTTTTGGTAAACAAGCTGATGTGCTTTCCCAGAAGGGCAAGTTTTTCAAAGACGTCCCTTTCCCGGTCTTCGCCTGTAAAGAACCAGGGATCGGCAAATATCCCACGGCCCACCATTATACCATCTGCACCGGTTTTTCCGAGCAATTCTATCCCTTGAGCCCATGAATTAACATCCCCGTTGCCGAGAATTTTAACATTGGGATTCACTTCGTTTTTTAAAGCCGAAGCAATGGTTACCTGCTCCCACTCAGCCGGATAAAGCGACTGCATTTTCTGGGTACGGGCATGCAATGTAATCGCTGATAAATCAGACCCAAGTAAATGACCTATCCACTCCCCCGTTTGATGCACTTTAATGCCTGTGCGGGTCTTTACACTAACCGGCAAGTCTGAGCCTTTTATCGTGGCATCTATGATCTCAAGTGCAAGAGCGGGTTGGCCGATCAGTGCCGAGCAGGTATTCTGCTTCACCACTTTACCCACAGGACATCCAAAATTGATATCAATTCCATCAAAACCAAATTCATCCGCAATAAACCTTGCTGCTCTATAGAATTTGTCAGGGTCGTTTCCCCATATCTGAGCTATTAATTTAATATTTAGTTTATTGAGAAGAACCCGCTCCGATTCGTTCACACGAAATCTGTGCAACACAGCCTCCCGTCCGATAGGATGGCACAACCCATCGACGGATGTAAACTCAGTGAATAAGAGATGTAGTTTACCAGGCGCAGAAACCGACATCACCAATTCGCGGAACACCGTATCGGTGACATCCTCCATAGGCGCCAGGGCAAACATCCCGGGCCGGAGATCATTCCAGAAATTATTCTTTAATACCGGCATATTTCAGGAAATTGAATTGCCTCAGGGGCAATTCCGTTAATAAGTTCAAAACCAAAACACACAAGAAGGACAATCAGCAGGGTCGGTAGGATTTTTTTTTCTTTTTAAAATATGCCAGTCCTTCATCGTTGGCAATGCCCCTGATAAAATTCTCAAACATGACCTCGAAAAGCATCGGGAAAGAAAATTTATCGGGCGGGAAGAAAACCGGGTTGTGCAGGTCGATCAGACGGCTGATGTACAAACGCGCCAAGAGTTCTATACTGATGTCCTGCCGGTACATTCCCTGCCGTATCCCTTTCTCAATGTTAATCTTTATTTTGCTGAAAATAAACTCAATACGCTGCTCAATATGGTGTTGGTAGATTTCAGGATACAATGTCTTAAGGTCGAATGTGATAGAAGGTGTAAGATCACGGAATCGGCCATTCATCTCCTGGCTCACGATCAGCAGGATGTCGATGGCATTAACGTCTTCGAAATTATGTTTATCGAAAATTGATTTAAAGGACTCCCTTTCTAATTCGAGCACTTTCTCAACCAGTTCAGCTTCGCTTGAAACATATTGCTTAAGTTCCGCTCTCGTAATCTGAAGATTCTTGCAAATATTATTTAAAGTTAATTTTCTGACACCGATGCTCAGGGACATTTCCCTGACGCCGGTCAGAATCCTGCGAAACTGTTCGTCCATTTAAAATTTATTAATGATATAATCCGGGCAACGGTTCGCGAAAATACAAAAAATCCATATCCAATTGTAAAAGTGCGCATTCCGCTCCAACTCAGGGCGCGAGCACAACCTTGTTTTTTGTCTGAAGGTTTCCGGAAATCAGGCTGAAATAATAAAAACCCGGACTAAGGTTATAAACTTTTGCATCAAATGTTTTTACGTATTTCCCAGGGGGTAAAAGTTCCGAATCGATCAGGTTAACGATTTTTTGTCCGGTTGAATTGAAAAATTCAAGACTGACCACGGATTCGGAAATCAACTTAAAGGATATAGAAACATTCTGTCTGAATGGGTTAGGGAATGATTGGAAATCGTTGAAAGAAAATGGCATAATATCATTGAAACCGGTTACCAATGGATCAACAATGGCCGTAAGAATGCTCAATTCGTTATTGTGTAACCGGGTCCAGATTGGCCTTACTATATCGTTGTGGGCAGAAATATTGGTATAGTCTCCAAAAAATATACTTTCAGTTGGATAAAAAGGGCTTTCGCTTACCTTAAAGTTACTATAGGTATTACCCCCATCATCAGAAACTGCCATATAAACATCGGTGGTGGAGTCGTCATAATTCCTTCTGTCGTAATAAACGAACCAGAGTTTGCCAGTCACCTGATCGACAGTCATCCAGCAAAAGAACTGCTGCTTCCCGGGAGGATCGTCGTTTACCCTTTCCGGAGAAGACCAGGTGTTTCCGCCATCCACTGATTTGACCAGCCAGACATCGGTATCCGCAGAGCCATTCCGCTGATCGGACCAGTTGATGTAGATTGTTCCCCGGTTCGGACCCTGGCTTAGATCGCAGCAGGTTATCGGTAAACCATTGGCCCGTGAGATATCAGGGATACTATAGTCCCAGCCGCCCGGGAGGTCTGTTACAAAAATGTCTTCTTCGGGCCAGGTCAGCCCCCCGTCAGGCGAACGGTCGAACATGATTCCCAAAGGACCGGCCCATGCCACATAAATCTGACCTTCGGGGCCCATCGCCGGCACAGCGCCTTCCACCGTGTTATCACCATCGATGCAATCACCGGCTATTTTATTTATCCTGACTGGATCAGACCAGGTTGCGCCCTGATCTGATGATCCCGAAAAAAGGATGGTAGTACTATCGGCCGGATCAAAACTGCCATAGCTATCGAACTGGGTCCAGGTAACGTATATATTGTTTGTTTTTACATCAACGATGGCCCATTCCTTATCCTGCTCCTTGCTGCCATTTAAGCCGATGCCTGTTCCCTGGCTCCAGGTAGCGCCGTTGTCGGTGCTTTTCTGACAAACAATCCGGTCGATCCAGGCAGGGCCCGGCGGGTTAGATAAATGAAAAAAGTAAAAATGCCCCAATGTATCAACCACAACGCAGGGATCACCCCAAACCCCAAGTGTAGAGGAAAACAAACGATTTTCGCTCCAGGTATAGCCTCCGTCATTTGAAAAATAATAGTTATCCAGATTGGCGCCGGCCATCATCAGATCAGGATTTTTAGGATTGATGACAATGGAAGGTTCATTGGGCTCGCGCATGGTTCCAATCACAACATTCTGATGCTGTCCATAGCTAACCCGCAACCATAACGCATTAATGAAAAGGAACAAAAACAATTTAAACATAGGTCTGAGAATTCTGTTAAGCCAAAAGTAATTAATATCTGTTCCTGATTCAAAAAAAATCCATCGGGGATACGTATGTTTGCAACCAATAACAAAGGACTTTTCTATTCAGTACATTCCGGAATCATCAAATCATTGAAAATCAATAGACAAACCTGATGAAAAGACTCGATTTGCATTGGCAGATATTAATTGCACTGATAGCCGGAACACTATTCGCTATTTACCTGTTTCCTTACGTAAACCTGATTAGCTGGATGGGGAATTTATTCCTTCAACTACTCAAAATGGTCATCATTCCATTGATTTTCAGCTCAATCGTTACAGGTGTAGGTGGAATTGGAAGTCCTGAGAACATGGGGCGATTAGGGCTTAAAACAATCTCTTTCTACATAATAACCAGCCTGTTGGCAATAGTTCTCGGGCTTTTTCTGGTTAACCTGGTAAAACCTGGAATTGGCATCGATCTTAGTTTTGCCGGTAATGTTAAAGATCTTCCGGTGGCCGATCAATCTATCGGTCAGATTCTCCTTAAGGCTATACCTGACAATATTTTCAAATCGCTGGCCACCGGGGATATGTTGCCCATCATCTTCTTTGCGATGACTTTCGGATTCTTTACAAACATGGTTAAGAAACAGTATCAGGAGCCAATCCTGAGTTTTTTTAATGCGGTTTTTGAAGTTATGATGAGGATTACCATGTCCGTTATAAAGCTAACCCCCATTGGCGTTTTTGCAATAATGGCGACCGTAATATCTCAATATGCCGGAGACAGAGAAGCACTTATCAACATTTTCTCCAGCCTTGGGTTTTACATGTTAACCGTATTATCAGCCTTGTTTATACATTCGTTGTTTACCCTTCCATTAATCATGTGGTTAACTGTCCGTATAAATCCATGGAAGCACATCAGAAATATGTCAACCCCCTTGTTAACTGCGTTCTCCACTTCATCATCCAGTGCTACATTACCCCTGACCATCGCAGCCGTAGAAAACAAAGATGGGGTTTCGAATAAGATATCAAGCTTTACCCTCCCGTTGGGTGCTACAATAAACATGAACGGCACTGCTCTTTACGAGTGTGTGGCCGTTATCTTCATTGCCCAGGCTTATGGCATTGAGTTGACCTGGATTCAACAATCAGTTGTTGTTTTAACGGCCCTTTTGGCTGCTATAGGCTCAGCGGGAATTCCGATGGCCGGACTGGTTATGATGGCTATTGTGCTGAAGGCTGTCGGTTTGCCTCTCGAAGGGATCGGACTGATTTTAGCCGTGGACCGCATTCTTGATATGTTCAGGACAGCGGTGAATGTTTTTGGCGACACCTGTGCTGCTGCCATTATTGCAAAATCGGAAGGGGAAAAGCTGAATGTATGATCCCTCTATGAAATCAAAGGGAGATTGATGATTACTCTCGTACCTGATGGTTGGCCATTTTCATTATAAAGGTCAACAATCAGGATCTTCATATCGATATCATAAAGATTATTCAGTAATTCAAGCCGCGATTCAACCAGAGCTATTCCGTAAGACTGTTTGGTGACCGGAACAGCAATCTTAAGCTCCATTGAGCGCTTTCGACCTATGCCATTATCTTCAACTATACAGGTAAGTTGGTTCTGATTCTTTTGAAATTCAATATCAATGCGGCCGGTCGTTTTGAGCCCCATAATCCCATGCCAGATGGCATTTTCTATGACCGGCTGAATTAAGAATGCCGGAATAAAACAAGCCGAAGAGTCAATCGACGGATCGACAACAAGATTGTAATCAAACTTTTGCTGAAATCTGAGTGATTCCAATTCGAGATATAAAGTAAGTGCTGAAATCTCATCACTCAAGGGAACTGCCTGTTTTTGAGAACTATTCAGGATAATTCGCATTAATCTCGCAAATTTTGATAAATACTGGGAGGAGGCCAACCTGTCGTTTTTTATAATAAAGGATTGTATGGAATTTAGCGTATTGAATACAAAATGAGGATCCATTTGCTTGGCCAATGCCTGCTGGCGATACCAGTCAATGTCATTCCGCAACCCGTGTTCCTTCCTGATTTGCTTCAAGCGACTAGTATAATAGAAATAAGCAATGGCTGCAATTGTTGATAGCGCAAGTAAAATAAACCACCAGGTTTTCCAGAAAGGCGGTAAAATCGTGAACCCAATATGGGCAGGGTCAGCGCTTTCGATACCATCAGAATTAATAGCCAACACTTCAAAATTATAATTTCCCGGGGGTAAAAATGCATATTCAACTTCTGTGTTTGAAGTATAATTCCATTTTGAGTCCAGTCCTTCAAGCCTGTATTTATATTTGAGATTTGCGGCTTCACGGAATGAAATCCCGATAAATTTAATGGTTATCAAATTCTGAGAACTACTGAGCCTATATCCCGATTTAATTGTAGTGTCCTTTTTCATAATTCTGAAAGAACTGATATAAACCGGCGGGGTTACCAATAAAGGATGGTAGTTGCGGTAGTTAAATATAGTAAGTCCCCGGTATGTAGCAATGTAAATATTGTTACTGTCACCCGTAATGTCATTTATTTCATTAGATATCAATCCGTTAAGTTTATAATAAGAAGTAATCTTAATATCCTTGCTTCCTATTTTGCTAATATCCAGAACATTAAGTCCATAATTTGTAGCAATCCACAGATTGTTGCCTGATAAGAATAAAGATGATATTGAATTGCTGGAAAGACCGTTTAATTTAGTTATTGATATGGTTGAATCTTTATATTGAAAAATTAAACCAGAACCTTTTGTACCTATAATGAGAGCATCATGTTGCTTTGAATATAAAATATCCGTTATGCGAAGTTTTAAGGACGGATCTTTCTTGCCCAAATTCTCAAACCGGCCATTTGAATATTTCCACAAGCCATTATTTGTGCCTAAAAGATAATCACCACCATTGATCTCCAAAACAGCCTCAATTCTAATTTCAATATCATCATCAAAGTAGGAGTTATATATTACGTTTCCATTGGCGAAAAAACTTAAACTCATTGATTCCCCGATTATCAGTCGGCCTTTACTATCGGTGATGAGGTCTTTTATACTAAAAACGCCCCTTGTTTTTTCCTTTGTTTTTATTTTCCTGTGATTATTTGAAAATTTGACTGCTATCCCGTTCCTGAATGAATACAGATAATCATTTGTGCCAATCCAAAGTACTTTGTCCTCATCATTATGTAATTTCATAATATATCCGTTCAGACTTTCAGCTATTTTTTTTACAGTAAGATTGCCTTCCCCCAGGATATTTATATAAGGATCATTTGTGCCTATGATCAATTGGTTTTGGAACAATTCGAGTGTATTTATTTTCATGCTTGTTAAGCCGTCATCTGTTGTATAAGAACTGAAACTTGACGAAGGCAGGTAATAGAGCCCACTTTCGAGGGAGCTGAACCATTTTCCACCTTCTTTATCAAAGAGAATAGATGAAACTGAAATATTATCAAGGTAATGAAGAATTGGTTCTGAGAGGATATTCCCATTTTTAAAACAAAAAACCCCCGTCTTATCAGTTCCGACCCACAGATCATTATTTAAATCAGAATTAATATGAATAATCCGGCTAATCATGTTTTTTTCTGATAAAATGCCCTTTGAACTAATTCTGTTCAGGAATTCATTCCGGGCAAAAAAAACAGCATTTTTGTCTTTTGAAGCATAAATATTTGAATAGGAATAGTTGGGTGATCTTTTTAAAAGAAACTTTTTTGAAACAATTGAAGTACTAACTTCGGCTGTATCACTAAGTAGTTTGCCTGCCAATTGTGATAACAAAAGCTTTTCTCCCTTTTCTGTTATTTTTAAATTGTAGTTTTTCCCAGATCCCTCATATTGAACCAGATCCCCATGCGAATTGATGAAATACAGCCCTTTAACAAGAAAACCAATGTAAAGGCTTTCATCGTTGTTCACCAGAAAAGAGCCTTTAACAGGCATTGTTCCATTCCCTGCAAATTCCTTTAATTTATCATTATATCTGTATGCATGTATCGTATCATTATAAAAATATGACAACTGACAAGGAAATGAAACAAACCAGACTCTTCCTTTGCTATCTTCATAGATCTCAAACACTGTATTTTCAGGCAATCCGTCCTGTTTGTCGAAATTACGGAATTGCTTCCCGTCATAACGGCTAACACCCATGTTTGATGCTATCCAGATATATCCTTTTGAGTCCTGAGTAACATGGTAAATCTCATTACTGAGCAAACCATCATCAACTGTATAGTTTCGATACACAGGGTGCTGCGCCTGAATGCTAAATGTCAGCATCAGGAGGTTAAAAAATAGTACAAAGACAAAGCCTGATTTCATTGAATTGGCCTTTGATAAGCCTCAAATTTATAACAATTCCTCACATATATAAGATTACATATCGCATTTTTCATAACCCATATCAAACTCAGGCATTCTTATAAAAAAATACCATTTTCTACAGAATCTGAAATCAGCAAAAAAAAATGAAACCATGATAGCATTTATCCAAACTGTTGATAAAATACTGATAAATCAATCAGGCACTCCAATCATTTACTTTGAATTAATAGTAATTTTCACCAGCAAATAATTCATTATTTTTAATCCGACCCAGGTGGCCAAAATAAAAAAAACAGCCCGTAAAATAGGCATTCTCACAGCCGGAGGCGATTGCCCGGGTATCAATGCTGCCATCAGGGGCGTTGGGAAAACTGCAATTGCAGAATATGGAATGGAGATTTATGGAATCTCGTCCGGGTTTCTTGGACTGATCGAAAAAGATTACGCCAGACTGGAGGAAAATCAACTTTCAGGAATTCTGACTTTTGGTGGAACAATTTTAGGCACTTCGAGAGAGAAACCCTATAAGAAAGACAATGCAGGGTCCGCAAAATCTGACAAACCCAAACTGATTAAAAAACATTACCACGAAATGGGCCTCGACTGCCTGGTTTGTATTGGCGGAAACGGGACTATGAGAACCGCGGCTTTACTTGCAGAAGAAGGTCTTAACGTGGTTGGGGTGCCGAAAACAATTGATAATGATGTCTGGGGTACAGACGTAACTTTTGGCTTTGATTCAGCCGTTTGGATAGCTACTGATGCCATTGACAGGCTGCACACCACGGCCAACTCCCATAAGCGCATAATGGTAATTGAACTTATGGGTCACCACGCAGGCTGGCTTGCACTGTTTTCAGGCATTGCCGGTGGGGGCGACGTTATTCTACTCCCAGAAATTCCCTTTAAAGAAGAAGTTGTGGCCAATTACCTGCTCAAAAGAGCCATGAATAAAAAAGCATATTCCATTGTTGTAGTTGCAGAAGGCATCGTCAAGCCCAAAGGCATCTCGGCTGCAAACCATGTGTCACAATCAATTCAGAAATATACCGGCCTCGAAACCCGCGAAACAATCCTCGGATACATTCAACGCGGGGGTAGTCCTTCCCCAATGGACAGGATACTTGCAACAAGGTACGGCGCACACGCTGTAGAACTGATTGCAGAAAATAAATTTGGCAATATGGTAGCCTCAATCAACGGCAAAATCACATCTGTCGCGTTAAGCGAGGCAGGCAACAAACTAAAGCTGGTGCCTGAAGATTATCCGCTTATTGAAAAAGCACGCAAAATGGGTATTTCATTTGGTGACAGATGAAAAAAATCTTTTCTTCTTCCGACTTTAACGACCATGAATTGGCAGCTTTCTACGACGAATTGCCTCTTTGGTCGGCCCCTTTCGGGCTAAAACTTCTTGAAGCAGTTGATTATTCGAAACCGGTCGAAGCACTTGATATCGGATGCGGTTCAGGGTTTCCTTTGCTGGAATTAGCCCAGCGCTTCGGCGCCCAGAGTCACTTTTGCGGAATTGACCTGTGGGCTGAGGGCCTTGACAGAATTCGATCTAAAGTTGGGTTTTACCAGATCGGCAATGTTGATCTGATTCTTGCATCTGCCGAAAAAATGCCCGTTGATAATGAAAGTATTACACTGATTACTTCTAACAATGGGTTAAATAATGTTTCGTCTCTGAAAGATGCTCTGAGCGAATGTCGCCGGGTGTCAAAAAAAGGTGCCTCTATGATCTTCACAGCCAACCTCCCGGGAACAATGTCAACATTCTATGATACGTTTAAAAGCATACTGCATGACACAGGCTTAGGGAATTTAAGGGCTGATGTGGATATCCACATTGATCTTAAAAGGAAATCACCTGAAGAAATGAGCAGGCTAACTGAAGAAGCCGGGTTTAATGTAATTTCGGCAGATGTATTTTCATTCCAGCTTAAGTTTTCCGATGGTACTGCCTTCCTGAACCACCATCTGATCAGGCTGCATTTTCTCCAGTCATGGCTTTCTTTGATATCCGAAGATAACAGAGTTACGATAAAAGAACTTCTTGAAAAGAGGCTTAACCAGATTGCCTCAAAGTCGAAAGGACTGTTTATGGAAATCCCGTTTAGCGTTTACAAGGCAATGCGGAAAGACTAAAATTCTTCTATTTCCGACTCCCCCTGACCATTGCGGTCTCTCTCTTTTTGGCGGTTGTAATTATTGATACGATAGCTAAATCCAAGATAGCCTACCCTGGTTTCCATTTTACGCTTGCTCGTGGTTACAAATCCTACACCAGTTGTTTCTGAATCAAATCGCCGGCTATTAAACACATCACTCACCCTCAGGCTTAACGAGGCCTTCCCTTTCAGAAAGTCATACTTGAATGCTATGTCCGAAAAATAAACAGCCTCTTCCCGGTCCTGGGCCTCTATTTCAGGAGAACGATAATTGCCGGAAACCAAAAAAGAAGCATTTTTCATCGGACTATAAGTTAAATTAACCTTGGCAGTCCACATATTGCCTTCCACCCGCTCAATCCCCACCGCTTCATTTCCTTCAACAACCGCCCTGAACAATGATACATTCGCATTAGCCTTTAGCCATTTATTCAATTCATGGTTGGCAACAAATTCAAGTCCGAAATTTGTCGCGCTGGTAAGGTTCTCAAAAGTACCGGCTGTTACTCCGTTCTCCTGGAGCCTGACAATCCGCTCGATCATGCCAGTGGTATATCGATAAAATGCCGTGGCATTTACTGAGCTTTTTCCCTGAAAATATAACCAACCTAATTCGTACGAGCTGATAAACTCCGGATCAAGCTTTGGATTGCCATATCTGATATTTAATGAATCGGAATAATCAACAAAAGGATTCAATTGCCTGTGAGAAGGGCGCGAAACACGTCGGCTGTAGCTTAGCTGAAACTGGTGCTTTGCACTTTGTTCGTATAAAATATGAACTGAGGGATAAAGACTGGGATAGGTTCTGTCAAATTTTTCCGAGGTAAGTGTGAGTTCAGAATTTGAAATTAATTGCTCAACCCTCAGCCCTGCCTGGTATTTCAGTTTTTTATAGGAAGAGGAGTAAATACCGTAAACAGCATGTACCTGTTCAAAGTAATCAAAATAGTTATTTGCCAGTGGATTCAAAATCCATGTATCCAGTTCATGGTCATAATCATTCAGGTAATTCCGCATACCCAGGTCTTTGACCGTACTTTTAAAGCCGGTTTCTACTCTCGCTGCCTTACCAAACGGGGTCGTATAATTGGCCTGGACCATATACATCCTGTTCGTATTGTTGGATCCCGAATACTGAAGTGTTGGTAGAAGCAATTCAGAGCCGGAAAGCAGCTCCTTCTGTTCAATCTCCTGACTACCTCTCATTTTATTGTCATTCACCATCATATCAATGGTTAGTTCTCTCCCCTTCTTATCAAAGTTCCTTTTGTATGAAACATTGTATGTGAATGATTCTATGTTACGGTCAGAATTGCTGAATCTGTTAAAGGACCGGATAAGGCTATCGCTGGCGCTGTAGGAGCGTGATAAAATATCACCCTCGCTGCCAAAAACCATCTGTCTGTATTGCAATGAAAAAGTCAGCGAATTATAATTGTCGATGTTAAAATCAAGGCCGGTGTTCAAACTTTGGGAATTGCGCTTATTTCCCATCACCTGATCCTGTAAAAGCGATGTTTGCATGCCTTCGTAAGTTGAAATACGTTTAGTTTCACCAGTAGAATTAAATGTGCCTAAACGTGCATCGTATCCGGCAAAAATATTAATCCGGTTTTGCCTGAAATTAAGATTTACCGAACCATTGTAGCGATCGCCGGTTCCTGCAGTGGCACTCACCATGCCATTAAATCCCTGGAGACTCTTCTTTTTTAAGACTATGTTCAGTATGCCCGATGTGCCTTCCGGATCATACCGGACCGAAGGGTTGGTTATGACCTCAACCGACTCAATCGAGCTCGCAGGAATCTGCTGAAGCAATTCCCCGCTACTGATATCAACCATTCCAGAAGGTTTGCCGTCGATTAAAATAATTACATTACTGCTTCCCCTGAGGCTCACATTCCCTTCAACATCCACCGTAACTGATGGAATATTCTGCATAACATCTGCTGCCGTACCACCGATGGATGCAATAGTTTTATCAACCTGGATAACCTTCTTATCAAGATTATTGCTGATCATCTCCCGTTCAGCAGTAATTTCAACACCCTCAATTTGGGTTGAGTTACTGTGCAATTTAAGTGAGCCAAGATTGATTTCAGGGGAATCGGGCTTTATGATCAGGTCTTTTATCAACTTTGTTTTATAACCGATAAATTGAATTTTTATAAAATACCGGCCAGTCTTTATCTGATCAATTCTGAAGTTACCCTTAGGGTCGCTTATAGTTCCACCGGCAAGTGACGAATCACGCTGGCTCATGACAGCAATACTGCCGTATTCAATGGTGGCTCCTGTTGATTCATCAACCAGTTTTCCTTTGATGATGCCAATGGCCGGACGATCAGCAGAAGCACCTCCCCTGCCCTGACCACCCTGGGCACTCACATCAAAAGTAATTAAGCTAAACGATAGTAAGCCAAGCAGAAAGAGTTTAATTTTCGAAATTTCCATAGTTGTATTCAGCAATAAGTGGGCAAAGGTATTTACTTTTCTGTACCATCTACTCAAACAAATATTTCATGAAGTAGTTTAGTTACGACACAAAACAGCCCGGTTACCTGTGGCGACATGAAGCAATTTTAAAATTTTCCGCTAAAAAGCTTTTGCTATTTTTGCCAAATACAGTGATCTCTAAAATTATAATCATGAGAACTTTATTTTTTTCCGTTTTTATTTTGATTACCAGTTCTTTATCTGCTCAGGATTGGAAAACATATTTTGAATCTTCCGGTGGTTTGAAAACACCAGGTTACTATGAGACCATAGCATATTGTTATAAACTGAGTGAAGCCTCACCATTGGCTTCGATAAAAAACATTGGCTTAAGCCCCCAGGGAAGAGAAATTCCAATGATGATCATAGATCGTGATGGATTGACCGACCCCCAATCAATCAGGGCAAAAGGAAGAATCATTGTATTGGTTGAAGCTTGTATACACTCCGGCGAACCTGACGGGAAAGATGCAATGCTGATGCTCCTCCGTGACCTGCTTATCAGCAAAAAGCAAAAAGAGCTCCTTGAAAATGTGAGTATTCTGTTCATTCCGATCTTTAATGTTGACGGCCATGAACGATTTGGCCCGAACAACAGAATTAACCAGAACGGACCTGAGGAAATGGGCTGGCGCACCAATTCACAGAATCTGAATCTGAACCGTGATTTCCTGAAAGCTGATACCCCTGAAATGCAGCAATGGTTAAAGATGTTCAACAACTGGCTGCCTGATTTCTTCATCGACACACACACCACAGACGGCGCCGACTATCAGTATGCCCTCACCTATGGCATTGAAACATTCGGAACCCTTGACTCTGGTCTCACCCGTTGGCTCAATAATATATACGAACCCAGGGTCAGCAGCAAAATGAAGGAATCCGGATTCCCGGTTTTTCCTTATGTGATGTTCCGCAAATGGCACGACCCGAGGAGTGGGCTGCGCACCGGTGCTTCACCTCCTATGTTATCGCAGGGGTATGCGGCTTTTCAAAACCGCCCTGCGTTGCTCATCGAAACGCACATGCTTAAAGATTATAAAACAAGGGTAGAAGCAACCCGTAAAATGATTGAGCACACCCTTTCTATCCTTAACCATCAGGCTGCAACTTTAAAGACGCTGATCAATATGGCCGATGTTTCTACGGCAGCACCGGGTTTCAGGTCTCAGAAATATCCGGTCCTGGTAAAATCAAGCACAAAAGACAGCACCATGGTTCAGTTTGAAGGGTTTGATTACAAGGCAGTTAAGAGCGATCTTACCGGGGGTGATTGGTTTATCTATGACAATACAAAACCAGTTACTATGACCCTGCCATTCTTTAATAAAACTTACGCTGCTGTTGAAACTTTGCTTCCGGCGGCTTACATAATTCCTGCCGAATGGTCTTTGATCGCTGAAAGACTCAGGCTTCACGGCGTTAGAATCAATCGCCTCACCGAAGCATCAAAAATTAAAGTCAAATCATACAAATTCCGTGATTTCGAGTTCAGGAAGACACCCTATGAAGGCCGCCAGATGGTTAATACCGAATACGATGAAATTGAAGAAATCCGTGAATTTGCTAAAGGGTCTTTTATTATACCAATGGATCAAAGAACCGCCAGGGTGATTGCTGCCGCGCTTGAACCGGCTTCCCCGGGGTCTTTTGTGGAGTGGGGATTTTTTAACCAGGTTTTTGAACAGAAGGAGTATAGTGAATCCTATGTTATGGAATCAATGGCAAGGGAAATGCTGGTAAAAGATCCTGAACTGAAAAAGGAATTTGAGATGAAAATGAGCAGTGATAAGAATTTCAGCACGGATCAGGAAAAAATACTGAACTGGTTTTACAGCAAGACACCATACTGGGATAACCGACTGGCCATTTACCCAATCGGAAAAATCTACGACAATGCCAGCCTTTCGGGATTAAGGAAAATTTCAGTGGCAGTTGATTGACCATTGTTCGTTTTACATTTCTAAACCCGGCTTTAGATAGTTCACTTTTACTTTTTTTTCATTAGAGTACTGGGAAAATAATAGATATACTTTGGAATGTTAATAATAGTGGATTATGGCAATTAGTGAAAACGCGGACCTAACTTTATATTTTTTGACACACCCTATTCCGGTTTATCGGAAAAAGCACGACCTGTTCCGACCTTTTCGGAAAAGTCACCAGGAATCACCTGGTTATTTTTCTCATTTATTATAACTTGGTGTATTAGTGTCCCGATCCCGTACGTATGTGATCGGAATGGGTGAAAGCTATTTTTCAATTTTATCCGGATAACATTATTTTTTTTTAAAATCGTTCGGTAAGTTATTATCTTACTGTGCTTTGGATATTGGATAATTTTTAATATTTCATATTCCCAATAATTCTTGCCGAACATCTGACGGGATACCCCTATCCGTATCCGGAAATTAAATATTATCTTTACAAAGGCAATCCCCTCTGGCCGGGATAAGTAAAGTTTTTTTCCTGACTACTCTATTGCTTTTGATTAAAACTTGATTTAATTTTACAACTCTCTACTTAGTGTATTAATTACACAAACAGAGTGTTTAAAATAAACCAGGCAGAAATAGTAACCCAGATTGGCAAATAGATTCTATTTCATTGATTACGTGTATATTAAATTATTTTGGTGCTTTCCATAAGTTTAATATACATCTTATTGCGAATTTTGCCGTATGCATTTTTTAATATATCAAAGGGCGAAGAAGTTGTGGGGTTTCGAAAAATTACAGTTTTTTTTAATAGCAGTTACCTGGTTCATTTCCATTTATTCCTAAGTTAAACTTAAAATTGAAAGGAATTTTCTGATAAAGATGTTAAACAAAGAGTCGGGCAATCCATTATTCTTCATTTTCTGAAGAATTAAGTATAAACAACCCGAATTCAGATATCAAAATGTCGGTCAAAGGATGAAAACAAAACTATAAATCAAAAAAACAGAAACCCAAAACTAAATCACATGAGTAAACAAGACAACAGCTTCAAAGTAGGGATGACAGCCTTCGGCGCTATTTTTTTTATCTTTGGTTTTGCAACTACTTTTATTGTAACGCTTAGTGCACCCGTAAAAGCAATATTTGGCCTTTCGGAAACTGCCGCTCAGCTCCTTTCATCATCCTTCTTTATTGCATATCTGGTTTTTTCTATTCCTGCAGGGAATCTTATTAAGAAAATAGGATATAAACGAATGGTAATTTTTGGACTACTATTAATGGCATTGGGGAGTTTACTCTTTTTACCTGCCGCCAAAATGCACATTTTCCCGGTATTTCTTTTTGCAACATTTATTTTAGCAACCGGAGTTGTTTTTCTTCAGGTTTCAGCTAATCCATATGTTGCTGCACTTGGACCTGATAATACAGCTTCCAGCCGCCTCAACCTTACTCAGGCACTTAATTCAATTGCAACCATGGTGGCTCCCTGGATTATTGCAATCGCAATTTATAAAGGGCTGAATCTGCCAGCGAATCCAGCCGATATTACTGCTGAAATGGGCCTAATGGCCGCTGCACGGGTTTCGTTCCCTTTTATTATTATGGCAATAATCGTTGTCCTTGTAGCAATTGTTCTGATGGTAATTACATTGCCTGAGATTGAACAAAAGAAGATAGCAGAAGCTAAAAAAAGTATCTGGAAATACCCTCACGTAATTCTTGGTGCTTTGGCTATATTTTTTTACGTAGGAGCCGAAGTTGGGAATGCTGGACTATTGATTAGCTATTTAAAGCAGATTGAAATTAATGGCATTAATCTCGATTACGAAACCGCATCTAAATATGCGGCTATTTATTGGGGTGGTGCCATGGTAGGCCGTTTCTTCGGATCTTTTATGTTTTCAGGAATAAGTCTGTCGAAAAAAATTATCTATGCGCTTCCTGTATTATTACTCGCTCTCGTATCAGGTTCATTTGTTTCCGGGTGGGATTGGAATATAGGTGGAATTTTCCTGGCAATAGCAGTTGTTAACTTCCTGATTATGCAAATCGGGACTGGCAAACCAGCGCGTACACTGGCTGTATTTGCCCTTGTAGCAGCCTCCCTCGATTTGATTACAAGTTTTGGAACCGGCCAAATAGCATTATGGACAGTGATTTCAATTGGGTTATTTAACTCAATCATGTTCCCAAATATCTTTGCATTGGCAGTAAAAGACCTGGATTCCGGAGAACTAAGTTCGGCTTCCGGCATTATAAACATGCTGATATTTGGTGGTGCCATCATTCCCATAGTCATGGGCATCGTTGCTGAAAACTTCGATTACACCTGGGTATTCATCGTTCCCGCACTTTGTTATCTGTATATTGCCTTCTATGCAGTAAAAGGTAGTCAGATAAGGAGAGAAGTTGCCAAATAACAGAGAGTAAAAAACTATATTATTAAATAAATTGAAATGCATTTCAACCGGAAACATTTAATCAGTTTTATCCTGGCTTTGTTCCTGAATTGGGGTGGTAGTGCTTTTGCCCAGACCTATCTATACTTTCAGGATAGCCCTGCAACCGATCTATACGACTTCAGTTGGATGGAACTTACTGCACCAAGCGAACTTGAACGTAAAGGAAGTGATCTGAGAAAGTTTCCGGTTGAAAGTGTTCTTCCTGCCCAACAAGGCATTAACTGTCTCCGCCTGAAATGGAAATCCGTCACCGGTGGTGATTGGGTTGCCATTGCAGCAGGACTGGACTGGACGGCAAAAAACCTGACCGACACCGATACCCTAAGGTTCTGGCTAAGTTCAGTAGAAGGCTTGGATGCTGCCAATCTGCCTAAAATATTTTTGGAAGATATTGACAATGTAAAAACAACCAAACACTCTTTTGCCTCCTGGAGCCCTTCAACTCTTACGGCTGGCATCTGGTCAAGAATCGCCATACCAATGTCGTTATTCCTCGATTACGGCGACCCGGTAGATTTCACAAACATCAAAACCATTGGCTTTGCGCAAAACCTCTATGATGGGGTAACGCATACACTTCTGGTTGATGACATGCGGGTATTCAAAGGCGATGGCACATCACCGCCTGCTGCACAGCCCACCGGAGTCGTAGCGGAAGGTTATGACAGCCATGTTGAGATTAACTGGAACCCAAACCCCGGGAACAACCTGAATGGATATGAGGTTCAACGGACTGCAGTTGGTATGAATAACTGGCAAACAGTTGCTGTTGTTGACCGGAATACGACCCGGCACATCGACTGGGTGAGACCATTGGGGACTACCCTGAATATAACATATCGCATCAGGGCATTGAATGCCGCCAATGAGCCATCGGTTCCGTCAGATCCGGCAAATGCATCAACCCAAATATTCAGCGATGAAGAGATGTTAGATATGGTTCAGGAATACACTTTCCGCTATTTCTATGATTTTGCGCACCCGGCATCGGGAATGGCGCGTGAACGCAACACTTCGGGTGATGTGGTTACTTCCGGTGGTTCCGGATTTGGCATTATGGCTTTGCTTACCGGAATTGATCGGGGTTATATAACCCGCGATGAAGGAATTGCTCATATCATTAAGATACTGAGCTTCCTCGAAACTGCCGAACGTTTTCATGGTGTCTGGCCGCATTGGCTGAACGGCAATACCGGCGAGGTCGTTTCTTTCAGTGAGTACGACAATGGCGGTGATCTGGTGGAAACCGGATTCCTGGTGCAGGGGCTGCTGACTGCCCGACAGTATTTCAATTTGAACACTCCAGCTGAATTAAGCATTGCCAGCAGAATTACAACACTTTGGGAAACTGTTGAATGGGATTGGTACACGAAGAATAATTCCGGAGTACTTTACTGGCATTGGTCGCCAAACTATGGCTGGGAAATAAATATGGAGATCAGGGGATGGAACGAAGCAGCCATTATTTATATGCTTGCCATCGCCTCTCCTACTCATCCTGTGTCGGCGACATACTGGAACAATGGCTGGGCAGGAAAGTCCTATTACACCAATGGAGGATCGTTTTACGGATACACTTTAGATGTGGGCTGGGACCGTGGTGGACCTTTGTTTTTTGCCCATTATTCGTTTCTTGGCTTCGACCCACGCAGCAAAAAAGATAGTTTCACCAATTATTTTAACCTCAACCGAAACCACACCCTCATCCATCGTGCTTATTGCATGCAGAATCCAATGAACCACACAGGCTACGGCCAAAACTGCTGGGGGCTAACTGCCAGTGATGATCCGTTTGGTTATCAGGTTCATGAACCCGTTAGCGGACGCGATAACGGAACCATCACCCCAACTGCTGCCTTGTCATCAATGCCTTATACACCAGTTGAATCGCTGGGAGCACTTAATCACTTTTACCGCGAACTTGGTGCCAAAACCTGGGGCCCGATGGGCTTTTACGATGCATTCAATCAGAGGGAAAACTGGTGGGCCGATTCCTATCTGGCAATAGACCAGGGCCCTATCATAGTCATGATCGAAAATTCACGTTCACAACTTTTATGGAACAATTTCATGTCCAACCCCGAAATCGGGCCTATGCTGGAAGCCATCGGATTCACATACGACGCAAATGCTGTTCATGAATACACAACAACAGGCGCAAATAAACTTTATCCCAACCCGGCTGGTCACGAACCGGTGAATCTTATGCTGAACCTGAATTCTACAGGAGTTGTCAACATCAGCGTGTGCGACCTTACGGGACGAATAATCAACGAATTTCAATATTCGGCGACATCTACCGGGCCTGCAGAAATACCCATAGAAACTTCAACCATGAAGCCCGGTATTTATATTGTTAAATTCAACTGTTTCGCTGGTGAAGCCGGATCGCTGAAATTGCTGATTGACCGCCGGAATTGATTTTTAAGACCTTTTAAGATAAATAACTGGGTCAAACCATTAAGAAAGAAAGCAATTTACAATCAATGCATCAAACACAACCAAACCAACAACCAAACCAACAATCACATGAAAAAAGTAAAACATCTACTCATTCTGCTGTTTACCATTGGCCTTTTGCCTTTGGCGATGGCCCAACAGGTGAAGGTTACCGGTACAGTAACCAACTTTGATACCGGCGAAACACTTCCGGGTGTAACTGTTGTTGTTAAAGGAACAACCACAGGTGCTGCCACTGACCTTGATGGCAAATTTACCCTTGATGCCCCATCTACGGCTACGCTGCTTTTCAGCTTTATCGGGATGAATTCGCAGGAAATTGCAATTCAGGGCCGCACAACCCTCAATGTTGCCCTGGCTCCATCGGCCAGTATGCTCGACGAAGTGGTCGTGGTGGGCTATGGCTCTGCCAAACGACTTGACCTGACTGGCTCAATTAAAACCATAAAGGCCGAAGAACTTTCCTACCAGGCTGTATCAAATCCGGCCCAGGCTCTTCAGGGAAAAGTTGCCGGCGTACAGGTAACCAACAGCGGGTCGCCCGGCAGTTCACCGGTTATCCGTATCCGCGGCCTCGGCACCGTATCGTCAAATTCATCGCCCCTTTATGTGGTTGATGGCGTTTTAACCAACGACATCAGCTATTTGGGAACCAATGATATTGAGAGCATTACATTTCTGAAAGATGCCTCATCATCAGCTATATACGGAGTCAGGGCCGCCAACGGCGTTATTCTGGTTACCACCAAGAGGAGCCAGAGTCGCGAAGCTAAAATCTCCTACTCCGGGTATGCCGGTTTCCAGAAAGCAGTCAATAAGTTCGAGCTGACAAAGGGCAAACAATATATTGATCTGATAAACGAGAAGAACCTTTATCAGGCACAGGCTTCAGGTAACGGTGAAACATTTGTGCCTGTAAATCCTGATGACTATCCCGATGCTACCGACTGGTATGACGAAGTACTTCGCTCACAAGCATTTACGCAAAGTCACGACATCAGCGTGATGGGGGGCTCGCCGAAAAGTTTATACACTTTTGGTGCCGCGTGGTATCAGCAGGAAGGTTTGGTGAAGGGCCATGATTATGATCGTATAAACCTTCGGTCATCGCTTGAATCAGAAGTTATGAAAAGTCTGAAAGTAGGTTATTCCGCCAATCTTTCAAGCTATAAATTCAAGGATGTACCCGGCGTTTTTCACAACGCGTTTATCGCACCCCCGGTTTTCCCGGCAATGATCAATGATACAACCTATAGTCCGCTGGGTCTTGGTAATTTTGCCAATCCCGCCGCTCAGCTCAATTATTTTAACAGCCGTTCCAATGGCATCAGATTTATCGGTAGCGCCTATGCTGAACTTAAGATTCTGAAAGATCTCAAGTTAAAGTCATCCTATGGTATGGATTATGCCTTCAACCGCAACAGAAGCTACACCCCTGAATATTTTGTTTCAACAACCCAGTTTGATACATTGCGTACCCTAAGCCGCTCGATGAACTATTCTGTTGACGGCTATTTCGACAATACGCTTACTTATGATAAGGCCTTTGGCAAACACAAAGTTACGGCTATGGCAGGCATTTCAGCACAGGATTATAAATACCTGGGGATGAATGGCAGCCGACAGGGGGTTGAAAATTTTGGTGAGCAATCGCTTTATCTTGGGTTGGGCGATCAAACAACTTCAAACATCAGCGACGGCGGATCAAAAGTCACTTCTCTGTCGTACTTTGGCAGAGCTACCTATAATTATATGGACAAGTACCTGTTTACAGGTACATTACGGTACGACGGTAGTTCTGTTTTCCCAAAAGATCAGCGGTACGATATTTTCCCGTCTGTTGGTTTGGGATGGGTTATATCGAATGAGGATTTTATGAAAGATCAGAATGTATTTAATTTCCTCAAATTCAGGGCAAGCTATGGTATCACGGGTAACAACCGGATTCCTGCCAATATTTACACATTAACCATTGCCAAGGGTGGCACATTATCCACCGCATTCGGCGAAGGAGGAAACATAGTAATTGCCGAAGGAGCCAATTTAACCAGTGCTGTTCCTCCAACCCTTAAATGGGAAAAAGTAAGTGAATATGACTTTGCTTTTGAGGGGCTGGCCGTTGACAACAAACTCTCCTTCGAAATTGATTACTATCACCGTACAACAATTGACGGTATTTTCCCGACTACACTCTCGGCCACTGCCGGTACTTCAGGGAGTTACCTTCAGAATAACGGCGATTTTCTCAATCAGGGGATAGAAATTACACTTGGCTGGGCCAACGAAGTCGGCGACCTGAAATATTCGGTAAGTACAAATTATACTTATAACAAGAATGAAGTCAAGGAACTGATTGATGGTACCCTCGGACTTTATGGCGGTAATTTACCGGTTGGTGGTTTCTTTTCAACTTATACGGTTGTAGGTCAACCCATCGGCACTTATTATGGACGCAATGTGATTGGTATTTTCCAGAACCAGGATGAAATTGACAATTATGCATTTGAAGGAGCACCTATTCAACCAGGCGCCAAACCAGGCGACTTCAAATTCGAAGATGTTGACGGCAATGGAATCATTGATGCCAAAGACAGGGTATTCCTTGGAAGTGCGTTGCCTACCTACATGATCGGATTCAATACCACCATTGAGTATAAGGGGGTTGATTTTAGCATTGACCTTTATGCCCAGGGTGGCAACAAAATTTACAATGCCAAACGTGCGCAGCGTCTCGGTAACGAAAATTACGATCTTGATTTCTACGAAAACCGCTGGAATGGCGAAGGAACATCCAACGACTATCCTTCAGCAGACCTGACTGGGGAGAATATGTATCCAAATTCATGGTATATTGAAGATGGCGCTTTCTTTAAGATCAGAAATCTCCAGGTTGGATATACCATCCCGGTTAAAGTTGTAACCATGATTGGTGTAAAAAGCGTTCGCTTTTATGTGAATGCATCCAACCCTTTTAACTTCTTCAAATACAATGGCTTTACCCCGGAAATTGCCAACAGCACAGCAACTTCACAAGGCATCGACCTGAATGTATATCCGATGTCGGCTACCTACAATTTTGGTGTAAATGTTAATTTCTAACCTAATAAAACGTACAATCATGAAAGCAAACAAGTGGATATATACACTGATGGTTCTTGTCCTATTTTCGTTTAGTTCCTGTAAGGACTATCTTGAGTTTCCTCCGGAAGGGGCTATCCCTGCTGAAGGATTCTTCGAAACGGAAGACCATGCTGTTCAGTCAGTCAATTCAATTTACGCACATTTACGGGGATGGGAAATGGTTGCATTTGCCTACTTCATCATGCAGGAAGTCCCTTCTGATAATTCGATGAAAGGAAGCGAAGTAGGGGATGGTTCATTTATCAATGATTATGATAATTTCGCATACACTCCCAGTCAGTTTGTTATAAAAGATTACTGGGCAGGCAGGTACAGAGGCATCAACCTGTGTAATCAGTCTATCACCAATATTCCGGAAATTACCATGAATGATGGTCTTAAAACAAGGCTGATTGCAGAAGCCAGGTTTCTGAGAGCGCTGATCTATTTCGATCTCGTTCGGGCTTTTGGCGACATTCCAACCCCTACCCAGGTTCCGGTTGGGCCTGAAATCAACTTTAGAACGCCTAAGGATCAGGTTTACGGCCTTATTGAAGCTGACCTGCTCGATGCAATAAGCATTCTTCCCGATTCATACAGCAATGCCGACAAGGGACGTGCAACCTCCGACGCTGCTAAAGGGATCCTGGCTAAAGTTTATCTATACATGGGCAGATATGCCGATGCTGAAAGACTATCTGGAGAAATCATCAGTTCGGGCAGGTATTCGCTTTTTCTTGACTTTTACGATGTGTTCAGGGTGCCTGCTGAAAATGGTCCCGAATCGCTTTTCGAAATTCAGGCTCAGCAGGTTCTGGGAAACGACGGTGTTTCTTTCTGCCAACATGCTGAGGTACAATCTGTCCGGGGGCAGTGGGGCTGGGGTTTCAATATTCCGACCGACGACCTCGCTGCAGCTTTCGATGCAGCCGGAGACACAGAGCGTAAGGCAACTACGATTCTTTATAAAGGTGATCTTACAAAGGATGGTGATTTAATTATCGGGGTTAATTCACTCGAAGGTGTTTCTAGACCACGTTACAATGGCAAAGCCTATTACCCGCCAAGTTACCAGGTGATTGGCCCATATGGCTCTGGCCAGAATATCAGGGTACTCAGGTATGCCGAAGTATTGCTTATTCAGGCTGAAGCAATGGTGCGTGGAGGCAATACCGGTGGTGCAGCCACTGCACTCAACCTGGTTAGGTCACGTGCAGGTCTTCCGGCAATAGCCTCGCCAACACTTAACGATGTGTGGAATGAACGCAGGCTGGAACTTGCCATGGAAGGCGACCGTTTCTTTGACCTGGTGCGCACAGGACAGGCTGCCACGGTTCTTGCCGGAAAAGGATTCACAGCAAATAAGAACGAACTCTTCCCGGTTCCCCAGGAATTGATCGATCTTTCAGAAGGACTGTTAACTCAAAATCCAGGCTACTATTCTAACTGATTTTCTAATCATTGCAAAGAAAAAGACGCGGGTGTTCGCGTCTTTTTCTTTGCATGGTATTTGGCTCTGTATTGAGCTTCTTTTTTCAGGATTGGTCTGTCTGACAGTTCCTTTTTAATGTGAACCTATTTCAGGACTATACATTGCGTCTTTACTCCACGCTTGACTTTTCACTTTTCACTTTCTTCACTTTTCACTCACTACTTTTACCCTGGGCGTAGCCGAAGGGCACCACTCATTTCTCACTACTCACTACTCACTCTCTTCACTTTCTTCACTCTTCACTCTTCACTCTTATCACTCTCTTCAATTTTCATTCTTTTCAGAAAAATCAGCCATAAACCGATAGCCATCGTTGGCATAAAACCATTGCGCCACATCCCCGCAGCGGTGTTTCGAATTCGCATCCTTTGTCTTTCTGAGCGTAGTCCTTGTTGACATCATCCGCTTGATGGTTCTTTCGTCGCGGTTAAAACCAACGCTGAAAGCTGTGGCATAAAACCGCAGTTTATCTTCATCCGACTTCCATACAATATGTGCAAAACGCTTATCCATCAGGCGGATAAATATAACCAGGTATCGCACCTGCCACTCCTGCGTATCAAGCCTGCGGGCCCGCTCTCCCCTTGCTTTAACAGTATTCTTCAGGTCAAACTTATAGGGTGTAAGTTTTTGCCTGGTAGCATTGCGCTCAACCAATTCAGCAAATGAAGGTTTCATCTGAAACCTTCCTATTGTGTAATGTGCATACTTTCGTCCCGACTGCACATAAAGCGTCCTGATTGCCCCGGTTTCCATCACATCGCGGATCGCTGAATACTTTGTCAATCCGGGAAAAACGATCCCAAAAGCAAAAGCCGGCTGAATTTTTTGCATTATCAATGTATCCGTCATCCAGGTATTTTTCCTGAGGTAATCAACTGCATCGAAATACTTGTTGCCAAGCTCGGCCGATAGGTCCTGGGCAGGTTGGATTGACTGGGCATTACAAACAATTGTATTGACAGAGCTGCTCAGCAGAAAACTGAATAGCAGGCCATACAAAACTGATTGAGTGTAGTTTACAGTCACAGGAAGGCGGATAAATTAACCAGAAAATTAATGAGGGAATATCCCTTGTAATGTCCAAAAATAACTGATTTCCCTTAATATAGAAAAAAAAACTGCGCTACCCATTAAACCACTCAGTTCAAGAATAGAAATGAAATATGTTTCTCCTCCGGAAGGGCAGAGTAATTTTGTTTTGGCTATTTCATTTTCAACATTTTAGAATAGAATTGTAAAAATAAGGGGGCTGTGTGTAATTTTAACACTATTTATTAAAAAACAGCTATTTTTTTTATAAAAGGATTGAAAACAATCAGAAAAAAAATCTATATTTGTGGTTAATTAAATTACTAACCAAAACCAATCAACTATGAAAAAATTTACTCTTTTATTAATGACATTGCTCACATTGGGCGGTTTTACAATTGCTCAAACCGTTGAAGACTTCGAGCCTATTAAAATGAACATCTTTTCAGCAGGAGCTAACGGTTCTTTAACTGTTATGCCAAATCCAGATCCATCCGGAATCAATACCAGTGCCAATGTTGTAAAAATGGTACGTGGATTCGATGGCGATCCTTGGGCAGGTTGGTATGCAACCATCCCGACTCCGATTGATGTTACTGCCAACAAATACGTTCACGTTAAAATTTGGAAACCCCGCATCAGTCCTGTAGTTTTCAAATACGAAGGTGCAGTAAACTCAAACGATGTGTTTCCAATGCAGCCACAGGCCACTGTTAACCAATGGGAAGAACTGGTTTTTGACATGAGCATAGTAAGTGGCGAATACGTCAAGATCGTTCTTATCCCTGATTTTGAGACCCCACTGACTCTTACCCAAGACATCACCCTCTATTTTGATGATCTTTATGTAAATAACGATCCCGCGGTCGGAAGTGCTCCGGTTCAGGTGATTGATGACTATGAGTTTATTCCCCTTAACTACATGTTAGGTGGTGCTGAGGATTTGAGTACGATGATGATTCTTCCGAATCCGGACCCTACAGGCGTTAACCTGAGCGATTATGTTATTAAATACAACCGCGATAAAGACGGTGTTCCCTGGGGCGGTTTCTGGTCAGCACTTCCAACTACTATTGATGTTACAACTAACAAATTTGTGCATGTAAAAGTTTGGAAACCAAGAATCAGCCCTATCAAATTTAAAATCGAAGGCGGTGCTGCTGGAAACAGTGAAATATTCAGCAAATATCCCCAGACAAAGATCAATGAATGGGAAGATATTGTGTTTGACTTTACTGAAAAAACCGGCACCTATCCGGTCATTGCTTTCTTACCTGACTTTGAAGAACCTTTGACGCTGACTGAAGATATCACCATCTATTTTGATGATATTATTGTCAACAATGATCCTAATCCAGTTACTCCAGCATCGCAGGTTATCAATGTTGATATGAGCGAATCAGGTCTTGCTGAAGGACAGCAGGTATTCCTGGCCGGTGCACTTGGCGGAATCTACGGAACCTGGGCTGAACCAGGCTCTAACGCCAATAATGAAATGTTGGATCCTGATGGAGATAAAATCTACTCCATTACTCTTGCATTACCTGATGGCGTAATCGCTTTCAAATTCTTCATGGGCGCCGGTTGGGGCAGCGGAGATACTGCACCAGGCGGAGACCGCACCTACACCGTAGCCGGAAGTTGCAACCTTACCTACAAATGGGGTGTTGACGGTCTTATCGGTGTTCCGGTAAATCCACTGGCAGGCAAAGTTCAGATGTATCCCAACCCTGTTAGCAACAAACTGCAGATCAACACCACAGCCAATGTTCAAAGGATAATCATCACTTCTACCCTTGGACAGGTAGTTCAAGATGTTGAAATGACATCCAATAACCTTACCATCAGCACTTCTTCACTGAACAACGGATTGTATTTCGTTACCTTCGTTGGTGATAGTGGTACAAGGTACGTTCAGAAACTGATGAAGAATTAATCTTCTTTACTATTGAATAAAAAGCCTCCTGAAAAGGGGGCTTTTTTTATGCAGTAAGATAAATGAAATGGCTGTAAATTGCCCTTTACTATAAGGGACAGGGGACGTTTGGGACGAGGGACGAATTTCCATGCCCCATGCATTTTGAAGTTAACTCCTGCCAATAAGTAAGAGACAGGGAGACATGGAGATCGGGAGACATGGAGAAAGAAGGTCCGGGCGTCCGCTTGTTCCCATTTCCCCTGGTCTTTTTGTCTAATTCTAAAGAGACGAAACCTCACCTTTCAAAGCAATGCCCCATGCCCTCCCGCCGAAGTGGGCGGGACTTCGCTTCGCTACGCATGCTCTTTGCCCTGAGCCCTCCCGACGAAGTGGTCGGGATTCCCCCGCAAAAGAGTGCGGGGCAAGCTGCTTCGCTCCATGTGCCCTGAGCCCTGAGCTCTGTGCTCTGCGCTCTCCCGACGAAGAGGTCGGGATTCCCCCGCAAAAGAGTGCGGGGCAAGCTGCTTCGCTCCATGTGCCCTGAGCCCTGAGCTAAATGGGACGAGGGACGGGAAGTGGGGACGAGGGACGGCTTTGCCATGCTCCATGCTTCATGCCTCATGCCCTGTGCTCTGTGCCCTGTGCTGTTCGATTAAACCTTAAAAGGATTTATAATTTTCAGGCCTTTGATATTTTTAAAATCCTTTTCGTTGTTGGTGATAAGTGTAAATCCATGAGACAGGGCAGTAGCAGCAATAATTGCATCCGGGGTTTTAGCTTTTTTATTCCGCCGGATCTTCACGCAATGGGTAATAACATCGGGGGTATTATCATATATAGTGCTATCGGCAATAAAGTCTTTTATCCGTTTTTCTTTAACAGTATCCGCTTTCCAGCAAAGCAGTTCTATTTGAGAGATTACAGAAAGGTTAGGAACGGCATCAATAACAGCATCCATAAATTGCAATCCACTTTAAGGAAGAGTGGCCGAAAAATAATCAGAAATAACATTGGTATCGGTTAAATAATGTTCCATTCGCTTCGCATCTGGTTTATATGGTCATTTAATTGCTTTCCTTCTTCTTTGGTAATAAAACCTTTATATTTACCTGACAATTTGGTTTTAAGAGGTTCAATATTTTCCTTTAAGACTTTAATCAGTTGCAACTCTTCCATCTCACGCAAGAGCCCAAGGGCTTTGTGATTGGTCAATTGAATAAGAATCGTATTGTCCATGACTTTACTTATTTGGATTGTAACAACGTTTGAATTTTGGTTTTGACAATATATGCATCCATCAATGCATTAGCATAAAAACAATACCACAAAATTAGCATAAGAACCAGGCAATTACAACTTTATTTTAGAAGGGGCGAGGGATGTGAAGAAGGGACTTAGAGACGAAGAGACAAAGACACCAGCCTGCCCGCCGCAACGAAGTGAAGGTGGGGAGACAAAATTTGCTGAAACATCTATTTCACGAGCCCCGTTCAATAGACATTAGAAATTCCTTCGTGCTCCATGCTCCATGCTCCATGCTCCATGCTCCATGCTCCATGCCCTGCGCCCCCTGAGCCCCTAAGCCCTGAGCCCCGTGCCCTGAGCCCTGCGCCCTCCCGACGAAGTGGTCGGGACTCCCCCGCAAAAGAGCGCGGGGTAAGCTGCTTCGCTCCATGTGCCCTGAGCCCTGAGCTCTGTGCTCTGCGCTCTGTGCCCTGAGCAATTTTTTCTATCTTTGCAAAAAAAATCAACACCATGAACAGAGGTCCTGTTTCACAATTTATTGAGCATCATTACCGGCATTTCAATGCTGCTACCGTTATTGACGCTGCTAAAGGCTATGAAACCCATCTGGCCGAAGGTGGTAAAATGATGATTACCCTGGCCGGTGCCATGAGCACGGCCGAACTGGGGATTTCACTGGCCGAGATGATCCGTCAGGATAAGGTGCAGATTATCAGTTGTACCGGCGCCAACCTCGAAGAAGACATTATGAACCTGGTGGCCCACAGCCATTACAAAAGGGTTCCCAATTACCGTGATTTAACACCAAAACAGGAATATGAATTGCTGGAAAAAGGGTTGAACAGGGTCACCGATACCTGTATTCCGGAAGAAGAAGCCTTTCGCAGGATTCAGCACCACATTGAGAAAATATGGAAAGATGCCCAGGCCGCCGGTGAGCGTTATTTCCCGCACGAATACATGTACAAACTGCTGCTCAGCAAGGTAATGGAAAAGGATTATGAAATTGATCCGAAACATTCCTGGATGTTGGCGGCTGCCGAAAAGAACCTGCCGATTATTGTTCCCGGCTGGGAAGACAGTACCATGGGCAATATCTTTGCATCCTACTGCATTAAGGGAGAGTTGAATCCATCTATCATGAAAACCGGTATCGAATATATGGTCTGGCTTTCGGACTGGTATCGCAATAACTCATCCGGCAAAGGTGTCGGATTCTTCCAGATCGGTGGTGGCATTGCAGGCGATTTTCCAATCTGCGTGGTTCCGATGATGTATCAGGACCTTGAATGGCACGATGTTCCTTTCTGGTCATACTTCTGCCAGATCAGCGATTCAACCACTTCTTATGGCTCCTATTCTGGTGCCGTTCCCAATGAAAAAATCACCTGGGGCAAACTCGACATCGACACTCCGAAATATATAATTGAAAGTGATGCCACCATTGTTGCCCCGCTCATTTTCGCCTGGCTACTTGGATGGTAGTTTGAGGAGGGTCAAAGTTAAAAACTCAAAGCTCAAAGTTAAAAGCTCAAAGTATAAAGTAAAAAGCGATGAGCTGAGCGTAGTCGAAGCTTAAAAAGTAAAGAATCCTGGGTCAGAAGCGGTTATGCAGGCGACGGACTATATTGGTAGTATCTGCCTGCAATCAAAGTCCGTTGAAGCTAAAAAGGAAAATAGCTGTATTTCTGAATAGAAACTGAGATAAAGAGACAAAAAAAACGTCAGATAAATGGCGTTTTTTTTTGCTTATAATCATTTGAATGAAATCAGGTTTATTTAGGGTCTGCTGAAAAACGTAATAAAAAACATTACACGTTTTACGTTACGGTGCTCTGCACCTTAAAATCCTCTTAGTCTGCGATTTGCTACCAATGTTTCGCCACTTTGTGGCTATTCAATACCCAAAAGGGGTGAAATTCTCAATCCTGATGCAAGGTTTTTTGATGTTCTTGCCGTATTTCCATGCACTTAGAACTCTTTTTAACCTTGTAATTATTTTATTTCCAAGAATATAGATATTTTTCAGCAAACCCTATTTAAGTGTACCAGCAAACCGGTAGGTCAGCAACTGTGCTAACAGTTTTGCAGCCAGCAGATTGGGTGCTTTGTTGTATTTGATCGGACATAGACCGGTTACATCAAACCCAACAACAATCGATTTTTCAACAACTGCCTGAAGAATTTCAAGCACCTGATACCAGCCCAGCCCCCCTGGCTCAGGATTGGCGGTGGCGGCCATAATCGCCGGGTCAAACACATCAAGATCAATAGAGATATAGACATGTTTATCCAGCTTGTTTAGAAAATCGTACATCCAGGTTTTGCTGGAACCAACCAGAATGTTGTGTGCATAAAATACGCGCTCAGGCTTTATACCGTCTCTCTCTTCGGCGCTCATGCTTCTGATTCCGACCTGGAGCACAGGTGCGAGTTCTGAAGCCCTCGCCATTACGCAACGATGATGATAAGCCAATCCTTTATAGTCAGGCCGCTGATTGGCGTGAGCACCCAATTGCAAAACACAGAAATCTTTGTCCTTGTAATATTCTGCACAGGCTTTTATAGATCCAATACCGGTAGAATGCTCACCCCCGATGATAACAGGGAACTTTCGTTTTTTGAGCAACTGCATGGTCCGGATTTCAACCTCCTTCACCATTTTTTCGTGCGATTTCCCCTCTTTAACCGCTTCTGCAGTGTGAATTCCAAGCTTGAAGAGCTCAAAGTCAGACTGAATATCATAGAGATGCATAGACGCAGAAGCTTCTATCAGGGCCTCAGGGCCTTTATCAGAACCTTTTATCCAATTGCTGCCCGCTTCAAAAGGTACCGGCAGTATTACCACCCTGGCATTTTCAAATTGCGAATTCTGATCAGTTAATTCACCGAATTGTTTTATTCTCATAATGAAAGAATTAACATCGTTAACAATCCCCAGACACAAGAGAACCCTTTCTCTTATTTAATCTCCGGATTTTTGTAAAGGCCCGCTAAAATAGTGAAATTAAAAGCAAAAATCAATAGCCAAGTATCCTCAGCATTGATTTATGGGATTGCTCTTTTGCAAAAAGTTTGGTGGTATATTCCCCTTCTTCATCCACATCGATGATGATGTGCTTGGGGGCCGGAATCAGGCAATGCTGAATGCCACCATACCCACCAATCGACTCCTGGTAAGCTCCTGTATGAAACAGTCCGATGTAGAGCGGTTCGTCGTTATCCATTTTGGGAAGAAAGATAGCATTCGAATGGGCCTCGGCGTTGTAATAATCTTCACTGTCGCAGGTTAACCCCCCTAAGAAGACCCTTTCGTATTCCGAATCCCATTTGTTTATTCCCAGGAGGATAAAGCGTTGGTTCAGCGCCCAGGTGTCAGGAAGAGTGGTCATGAATGATGAATCGATCATGTCCCACAATTCCCGGTCGTTCTGTTGTTTCTGGTCGATGATGGAATAGAGGGTAGCCCCGCTTTCAGCAACAGTGTAAGAGCCAAATTCAGTAAAAATATCAGGCTCGGGGGTGTTGTTGCGGTCGCAAATCAATTTTATCTGGGCAATAATCTCTTCGGCCATATACTCATAATCATAATCGAATGATAATGAGTTTTTGATTGGGAAACCGCCGCCTATATTGAGAGAATCCAGTTCAGGGCAGATCTGCTTCAACTGGCAGTAAAGGTTCACACATTTAGAAAGTTCGTTCCAGTAATAGGCCGAGTCCTTGATGCCGGTATTGATAAAAAAGTGAAGCATCTTCAATTGAAACTTCGGATTGTTCTTTATCTTCTCTTCATAGTAAGGAATGATATCGTTGTAACGGATACCAAGCCTTGAGGTGTAAAACTCAAACTTAGGTTCCTCTTCCGAAGCAATGCGGATCCCGATTTTGCATTTTCGTGTAATGTTCTTGTCGAGTTGGTCGATCTCAAACTTATTGTCAATAATGGGAATTGTGTTTTCGAACCCCTCGTTTATCAGGTTGCTGATGTTCTCGATGTATTGCGGCCTTTTAAAACCATTGCATATAATGTAGTTATCCAGGTTAATCAATCCCTGCTCGCGCAGCGATTCAAGGATAAAAATATCAAAAGCAGAGGAAGTCTCAAGATTCACCTCATTTTTCAGAACTTCTTCCAGCACAAAAGAGAAATGAGAACTTTTGGTGCAATAACAATAATGATAATCGCCCCGGTAATCAGCCTTGGCCATGGCCACATTAAACATCTTCTTGGCCCTCAGAATCTGCTGGCTGATTTTGGGGAGGTAGCTGATTTTTAATGGTGTACCGTATTGTTTGATAATATCCATTAATGGGATATTATGAAAATAAAGTTCATTATCTTCAACCCTGAATTCATCCTGGGGAAAATCGAAGGTCTGTTCGATCAGATCAATGTACTTGTTTTTCATTTGACAGATTAATCATTTAAGTTAAAGATTTACAAAGGTAAGTGATATAGTAACTCAGTTAAATCAATTTGTCATATTTTTTCCAACTAATCCGGAATCCGGAATTCGATACAATCTAAACATTCCAAAATAGTTAAGATATAAATCAGACAATTTATTATCTATATGGTATTCAATATTTTATATAATTCTTAGGCTTTACTTCAATAAATAATTGATATGTATTATGCAATCCGTGTAAGTTGGATTGAGAAATAATATTAAATCCGGATACTTTCCATTTACAATAACCCTTTGATAAACTGATAGCCGGTAGATTGAATTAGAAAACTATAACCTGCTAATTTTCAATATTTAATAATGCAGAACTTCTACGGACACTATCTATCAGGGTATGGGCAATCTGCCAAAACTTTTCAATAATCGTGTTCCCCGGAACTGACCAATGGGAAATTAACAACAACATCCGATTAACCTGGAATACACAAATGATTTGATTCCGGCCAGAATTTACTCGTATTTAAGTGCTTCAACCGGGTTGGCATTTGCTGCACGGTAAGCTTTAAATACAATGGTGAGAAAGGCAATGGCAGAAAGAAAAACCACTGAGAAAATCATGTGAAACGCACTGATGTGAATCCGATAGGCGAACTGGTTTAATTGCTGATCGAGGAAGTAATAAGTAACCGGAAGTGATATTACACCCGCCAGAAATACCAGGATCATATAATCCCGGATAAGATGTGCAGTTATTTTCCAGACCGGGCCGCCCAATACCCGCCTGATCCCGATAATTTTGGTTTTTTGTTCAATCAGCAGCGAAGTAAGACCTAACAAGCCCAATATGGATAACAAGCCTGAAATAATGGTAAAATATACAAACAACGAAAACATTTTCTGATCGTTTTTATAGTTTTTGGCTGCATATTCACTGGCCAGAACAGGCTGGAAAGGCGTTCCCGGAAAATAGCCCCGCCATTTATCCTCAATAAACTTCAGCAATTTTTGTTGATCGGCTCTGGGATAAAATCCGATTAAGAGTCCACGAAACCTGTCGGGTGACATAATATAAACGGCTGGCTCAATCAGGCTTCGCATCGAATAGTAGTGGTAGTCGTTTACAACCCCGATTACTTCGGTTTTGATAGTGGTATCAGCACCCATTACAGGTTTGAATTTCTTTCCTATCGGGTTATCCCATCCCAGTTTTCTGGCTGCCGCCTGATTAATAATTGCTGTCCCTCCTTTGTCAACTGCCATTTCCCGGTCAAAGTTCCGACCGGTATTGATTGTGACCCCCATCGCATCAAAGAAGTCATAGTCAACGTATCCAAAACGCACAGTAAGTTTAGTTTTGGCTGAATCATCAACGAATACCGGCCCCTGGCTTCCGCTTACACCGTTGATAAAGGAGCAACCTGCTACACTTCTGATTCCGGAATTCTTCAGAATATCTGCCCTAAGCGGTTCAAAACGCTGCGTATCCCCCTCATTTCCAAAGTACAGAAAGACTGCATCCCGGTAATTGATGCCCAGGTCCTTTCTCTCCATATATTTTACCTGATCATTGATTACCAATACTGAAAACATAAGTCCAACAGAGATGATAAACTGAAAAACCACGAGGCCTTTGCTCAGATAACTGCTGCTGTTTCCTTTTAAACTTTTACCTCCTTTTAAAATATTTACCGGCTGAAGCCTGGATAAATAAAATGCCGGATAAGACCCGGAAGCCAGACTGATCAGGATCAACAAAGCCAAAAGTCCGAAATTGAAGATGTAGTTACCGGTAAAATCGAGGTGAAAATCGGTTGCCAGCAGCATATTCATTTCAGGAAGTGCAAGTTCGACAAGTCCGACCGAGATAACCGATGCCAGTAATGTTAACAGGAATGATTCGCTGATAAACTGATATACCAGGCTGAGCCTGTCGGCCCCAAGAACTTTTCGGATGCCTACCTCTCTTGATCTCTTGACTGAACGAGCAATGGATATGTTAATATAGTTAATACAGGCAACCAAAAGGATGAGTATTGCGATAACACTGAAAGCAATGACCAGGTTGATGTCACCTGAAGCGGAAACACTCTGAAATTTGATATGTTGCGATTGAAGATAAACCTCATTCAAAGGCTGTAAGTACATCTCCAGAAATTCCCAGCCTTCATCCTGGCTAAAGACATGCTTTTTAATAAAATCAGGAAATGTTTTTTCGATGAAAGCCTCAGATGAAGGGTCGTCCAATTGAACGTAAGTAATGAGTGAATTTGAACCCCATCCTTTCATCCATTCAAAATCAGGTAGGTTTTCGACCGATGAAATTGAAACCAGTATGTCGAAAAAGAAGTGGGTTACAACTGGTTGCTCTTTCATGATGCCGGTAACCGAAAAACTTCTTTTACCCAGCATCATTGATTTGCCAATAACACTTTTCGTTGAACCGAAATACTTTATTGCGGTCTTTTCAGAAAGAATCACCGACATCGGTTCAGCAAGTGCTGTTTTGGGATCACCCTGCAGAAGGCTGACATCGAACATGCTGATAACCGATGGGTCAACATAGTAGAGGCTTCGCTCCATAAAGTATTTGTCGCCGTAATTGACCACCTGTATATCGAACCCTGGCATAAAACGGGCAGCATCTGTCACCTGAGGGTAATCTGCTTTCAAACTACCGGCCAGGGGCCCCATGGTGATGGCTACATGCTGTTCGCCCACTCCGGGTTCATTCTGGATTTCAACAACCCTGAATAGGTTATCTCGCTTACTCAGGTGCTTATCGAATCCTGTTTCATGTTGAACATAAAGGGCAATCAGTAAAAATGAAGCAATGCCCACAGATAGTCCTGCCAGATTGATCAGGGTATAAGACTTCTGTCGCAAAAGGTTACGCAGGGCGGTGGTCAGATAATTAGAAATCATAGCAAATAAGGTAAAACAATGCGAAAACCTGAATAAGTCTGTAATTTAAGCGACTAAATAACAGGCATTCCCGAACGGCTTGACTTGATGTTCTCGTTGATAATCTGTCCGTCGAAAAGGCGGATAATCCGCTGGGCATATTCAGCATCGCGCTGGGAGTGTGTTACCATAATAATGGTTGTGCCACCCTGATTAAGCGAAGCCAGCAGGTTCATAACCTCTTCTCCGTGAGCCGAGTCAAGGTTACCGGTAGGTTCGTCGGCAAGAATCAGGTGAGGCGTTGCAACAACTGCCCTGGCAACAGCTACTCTTTGCTGTTGACCACCCGATAATTGCAGAGGAAAATGTTTGCGGCGATGGGTAATCTGCATTTGCTCAAGGGCTGATTCAACTCGCTTTTTCCGTTCAGCAGTGCTCATGCCCAGGTATATTAGTGGTAATTCAACGTTTTCGTAAACATTCAATTCATCGATCAGATTGAAGTTCTGAAACACAAAGCCAATGTTCTGTTTTCGGGTATTGGCCCTTTGCTTCTCCGAAAAGTGTGAAACCTCATTATTCAGAAAATAGTATTCACCTTCAGACGGGTTGTCAAGCAGGCCGAGAATGTTCAGCAAAGTGGATTTACCGCAGCCCGAAGGCCCCATAATGGCTACAAATTCGCCCTTTTGTATTTCGAATGAAACCTTGTTGAGTGCCGTGGTTTCAACTTCATCGGTTCTGAAAATCTTCGTCAGGTTAACTGTTTTTATCATCACAATCGCTTTTAAAGGGTAAATCCTGTTTTAGTTTCTGAAAATCAATTTTTCTTTTCCTCCAAACGAATCGTAGGAGGAAATAAGCACCTGCTCGCCGGGCTGAAGGCCATCGAGCACTTCATAATTGCTGGTATTCTGGCGGCCAATCTTAATATTGCGTTTGGTGGCATAGGTACCTGAAGGGTCAACTACATAAATCCAGTTACCTCCGGTTTCCTGAAAAAAGCCTCCTCTGCGAACGATTAACGCATCGTTTGCACCGGAGAACTGAACCCTGAGTTGTACCGTTTGTCCACGTTTGATATTGGCAGGCTCATTGCCATCGAAAACAAGATCAACCTGAAATGAACCATTGGTAACATCCGTATATATTTTGCTGATTTGCAGACTATATATCTTGCCACCGAGGTCAAATTCAGATTTCTGGCCGGTATAAACCCTCGAAATATAGCGCTCGTCGATATTGGCCCTGAGTTTGAATCCATCCATAAGATCAATCTGTCCCAGGTGCTCTCCGGCTGATTTTGTCTGACCAATTTCAACTATAAACGATGAAAGTTTGCCTTCCGCAGGCGATTTAATGGTCATATTATCCATATTGCGCTTCAGCAGGGATAGATTGTTGCGCATACGATCCATCGATGAATTGATCTGGGATCCCTGCGCCACCCCTGATATTGAATCGAGTTTTCTGAGCCGGAGGGTTATTTCGAGTTGCTTCAGTGAATAATTAAAATCGCGCTTTGCATCTTCAAATTCTTTTTGTGAAATCAACTCATCTTTATAAAACTGTTCCTTACGAGTAAAATCGGTTTTTACTTTATCGATTTCATAATGCAATTGTATGATCTCTTTTTGCCTGGTATATCGCAGTTGCTCAAAACTGATAAGTGTATTAGATAAGTTGTTAATGGCATCGTACATCCTGGTTTCCTGATCCATGTAACTAAGTTCCATGTTTGCATTGGCCAGTTTGAGAATCGGATCACCCTGTTTAAGGATAGCACCATCTTCTACAAATACTTCCTCTACAATTCCACCCTGCACAGCATCAATGTAAATGGTGTTACGGGGGAAAACCACTCCATCCACAGGTATAAATTCCTGAAATTTTCCCTTTTGTACCGCGGCGATTGTCACCTGGCTTTTATCAACATACAAACTGCTGCGGTTGTCCCTGAAAAAAAGCATCCAGGCCAGTAACATCAGTACCAGAGCACCTCCTGCCATTGCCAGCAATTTGCCGGTAGTCCATTTTTTCTTTTCAATTATCCTGTCCATGAAATAGCCATTATTGTGTCTCCTCTTTAGCGAATACTGTGCCATTATCGCTAATAGCATGTTTTACAGGCATTTATAAATATTTACAATTTATTAACATTTTAGCGCTGTTCGTAGCCGTTCTTATACTTGTTCGTTTCCGAACAATGTTTGTATATTAGCTGTTCAAATATAGCAAATAGCCAGGGCTAAACGCTAACCTCAAATCTATCTCAATGAATAAAATTGAAGCCAGAATCCTGATCGTTGACGATGACCAGGATGTTTTATTAGCCGCAAAACTGTTTTTAAAGCAGCATTTCAGCGTTGTGCACACTGAAAAAAACCCGGAAAACATAGCTGCACTGCTTAAGAATGACAGTTATGACCTGATTTTGCTCGACATGAACTTTTCGAGGGATGCAACCAGCGGGAAAGAGGGATTTCACTGGTTAAATAAGATCATTGAAATAGATCCGCTGGCAGTGGTAATATTCATAACCGGTTATGGCGATATTGAACTGGCAGTTCAGGGAATCAAAGAGGGCGCAACCAATTTTATCCTGAAACCCTGGGACAACAAAAAGCTGCTTGGAACCATTACTGCTAACCTGAAAGTTCGTCACTCAAAAGAAGAAATTGAGGACTTGCGAAGCAAACAGAAGGTATTGATTGCCAATCAGGATCAGGCTTACGGGAATCTGATCGGACAATCGATCCCCATGAAAAAGGTAATGGCTACGGTTGAAAAGGTGGCAAAAACCGAGGCAAATGTGCTGATTCTTGGCGAAAACGGCACCGGGAAAGAGTTGATTGCCCGCGCCATTCACAGAGCCTCGGCCCGCAAAGACGAAGTATTCATCAGTGTTGACCTTGGGGCAATAAGCGAAACCCTTTTTGAGAGCGAGCTATTCGGATTTAAAAAAGGTGCTTTTACCGATGCAAAGGAAGACCGTGCAGGACGTTTTGAGGCAGCAAATAAAGGCACTATTTTTCTTGACGAAATCGGGAATCTGACTTTTAACCTTCAGTCGAAACTGTTAAGTGTGGTTCAGAATCGGAAAGTCGTGAGATTGGGAACAAACCGTGAGATACCGATAGATATACGTTTGATCTGCGCTACCAACATGCCGCTTTACCAGATGGTGAATGAAGGTAAATTCAGGCAGGACTTGCTATACAGGATCAACACTGTTGAAATTCACCTGCCCCCGCTGCGCGAGCGTTTCGACGATATTCCGCCCCTGATCGAACATTTTCTGGCCATTTATTGCAAAAAGTATAAAATGCCACTTAAGCGGATCAATCCGACAACTTTCCGAAGGCTTGAAAAACACGCCTGGCCCGGAAATATCAGGGAACTTCAACATGCCGTGGAAAGAGCGGTAATCCTGAGTGAAAGTAATATTCTGATGCCACAGGACTTTTTCCTGTCGCAGGTTGACGACAACGATCAGTTTGATGAGTCCGATGACATAACCAACCTGGAGGAAAGGGAAAAATTGTTGATCAGGAAGGTAATTGACAAGCATGGAGGCAATATCAGTAAGGCTGCCAAAGAACTCGGCCTTACCCGTGCTTCGCTTTACAGAAGAATAGAGAAACATGGGCTTTAAAAAATTCAGGTTTTGGGTATTCTTCAGGATTGCAATGATAACAGCCAATCTGTTACTTCTTGTAATTCTGATAAACCGGCAGCAACACGAAATAACCTCGCTGATTGTCGGGTTAATTGCCGTTGTGCAGGTTAGCGAACTCATGCGTTATGTTGAGCGCACAAACAGGAAACTAACCCAATTCCTCGAAAGTATCAGGCATTCCGATTTCAGTACATCCTTCAGCGATAAAGGGCTTGGCCATAGCTTCGAGGGTCTTAACCGGGCATTTAACGAGGTAATCCGGGAATTCCGGAAAAACAGGTCAGAAAAGGAAGAGCATTATAATTACCTGTTAACGGTTGTACAGCATGTTAGCATCGGTATCATTGCATTCCGCAAGGATGGGAAAGTTGATATTATCAATAACGCTGTAAAACGTCTGCTCAGGATAAGCAACCTGAAAGAGATTCAGGACCTTGAATCGGTTAAACCTGAACTTCCGGGCCTGCTATTGAATATGAAGGCCGGTGACAAGCAACTGATCAAACTTGTTGTAGAAGATGAATTGCAGCAATTATCGGTTTATGCAACCGAATTCAGGATGCGCGGCGAGGAATTTCTGCTGGTTTCGCTGCAAAATATCAGTTCTGAGTTGGAAGAAAAAGAGATTGAATCGTGGCAGAATCTAATTCGGGTGTTAACCCACGAAATTATGAATTCCATTACACCGATATCATCCCTTGCCTCTACGGTCCAGGAAATGCTTCTCGAAGAAACGGAAAGCAATCTCAGTTTGCGTGAACTTGATGAAGACGATCTTGAAAGCGTTCAACAGGCACTTTCGACCATCAGCAGCCGGAGCCAGGGGTTACTTACCTTCGTTGAGACCTACCGCAACCTGACCAGAATCCCAAGGCCCAATTTCAGATACTTCCCGGTAAAGGAACTCTTCGACCGGGCACATTCGCTGCTAAGGCCAAAGATGGAAAAATTCGGGATTCAATGCAATGCCCGGGTATTTCCTGAAGATTTGATGATAACTGCCGACCCTGACCTTATTGACCAGGTTGTGATCAACCTGCTGCTGAATGCCATCGACGCCGTCAAAGACACATTGCAGCCAATAATTTCAGTTACAGCTTCTTTCAACACCAATGGAAGGATGAGTATTGATTTTGCCGACAATGGTTCGGGCATTAAACCTGATATCCTGGATAAGATTTTTATGCCGTTTTTCACTTCAAAAAAAGAAGGATCAGGAATCGGGCTCAGCCTTTCCAGGCAAATCATGCATTTGCACAAAGGAACCATTACAGTAAAATCCCGGCCCGGCGAAGGTGCAGTCTTCACACTGGTGTTTTAAACAATTTGCTCCTTAATTCCCATTTCACTATTTTGCTAATCCTAAAAATTCAACAATGTATATTAAAACTGCTTCAAACGAATACCCTATCATAGATTTGCTTCGCGAACGCTGGTCGCCCAGGGCATTCAAAAATCAATCGGTTGAAAAAGAAAAACTGCAGCGGATTTTTGAAGCCGCACGATGGTCACCTTCTTCTTCGAATCTACAACCCTGGCGATTTATTATCGGCATGAAGGGGGATGACACTTATGAGAAAATTATCAGCACCATGGTTGAATTCAATCAGTTGTGGGCCACAACAGCGCCTGTGTTGCTCCTGGCTATTGCCAAAACCACCAACAACCGGGAAGAGCCAAACAGAGCAGCACTCTATGATCTGGGACAAGCGGTTGCTCACCTTACCATACAGGCAACTGCTGAAGGTTTATTCGTGCACCAGATGGGAGGCTTTAGTTCGTCACAGGCGGCTGAGCTATTTGAAATACCGGATGATCATAAGGCGGCAACGGCCATTGCCATCGGTTACATCGGCGATCCTGAGATTCTGCATGAAAACCTGAAAGAAATGGAAATCGCCCCCCGCGAACGCCGGAAATCAAATGATATGGTCTTTACCGGCACCTTTGGAATGCCCACTGATATTTTTAACCTTTAGCCACCCACCCGATGATGAATTTTAAACATACCCCCATTCTGATAACATTTTTCCTGCTTTTTTCAGTTTATGGTTGTTGGAATAAAAGTAAGAATGGCACAGAAAAAGACAACAAAGTAGTTGAAACTAAAAATGTGTTTGTTCCGGCGTTTAACGCCGATTCGGCTTATGCTTACATTGAGCGTCAGGTGGCTTTTGGGCCAAGGGTGCCTAACACAGCCGCGCACAAAGCATGTGCCGCCTGGCTCGAAACTTCATTTAAACGATTTACGCCAAATGTTATAGTTCAAAGGGCTAACCTGAGGGCTTTTGACGGTACAATGCTCGATTCAAGAAACATCATCGCTGTATTCAATCCCGAAATCCAATCCAGGGTTTTGTTATGTGCCCACTGGGATTCGAGACCATGGGCCGACCACGACCCGGATCCCGCCAACCGAAAGAAACCGGTGCCTGCTGCCAACGATGGAGGGAGTGGTGTAGGGGTTTTGCTGGAGATTGCCCGTCAGATGAGCCAGCACAACCCGGGTCTTGGGGTTGACATTGTTCTTTTCGATTCCGAAGATTATGGTGAACCACAGGAAATGCAGGGCACAAACGAAGATTCATGGGCATTGGGTTCCCAGTACTGGTCGAGAAATCCACACGTACCCGGCTATTCGGCCCGTTATGGTATTTTACTAGATATGGTAGGGGCCAAAGGCGCTACCTTTACCATGGAAGGCACTTCGATGTACTATGCACCCGATATTATGCGCAGGGTTTGGGACATCGCCCATCGACTCGGTTATGAGGAATATTTCCTGACAAAGAAATCCGGGGCCATAACCGATGATCACGTTTATGTAAATCAAATCCTCAGAATCCCTACCATCGATATCATCGACTATGATCAGGACAGGGAAAAAGGATTTTTTAAATACTGGCATACCGTTCACGACGACATGAGCAATATCAGCAAAGAGACGCTTCACGCTGTTGGCCACACGGTGCTTACCGCGGTTTATGAATCAAAATAATGGCTGTTGACAACCGGAAAGCTGTGCTCTTTATTGCCATGAGTCTCGATGGCTATATCGCTGACCAGCAAGGTGATATCAGCTTTTTGAAATTGGTTGAAACAGACGGCGAAGACTATGGCTATCGGGATTTTTTTTCAACTATTGATGTGGTGGTTTTGGGCAGAAAAACCTGGGATACGATTCTCTCCTTTAGCATTCCACAACCCTACGAAGGGAAAAAAGTATATATAATCTCGGGAAGCAGACAAGGTACAACAGGCAATTCTGAGTACTACGGAAAGTATCTGCCGACGCTTATCAGAAATCTAAAAGCCGGAAAAGGGCTGGATATCTTTGTTGACGGAGGTTCACAAGTGGCACTTTCGCTGCTGAAAGAGCATTTGATAGATCGGATGATTATCTCAATCATTCCTGTATTACCTGGAGATGGCATTCTGCTTTTCCGGCCCGGATTTCCAGTACAGAATCTGAAACTGACCAAATTCCGGGATTTCCCAACCGGCCTTGTTCAGCTTGAATATAAGGTTCTTACGGAGAACTGAGCATCAAAAAAAACCGGATTTAAGAAAAAGTGCAGAATTTGGGCCGAAGCTTCAAAAGTTGCTGAAAATCAATTGAAACCTAAGTGGAGCGGTTTGAGCCAGCGAAAAAGCGCTTTATTCAGGCGATTTGGGTGAAATATATAAAAATCAAGAATAATGGATAGTTTAATAAAACCGGAATACGAAACCATGATTTTTCAATTCAGAGGTTTCAAAGTGATGATTGATGCTGACCTGGCAGTTTTATATGGTGTTCCGACAAAAGCGTTGAAGCAACAGGTCAAACGTAATATTGAACGTTTTCCCGAAGATTTTATGTTTGAACTCTCTAAGGAAGAGAAATATGAACTGGTCACAAATTGTGACCGGTTAGCTATTCTGAAACATTCTTCTGTAAATCCATTGGCATTTACCGAACAAGGCGTTGCCATGCTTTCATCGATATTACGGTCTGAAAAAGCCATCAAAATCAACATCGAAATCATGCGTGCTTTTGCCCGTTACAGGGCATTGTTAAGGGAAAACGAAGAACTGAAACATGAGATCCTGAAACTCGACGCCAAACTCAACCAGGCTTTCAGGTTTTTATTGGACAAAATTGATGCATTGCACCAAAAGGCCAACAAACGCATAAAACCTGTTGGATTTAAACTTAATCAAAACAAATAAGCCAGGCCAACCCTTCAATTCAAAGGAAGATGCCTTTGAAGGTATGAGCAAAACGCCCAGGGCCAGGGGTTTAACTGGCCCAACAGAAACTCCCGGAACGGCAACAAAAAACACCGCATGAATGATCAGAGCAAATCGTTGGCCAGGTTGGCCAGTTCCGACCGTTCCCCTTTCTCCAGCCTGACATGAGCATAAATCGAATGGTGCTTTACCTTGTCGATAAGATAGGATAGCCCGTTGCTCTGCGCATCAAGATAGGGTGTATCTATCTGGTAAATATCGCCGGTAAAAATAATCTTAGTCCCCTGCCCGGCACGGGTGATGATGGTTTTTATCTCGTGCGGGGTGAGGTTCTGGGCTTCATCCACAATGAAACAAACATTCGAGATACTTCGCCCACGAATGTAAGCCAGTGGCTGAATAACCAGTTTTTCATTATCCAATGAATCAGTGATGTTTTTATACTCCTTGTCTTTCTCGCTGTATTGACTTTGTATAAATTTGAGGTTGTCGTACAGCGGCTCCATGTAGGGATTGATCTTAGATTTAATATCGCCTGGCAGGAAACCGATGTCCTTGTTGCTAAGCGGCACAATAGGCCTGGCCAGGAAAACCTGTTTGAAATTGCGTTTTTGATCAAGGGCTGCAGCCAGCGCCAGCAAGGTTTTGCCGGTACCTGCCACACCCTGTAAAGTAACCAGCTTAACATCGGGATTAAGAATGGCGTGCAGGGCGAATACCTGCTCGGCATTGCGTGGCGTAATTCTGAAAGCTGATCTCTTCTCAATCCGCTCAACTCTCTTTGTCAATGAGTTATAAAATGCCAACGCGGATGTGGTGGTATTTCTCAGAATGAAATACTGGTTCGGAATCGGATTCTTAACCCCGATATCCTTTGGCATACAATAGCCCTGTTGATATAATTTATCTATAACTCTGCCACTCAGATTGTTAATGGTTGAAATTCCGGTATATAAACCTTCAACATCTTTAATTTTACCGGTCAGGAAATCTTCCGCGGCAATGTTTAACGATTTTGCCTTGAGGCGGAGGTTGATGTCTTTACTAACCAACACCACTTTTCTGTCCGGATTTTCCTGCGAAAGTGCCAGCGCTGCATTCAGGATACGGTGGTCGGGTTTGTTGTCATCAAAAATCAGCCGGGCATCCACCGAACTCTTCTCATTCATCACAACTTTAAACTTTCCGCCCTTTGATTTTACTAAGGGTATCCAGTCGGTGAGCATCCCGTTTTCGGAGAGTGCATCAATAATCCGGATAAACTCGCGGGCTTCGAAATTCTTGGTGTCGTTGCCCTTTTTAAAGTTATCGAGTTCTTCGAGTACGGTAATCGGTATGGCTACGTCATTATCTTCAAAATTATTGATAGAATCGTGGTTGTACAAAATAACCGAAGTGTCAATCACAAAGATTTTTTTCTGGCCCGATGGTTTTACCTGCTTAGCTTTGGGAACCGGGGCAATCATTTCCGGTAAATCACTGATCAGAGGTTCTTTCCTGCCATATACTTTTGGTTTCGACTCCTTTACCTCTTTTTGAGGTGTTGGTTTTGGATCAGTTTCAGGTTTTTTTCCGGTGATCGTTTTTGAGTGCTTTATTGGCTCTTTCGAGGCAATATTTGCTTCCCCGCCTTTTGTTCCAACTTTCGATTTCCCATTTAACATTACAGGGACTTCCGGAACCTTCTCTTCCTGATCAGGTTTCTTCCGGCGGATCGTCTTAGTACTCCTGTTTTTCCTGATTGTTTTATTCGCCTTATAAATTGGGCTTACGGCAGTGTGAATCATTTCAGCAACTTCATCTTTCAGTGTTTTCTTAGCCATAGTAGGTCGTTTTCATTAAGTTCTTTAATCACAGGGCTGGGGCGTTCGCTTCAATCTGGCGGTATCGTACCCCTCATTTTTCAATGAATTTATAATTGTATCATACAGAGATTCCTCAATCACAGGAGTTCGGCTTAACAGCCACAGGTAATCCTTTCCGGGTGATGAAACGACCGCCCATTTATAATCCGGATCTAATTTCACTATCCAGTAGTCCCCTTTGAAAGGCCAGAAAAACTGCACTTTCAGTTTGGTATTGTTACTTCCCTTCACGGGAAAGGCCTTTCCTGTTATTCCACTAACCTTCGCACTGAATCCGCCTTTGCGGCATTTGTTTACCACTTTCACATAACCTTTCGGCATAATGGTGTATTCGGCAGTGGTGCAATGGCAGCCTTTTTGAAAGCGCATAGGAAATGAGGCAATATCATACCACAAACCGGTATATTTTTGAAGATCAACCATTCCCACTTCCGTGGGAGTATCTTTCTGGGCCTTACACCCAATAAAAAATGTACCAGCTAAAGCAATCATTGTTATTATTTTCATAATTTCATCTGTGTCGTAAATATAATTACAATCAATTCCTTTTCTGACACGAAAAAATATTATTAAATAACAAAATATTTCAGATATAATTAGCTGTCTGAGTGCATATTGCAATTATTTATTAACAATATTCAAAAGACAAGGGCGGGAAAACCATTGCATCACTAGGCATTTGTGCGTAAATAGTTGATAACAGCAAAAAGGGGCAGTTGCCTGCCCCTTTTTGCTGACTGATCAGGTAAAAATTACTCTTTTCCCTTGCCGCCCATCATAAGCAATTCGTTCACGATGATCTCGGTAATGTTGTGGGTCTTGCCATCCTTATCGTCCCAGGTGCGATAGGTGAGTTTGCCTTCAATGGCTATCTCCTTGCCCTTGGCCAGGTATTTTTCGCAGGTTTCGGCAAGTTTGCCCCACACCACCAGGTTGTGCCACTGGGTTTGTTTTACCTTCTGCCCGCTTTTGTCGGTGTATTCGTCGTTGGTGGCAATCGACAGCCTGGCTACCTTTTTGTTGCCTTCAAGGGTTTTTACTTCGGGATCGGCTCCAAGATGGCCAATCAGTTGTACGCGGTTTCTTAATGAGTTCATGGTCTGTTTGTTTTTGGGTTGTTTATAAATCTGTTCATGAATGAATGCTGATTGGTTTATTCTGCTGCCGGTTTAGGGCCAACCATCATAAGATCATTTACCCTGATCTCTGTGATAAAGTGCTTGTTGTTTTCCTTGTCGGTGTAAACCCGGTATCCAAGTTTGCCTTCAATGGCAACTTCTTTGCCTTTGCAGAGATAGCTTTCGCAGATATCTGCAAGCTTACCCCAGACAACAAGGTTATGCCATTGGGTTTGTTTTACCTTTTCACCGGTTTTGCTTTTGTATTCTTCATCGGTTGCCATTCTGAGCCGGGCAACTTTAAGGTTTCCCTCCAGGGTTTTTATTTCGGGATCAGCACCAAGGCGGCCAATCAGTTGCACGGTATTTTTAAGATTGTTCATGGTTGTACGTTTTTAAAGATCTTTTATGTTTTTTTTAATTTTTATGTTATGCATTTGACTCAGACTGCCTGGCGCCCGCTGATCATCAGCAGATCGTTAACAGTAATTTCAGTAATCAGGCGGCTGTTGCCCTCGCCATCGGTGAACGTACGGTAGGCGATGCGTCCTTCCACGGCTACTTCACGCCCTTTTTGCAGGTATTTGCCACAGATTTCGGCCAGTTTGCCCCATACCACCAACTGGTGCCATTGGGTACGCACGGCTTTTTCGCCCTTTACCCCGGTTGCACGCTCGAAGGTTGCCAGAGACAGGCGGGCCATCATGCTTCCGTTTTCGAATGTTTTTACTTCAGGATCTGCCCCCAGGTGGCCGATCAACTGTACGCGGTTGTTTAATGCTTTCATTGTTTTTTAGTTTTGCGCCCTTTAGCGGGCATGTTCAACATTTTACTTACTTAACTTTTCCAATCCTTACTTGTGATTGAACGATGAAGCAAAACTACAACGGGCTACCAACCTGATTCGGTTAATAGTCATTTACTTACGGATGTAGTCGGTTATAAACGGTTATAAACGGATAGAATTTATACAGAAATAATCTAATTTATTATAAATGTGTATGTTAGAATATAAATCAGATTTTGTCTAACGATATAAAGAAAACTGCTCTATTTACAAATAAAATCAAATACTTATATGTATCTGAATTTCTTGTCATGATTTAACCAGAATTATAAACTAATAAATGAGCTCAAGAAGCTAAATTCCGGGCAGCGGGGCGAAAGTAAGTTTCAGAATTGAACCTGTAAAAGCTCCTGTCCTAATTTATGCAGGTTATCAGCAATTTTCCGGGTTTGAAGCGGACGAGGTTTTTTTAATCCGCTGGCGTATTGACTCAATAAGCTTTCATTTATTCCTGTGAGCCTGCTTAAGGCCCTTCTGGTAAAAACCTTGTCATAGTATGAAAGAAGAGTTACAATATCAAAAGTGTACATCAATTGAAATTCACCCATGAACTGTGACGGAACCGGATCGCCGTCTTCTTCTATTCCCCGAAGGTGTAACTGTAATGCCTCCCTGAGGTTTTTCTCAAGCTCCGTAAGTGATTCCCCTGTTGCGATACATCCTGGTAGTTCAGGAATAAACGCACTGTAGTTACTGCTGCCTCTTTCGAGGATGACATTTATTTTTTCCATGTTTCTTATTACTTCAGTTTAATCAATTATTTTAATCCGGCTTGCTTTAGGATTGAATTAAATGTTTTGGGAAGTACATCGTCTGATAACTTGCCGGCAATAGTTACCCTACCTTTCTTGGTCAGATGTTTGAATTGTTTGTGACTGGTCGGTCCTGTTTTTAATGGAAACCAACCGTCATCTTCAATTAATCTGATCACTTCCCTTATTTTCACAAATAACTTTTTTACAAAGGTAATACTTCTATTATCATTTTACAATAGCGCCCAAATAGGAAAATAGCAAGAATGCACAATTTTTTATACATTTTTGCCATCTTACTGGATTACAGCATATTCACTTATAGTTTCCGGCTTTATTCGTACCGGTCGTTTAATGTGTTTCTGGGCGCACTCAGTCTCTGAGGTAGCGCAGGGGGGACCCATAGGCCTTGCTGAGGTTGTCCATGCTGCTGTTGCCCCCGTAGAAGCCCAGGCGCCAGCTGAAGATCGAACTGTTCTGCGAACTGCTCAAGCAGTAACCCCAGGAACCGCGGCCGTCCATTGGCTGCTGACTTTATTGTTAAAAGTGTTCCAATTGGCTGAGGTTAAATAGCCGCTGGTAGTTGCCCCTGATGCGGGCATGGAACCCGAAAGCTGATTGTTCGAAATGGATAAAGTCAAAGGAGCAGATCCTGTTGCAGATGTGATCCGGTTAGTATAAGCACTATTCCAGTTACTGATATTTCCGGAGGTAATGCCAAATGCCGGATGTGCTGTGAAGATAGGGTCCGTTTCGGTAAAGCTTAACTCGTTGAACCGTTTCCAGGTTGACCCATCAAACCAATACAACGAATTCACCGTGATGTTGTAAACCAGCAGCCCCGAGGATGGGGCAATAATGCTGTTCATCTGTTCGGTTGTCATTCGGGGAGGTAAAATCCCCTTTGTGGTTGATTTCACATCCAGCATGGCTGAATTATCGGGTGCTGAACCATCGGTGTTGATGGCTACCTGGGAATAAAGATTCAAACCCAGCATGGTGAACAGGGCAATTGCTGTTATTAAAATCACTTTTTTCATAAGATCAGCCTTTTAATGTTTTCCGGATTAGTTATATTTGCTTTGAGTTAAAACCCTTTCAATATTAGCGTTTCTGATAATTTCATTGGGTTGGGTAGCATATCTATTCTTCACTGCCAATTGTTAAAACTGAGTTTATACTACCAGATTGCTATGTTTAAACCCGGTTTTTGGAGTAACCTGAGTTTTACGTTATTTTTTACAAAGGAATATGTAGGGTTGAGTAATGAAAAGCGCCGTTTCTATACCGGCGTTTTCGGGTGAAAAACCCGGACTTGGAATAGTGACATAAATATATTGCAATAAACAGAAAATTCCAAATTTTTATGCATCTATTTTTCAGGTTGGTGGATAATAAAAATCTGCCAAACCCTATACGATTTATGGGGAAAAGTGCCAACGCACGATCCCGATGGCCAAAGGGACAATAAAACCCTATATTAACGAATTGATTACCAATGCTTGTATTCCAGTTAAACTGATAGATCACCCGTTTACCAAAAAAAATACAGATTATGACCCAAATTGAGCGATTTGAAAAGGAAAATAGCTCAATCGATCAGGAAATTGTAAGCAATTCACAAAAAAACAGTTTTATGGCTATGGTGAATTGCAACAATTTCCAAATCGGGGTTTACCTTTGTAAAGCGCTTTTTCGCTTTGCTCAAATCGCTCAACTTAGGTATAAATTATTATTCTATGCAAAGCATTCGTGGCAATATAGCCCGAATAATCAACTTCCACTCCGGTCAGGGCTAAAGGGAGTAACGCTGAATTTCTCTTCATAAAATTTATAACGTCATGTGTGAACCTGATAAGACCTGGCGAAGCTCATTATTCCGCTGATAAAGAAATTTGAAACAAAGCAACTTTTTTCCCACTTTATTGGTTTTGCTTAGTATATTTGTATTATAAACCGATTATCCGGAATTGGGAATTAACATTTCTATTAACCACTAAATCTATTGGCCATGGCAAAATCACAGGATGCAAAGAAAGAAACCAAGAAAGCCCCTACTAAAACCCTGAAAGAAAAGAGGCTCGAAAAAAAAGAGAAGAAGACTAAAAGCTGATTGATTTAAGGAGAGTTTTGCGGAGAGCACCAACCTCTTTTCTGCTTACCCTTTCTTCCCGAAAAGAAACGGACTTATTTTTCTTCCAAAGGAACAATAAGCCCGGTTTTATATATTTTTTAAATCACCTGTCTGATCAAGCTGACTGAAAATAACCCTGATCAAATCCAGATATTCAGTCAGTTGATTCCATGATTGAAGGTTGGTTTATAACTCTGCTTCCACTTGTTTATAAAACAAATAAAGAATCGTTCATAATGAAAAAACTGATTATCCTGCTTTTTGTCTTTCCTATTATTGTAATTTCCGGTTTTTGCCAAAATAATGACTATACCAGGCTCAACTTAAAAGGGAAAGTAAAATCTATAAACGAGAAGACCTACCAAATGGTTAAAGCAGGCAATACATCAACCAGAGGCTCGATAGATCAATGGTATTTGAATACATTTAACGAACAAGGGAATAAAATTCTGGATATCAAACTCAAACCTGACAGCACGGTCGATAAAAAATATTCATATACTTATGATATCGAAGGCAAGCGGAATGAAATGGCCATATATACTGCTGATGATCTGCTCTACTTTAAAATAGTATATCATTATAACGATCAGGGAAAACTTTCGGAAGATATCAACTACGACGATAAAGGTCGCCCTGGCAAAAAAATGGTTTATCTCTATGATGACAAAGGGAATATTTTTGAGGAAAATACAATGAATGCTGAAGGGGTTTTATCTCAGAAATTCAGGTATGTCTATAACAGTAGTAACCAAAAAGCAGAGATTAACAAATACAAAGCCAATGGTGAACTGGTGCAGCGGATTACCTACAAATACGACGTCAAAGGAAACGAGTCTGAAGAAAATGAATTTTCACCGGATGGAAATATAATATCCACGACCACTAACTTATACCGGTTGGATAGCAGGGAAAACTGGACAAGAAAATCGTCCTTTATAAACAACCAACCGGTTTTGGTTGTCGAAAGGACAATTACTTACTACTAAAATTCTGATCATCTTGTTTATCTAATAATTACTATTATACTCGGCTAAAAGGAGCAGCTAAACGGATAAAAGTATTGACAAATTGAATCGACTTTTCTTATCTTTATATTTTGCATTCACTTAACAATACCGTATTATGCAAAAAACATGTCTCGATTGTGGTGAACCCATAGTGGGCAGGACCGACAAGAAATTTTGCAGCGATCAGTGCCGGAACAACTACAACAACAAGCTAAACAGCGACAGCAGTGCCACGGTCAGGCAGGTAAACGGCATCCTGAAAAAGAACAGGCGGATTCTTTCCGAGCTGGTTCCTGCTGACAAAGTAACGGTACACAAGGAAAAACTATCGAACCTGGGGTTCAATTTCAATTATTTTACAAATCTTTATATCACCCAGAAAGGCAGCACCTATCGCTTTATTTATGAATATGGGTATCTGCCACTGGATAATGATTTCTATATGTTGGTGCTCAGGGAGAAGAAGTAGCAGCGGGCGAAGGCGAAGAGCACAGAGCACAGGGCACAGGGCATGGGGCATGGCATTGAAAAGTGAGGTTTCGTCTCTATAGAAACAGACAAAAAGACCAGGGGAAATGGGGACATGGGGAGGTTCGCCCCCCATCCCTGTCTGGCGCCCCTCTTCCCATTTAGCTCAGGGCAATGGAACATGGAGCAGGGTGAATAGAGATTGGAACAACGAATTTTAAGCATTGTAGTGATAGAAATTTTTCTATGTGACTATGTAATTCTATGTGTCTATGTGTTGAAAAGACGTATGATCACGTTTATTGATCTATCATTTGAAGAGTTACGAAACTTGTCACATACGTCCAATCCGCCAATAATTGCATAGTACCCTTTAAAAAGAGAAATCAACCTGCAAACTTCTTACTCAAAAAGCTAAACCTGATTCCGATTCACTTGTTTATTACCTTTGTCAAAACGACATTATCTTTAGTTTGATCATTCAATCAGACTCAAATTAATAAACTGAATCAGCCACCACCATGTCACAGCCCGATAATAAATTATTCCTTTTAGATGCTATGGCCTTGATTTACAGGGCCTATTATGCACTTAACAGAAACCCCCGAATTACCTCAAAAGGGCTGAATACTTCCGCGGTGCTGGGCTTTGCCAATTCGCTTTACGATGTCATTAAGAATGAAAAGCCAACCCACATTGGCGTGGCTTTCGACACCCAGGCACCCACCGTCAGGCATGAGAGCTTTCCAGCCTATAAAGCTCAACGCGAGAGCATGCCAGAAGATATTGCCACAGCAATTCCCTATATTATACGACTGATTGAGGCCTTTAATGTGCCGATTCTTGCTGTTGATGGCTTTGAAGCGGATGATGTTATCGGGACCCTGGCCAGGCAGGCCGGCAATAAAGGTTACAAGGTGTTTATGATGACGCCGGATAAGGATTTCGGACAGTTGGTGACCGATAATATTCTGCAATACAAGCCCGGCAAACCCGGCGAGAAACCCGTTATCATGGGCATAAAGGAAGTCTGTGAAAAGTTCGGTGTAAAACGGCCCGATCAGGTCATCGATATGCTTGGCCTCTGGGGCGATGTATCGGATAATATCCCCGGCATCCCGGGCGTGGGCGAAGTAACGGCGCGAAAACTGCTTGAGGATTTCGACAACATCGAAAACCTGATCGCCAATGCCGATAAAATCGAAAAAGAGCCTATGCGCCAAAAGGTGAAGGATTTCAGCCAACAGGCCTTGATGTCGAAAGAACTGGCTACCATTATTCTGGATGTCCCTATTGCATTTGATGAAGAAGCCCTGAAGTTAACAAATCCGGATGTGCCAGCCTTAAAAGCGGTGCTGGATGAGCTTGAGTTCATGACCTTTGCCAAACGGGTTTTCACTGACCTGTCGCTTAAAAACGGAAGCCCGAACATTTCCATACAGAGTTCGCCTACAACAGCGCCTGACCTTTTCAGCTCCATGAACGAAGCACTTCCCGAAGAATCAAACATCAGAACAATAGAAAATACACCACACACCTATCACCTGGCTGATACACCGGAAAAGCGCGCCCAACTAATCATGCAACTGAAATCGGCCGGGTCTTTTTGCTTCGATACTGAAACCACCGGCCTGGATACCCTTGATGCCGAACTGGTAGGGATGTCGTTTGCCATTAAAGCCGGTGAGGCCTGGTATGTTCCGGTACCCAACAACACGAAGGCTGCCAGCGAAATTACGGCTGAATTCGCAGGAATTTTTGCTGATCCGGCCATAGGCAAAACCGGTCAGAATATGAAGTTCGACATTTCAATCCTTTCCAATTATAACATTGTTGTAAACGGCCCATTGTTCGATACCATGCTGGCACACTACCTTATTGAGCCCGACCTGCGCCACAACATGGATTATCTGGCCCATACCTACCTTAATTACAGGCCGGTTTCGATCGAAAACCTGATTGGTAAAAAAGGCAAGAACCAATTGAATATGCGCATGGTTGAGCAGGAAACAATTAAAGAGTATGCCGCCGAAGATGCCGACATCACCCTTCAACTGCGCCACAAACTCGAACCTTTGCTCGAACAGACCGAAACCCGCGCGCTTTTCGACGAGATAGAAATCCCACTGATCAAGGTTCTTGCAGCCATGGAAGCCGAAGGGGTAAAAATCGACAATGAAAATCTGAATGCTTATTCTGCTGAACTCGGGATCGAGATCAGGCAGGTAGAAACTGAAATCTATACTCTTGCCGGGATGAAGTTCAACATCGGCTCACCCAAACAATTGGGCGAAGTGCTTTTCGACCGAATGAAGCTGGTTGACAATCCCAAACAGACAAAAACCAAACAGCATTCAACAGGGGAAGAGATTCTTCAAAAGCTCATCAACAAACATCCCATAATTCAACAGATTCTTGATTACCGGTCGCTTACCAAGCTCAAATCCACCTACGTGGATACGCTTCCTTTACTGATCAATCATAAAACCGGGAGGGTTCATACCTCTTATAACCAGGCGGTTGCTTCTACCGGAAGGCTCAGCTCCAACAATCCGAACCTTCAGAATATTCCCATCCGTACCGACAGGGGGCGCGAAATCCGGAAGGCATTTGTCCCGCGCAATGAAGAATATACTTTACTTTCAGCCGACTATTCGCAGATTGAACTCAGGGTTATCGCCCATATCAGCGGAGATTCTGCCATGCAGGAAGCTTTCCGGCAGGGCATCGATATTCACACGGCTACCGCAGCACGCATTTACAATGTTGAAGTTGAAGAGGTTACCAGGGAAATGCGCCGAAACGCCAAAACTGTGAACTTCGGAATTATCTATGGCATATCAGCCTTTGGGCTTTCTGAAAGGCTTGGCATCCCAAGGCGTGAAGCCGCCGATATCATCAGCCAGTACTTTGACCGCTTCCCCGGGATCAGGGAATATATGGCCAATACCATCGTCTTTGCAAAGGCCCATGGATACGTTGAAACCCTGAAGAAACGCCGGCGTTATCTGCGCGACATCAATTCTGGTAATGCCATTGTGCGGGGCTTCGCCGAACGAAACGCCATCAATGCGCCGATTCAGGGCTCTTCGGCCGACATGATCAAGATTGCTATGATCAACATTTACAATGAATTAAGCAAAATGAACCTGAAATCGAAAATGATCCTCCAGGTGCATGATGAGTTGGTTTTTGATGTCTATAAACCCGAAGTTGACCTGGTGAAACCGGTCATCGAAAGACTGATGAAAACGGCCATGACACTGGATGTACCGGTTGAGATTGAGATGAGTACAGGAAGTAACTGGCTGGAAGCTCATTAATTTCGGATTGCGGATTTCGGATTTCAGATTGCGGATTTCGGATTTCAGATTGCGGATTTCGGATTTCAGATTGCGGATTTCGGATTTCAGATTCCGGATTTCGGATTTCGGATTTCAGATTTCAGATTGCGGATTTCGGATTTCAGATTGCGGATTTCGGATTTCAGATTGCGGATTTCAGATTTCGGATTTCAGATTGCGGATTTCAGATTGCGGATTTCGGATTTCAGATTGCGGATTGCGGATTGCGGATTTTTTCCTACTTCTTACTTCTGACTTCCGACATCGGTCCCTGGGTGGTGGTTGGTGAGCGCAGTCGAACCAAGCCGAAGGGCCGACCTCTTACTTCCGACTTCTTACCTCCGACTTCCGACCTCTTACTTCTTACCTCCGACTTTCGACTTCCGACCTCCGACCTCGGTCCCTGAGCTCTCGGTTGGTGAGCTCTCGGTTGGTGAGCTCTTGTCGAACCATGTCGAACCATGTCGAAGGGCTGACCTCTGACCTCTGACATCTGACTTCTGACCTCTTACTTCCGACTTCGGATTGCGGATTTCTGACTTCCGACTTCCGACTTCTGACTTCCGACTTCCGACTTCTGACATCCGACCTCCGACCTCGGTCCCTGAGCTCTCGGTTGGTGAGCTCTCGGTTGGTGAGCTCTCGGTTGGTGAGCTCTTGTCGAACCATGTCGAACCATGTCGAACCATGTCGAAGGGCTGACATCTGACCTCCGACTTCCGACATCCTACATCAGGAGTGCCCACCCACTACAATTTTCAAAATTCTGAGATTCAGAACAAAAAAGCGGAATGCCTGCCAGGGGACAAAACGCCGCCAGAAAAGCGTGCTTTTTGTTGGGAAAGGAGGATATGACTCATCGGAATAGGCTTGTATGGTTTTATTTTTCATGATTTATTTGTTTTCAAAAATTAGTGTTGTGATGGGTTTATTCTGGCAACAGCCACCAGAATGGGTAGCCTTTGGCTTTATGCAGAAACATATAGTGCATAAACCACTTCATCCAATGACCTGCCAGTCCGGCTTCGCCAATGGTGTATTTAATATCGCGGCCATATTCCGGGTATTTTTCCCAGTCGGGAACAATCGGATGTACAGTCATGGTTGCCGCTGCTCCCTTTGTCATTCCAAAGCCGGCCGATATAATACAAGCAGCGCCCATCCGGCCCATGCTTGCCTTGTGTTTAAATTCCTCTTTGCCGGTTTTTATTTCGTTGATGATATTCTCAGCCACAATTTTACCCATAACGCCGGATGGCATACCTGTACGTGGAGGAGAGGGAAAGATGGCTGTACCGTTTTTACTTGTCATTGGTTTTGATATGGCATGTGGCGGTGCAAAGGCAATTCCGGGTGCATAAATATTTTTGTATGCCGGGCTCTGATAGGTTTCGGGCCAATCTGCCGCACTCCAGTCGTCAAAAGGTTTCGGCGTGTAGTTGGCATCCACTTTCATCAGGCCACTGGGCGCAAACAAGGCTGAAGAAATATCGGTACCTGCTTTGTCATAAGCTTTCAGGCCAACGCCTGCAAAACCGGGGATCAACATAGAGAAATCAAATCCTATTTGTTTTTCTTCGCCATCAAGGGTTTCGTAGTGAATAAGCCCGGGTTCAACTTTCTTCACTCCGGCCCGTTTAATCCATTTGATGCCATTTTCGCCCAGAAACGATTCGGCAAAAACGCGGGTAGAGGTTATATAGCCCCCCCGTTTGATGTAAGCACCTCCCATTCCAAAGTCGCCCAGTTCATATTCGTTGGTAAGCCAGGTGATTTCGGCCAGATGCTCCAGCTTGCGTTTGCGAATTTCATAAGCCACATTCAGAATGTATTCGAATGCAGCACCCTGACAGGTAGCCATAGGATGTCCCGTGCCAATTACAAACCGCTGCTTCTCCCCTTTCTCCATCCTGGCAATGGATTCCTGCAGTTTTTCCCAGGCATGGGCTGCATGATCAAACGAACAAACTGAGACGGTATTTTTTCCGGGGCCCAGGCCTTCAGTGGCTTCAAAATTAAGTTTCGGACCAGTGGCGTTTACCAGGAAGTCGTATTCGACCTGATCGGTGACACCTTTTTTGTCATCGGTTGTGTATTCGATGCTGACAAACGGCTTTCCGGAACCTGAACTCCCTTCCGGATGAATACTCACCGCACGGGCCTGCCTGAAATCGATGCCCCACCTTTTATAAAGCGGTGCCAGTTTGAATCTGACCTGGTCGATGGTCATCCGGCCAACGCCAACCCATATGTTGGATGGGATCCATTGGTAATAAGAATTCGGGGTAACGACCACCACTTCGTGTTGTTTACTAAGTTTCTTGCGCAGAAATGCAGCAGCGGTATGCCCTGCAATGCCAGCGCCCAAAACGACTACTTTTGCCATAGTTTAAGATTTGGTGTAAATGAACAACTTCAGGATAATCTCTGATATACAAATATAAGTGGATTAAATGTACGTAGATTTTTCTCCCAATGAACCTGCACAGGAAATAAGTTGACATTTATCCGGCTTTTGCTCATTTTAATTAAGTTTGCTTCATGAATCAAAGTAAAGACTTCATGAAAAGTATTTTTTGCCTGATCGCAATACTTAACACCACCCTGCTTTTCGGTCAGCAGCCGGTTGATTATGTTAACCCTTTTACCGGCACCGACCACATGGGGCATACCTATCCCGGAGCCACTATTCCTTTCGGGATGGTGCAGCTTAGCCCTGATACAGATACGGTTCCGTATTCCACAGGGCAGGGTTATAATAAAGACGTTTATGCTTATTGCGCCGGTTATCAGTACAACGACAAAACCATTTGCGGATTCAGCCACACCCACTTCTCAGGAACCGGCCACAGCGATCTGGGCGATTTCCTGCTGATGCCCACCACCGGGCCACTGAAACTTAATCCCGGAACCCGGGACAATCCGGATTCGGGTTACCGCAGCCGTTTTTCGCATGAGCGGGAATCAGCTTCACCCGGCTACTATTCAGTTATGCTGGATGACTATCAGATTTTTGCTGAACTTACCACCACCGAAAGGGTTGGTTTTCATCGCTATACATATAAAGAAGCAAGTGAAACCAACCTGATACTCGATATGACAGCCGGAATCTATAACTATCCGGGAAAAAACATCTGGCAATTTTTACGCGTTGAGAACGATACCCTGATAACCGGTTACCGGCAAACCCGTGGCTGGGCGCGCACACGTACCATCTATTTCGCGATGGTATTGTCAAAGCCCATCAGCAGTTATGGGTATGAAAATGCGGAAGAAATTATCTACCGAGGGTTTTATCGCAAGTTCAACGAAAGGGAAAATTTCCCGGAGATGGCTGGCAAAAATGTAAAAGCCTGGTTCAGGTTTAACATGAAAGACGGAGAACAATTGCTGGTGAAAGTAGCCTTATCGGCCGTCAGTACCGAAGGGGCGCTGAACAACCTACGGTCAGAAGTGCCTGGTTTCAATTTTGACCAGATAAGATTGGAAGCTTCTGAAGCCTGGAATAAAGAACTTGGCAGGATACAGGTTTCCGGAACGGAAGAGGTAAAGCAGAATTTCTACACCAGTCTTTATCATGCCTTCCTGTCGCCCACCATTTATATGGATGTGGATAGAAAATACCGAGGTATTGACCAGAACATCCATCAGGCAGAAGACTTCACCAACTATTCAACCTTTTCGCTCTGGGACACTTACCGGGCATTGCACCCCTTACTGACGATTGTGCAGCAAAAGCGCACTTCGGATATGGTGAATTCCATGCTTGCACACCGAAAGCAGAGTGTTCATGGCATTCTTCCCATCTGGTCGCACCAGGGCAACGAAAACTGGTGTATGATCGGTTACCACGCTGTGCCCGTGATTGCCGATGCTTTCCTGAAAGGAATTACAGGTTTTGAAGCGGCCGAAGCCCTTGATGCCATGGTAGCCAGTGCAACCTACGCACCCTACGATGGCATTGGCGATTATATGAAATTCGGATATGCCCCTTCGGACCTTACCACCAATGCCGCCTCCAAAACGCTGGAATATGCATACGATGACTGGTGTATTGCCCGGATGGCCGAAAAGACCGGACAGAGAGGAATTGCCGGAATCTTTGACCGGCGCGCCCGATCCTTTGAACAGCTTTATGATAGTACAACCGGTTTTATCAGGCCTAAACTGGCTGATGGAAGCTGGCAGAAAGACTTTGATCCTTTAAAAACGGAAGGCCAGGGCTTTATCGAGGGCAATGCCTGGAATTACTCGTTGTATGTTCCACACGACCCGGCAAAAATGATCGTATGGGCTGGCGGGAATACAAAGTTTGTGGCACACCTTGATTCACTATTCACCATGCAACTTGACGAAAAGCACATTGCCGAATCGGAGGATATTGACAAACGGGGCATCATCGGCAATTATGTGCATGGCAATGAGCCCAGCCACCATGTGCCTTACCTGTACAACTATGCAGGCGCGCCCTGGAAAACACAGCAACGGGTTCATCAAATTATGGATAATCTGTACGCGCCCACGCCCGGCGGATTACCCGGCAACGACGACTGCGGACAGATGTCGGCCTGGTATGTTTTCAGTGCCCTGGGATTTTACCCGGTTTGCCCCGGAAGCAATGAATATGTGCTGGGCAGCCCATCCGTTACCGAAGCTAAACTGAATCTGGAAAACGGCAGGACTTTTAACATCCGTGCGATCGGGCTGAGCAAGGAGAATATTTATGTGAAACGAATTTTATTGAATGGCCAGCCAACCAGCAAACTATTTATCAACCATGAAGAACTAATGGCTGGCGGAGAGATGATCTTTGAAATGACCAGTAAACCGGTAAAAAAAACCTCTATTGAGGAGGATTTGCCGGGGAAATTTTGAACCGGCCGGATTGTCTCTGAAGTAAGAAAGGAAATTTATCAGATTGATAGGTTCTTCAAAAAGCAACTCCGACAAACTCCTCAAAATTTTCCCGGTTTATCAGGCTGGTGGTGTGGTTGGGGTAAGCGCTCAAAAACGAATCCGGAAATTTTACTTTCGGGGCTTTCCATTTTAGCTCATTAAAAATGGTCTTTAGTTTTAAAAATCAAGAATCAGGCCTGTTTTTCCGATTATATTCGGAATATTACGCCTGTTTTTCCGATTACAATCGGAATAATACGCCTAAAATGACGATT
>JBBQIQ010000003.1:0-70966 GCA_038325075.1 Bacteroidales bacterium | reverse complement strand
TGAAGTTCCGTGAAATTCCGGGTACGAACGACCTAAAAGCCCTGAAAGGGCTAAATCATTAACACAGGGTGCAGCCCTGTGAAATTCCGGGTGCGAACGACCTAAAAGCCCTGAAAGGGCTGAATCATTAACACAGGGTGAAGCCTTGTGAAATTCCGGGTACGAACGACCCAAAAGCCCTGAAAGGGCTGAATCATTAACACAGGGAGTAGCCCTGTGAAATTCCACGCACGAACGACCCAAAAGCCCTGAAAGGGCTGAATCATTAACACAGGGTGTAGCCCCGTGAAATTCCGGGTACGAACGACCAAAAAGCCCTGAAAGGGCGGAATCTGCAAACACAGGGTGCAGCCCTGTGAAATTCAGAGTTCACGGAAAAAGGAGCCCTGAAAGGGCTGAATCATTAACACAGGGTGCAGCTCTGTGAAATTCCAGGTACGATCGACCAAAAGCCCTGAAAGGGCTAAATCTTTAACACAGGGTGCAGCCCTGTGAAATTCCGGGTACGAACGACCCAAAAGCCCTGAAAGGGCCGAATCTTTAACACAGGGTGAAGCCCTGTGAAATTCCGGGTGCGAACGACCCAAAAGCCCTGAAAGGGCTGAATCATTAACACAGGGTACAGCTCTGTGAAATTCCGGGTACGAACGACCTAAAAGCCCTGAAAGGGCGAAATCTTAATAACTTATGTATTTCTTACAACTCCCCGCTAAACGCCTTCCGCAACAAGCTCTTTTTCAACTCTGAATCTTATTCTTATTTGTGAATGCAAATTTAGGAGAAATAGCGGATTTATCAAGTCTTCTTCACTTTCGATTGCTGAGGTTCTGCAATGTTATTGGTGGCTGGGGGCGCTGAGGCTATCAAAACGCTCCATTCGGTGGCTGAGGCACTCGAAGTCACTACTTCCCAATACAAAACTTTCCAAAAATATTTCCAAGCAGCTCATCTGTCGTGACTTCGCCAGTGATTGCGCCCAGGTGGTGCAGGGCTTGCCGGATATCGGTGGCAATCAGATCGGAAGGGATATTATCGGCAAAGCCTTTTTCGATGCTTTCGATGCTTTGACCGGCACGGGTTAGAGCTTCGAAATGGCGGAGGCTGTAAACAATGGTTTGGTCGCCGGTTTCGCCGCTGTGGACCGATTTCAGCAACCGTTCGGTGATAAGGTTGATGTTTTCGTTCCGTTTGGCGGAAACAAATAGTGTATCAAGCTCCACCAGTTTTTTAAAGGTCTGGGGAGATTCCATCAACATATCAGTTTTATTGGCTACCGGGATAATCTGTTTTTGAGGGTCATCGAGTTGGGCACGGATATCGGCAATGGCTTCGTCAATCTCTTTCCCGGAGGCTGTGGTGATGTCGAAGACATAAAGCACAACCGAAGCCTGGTTCATTTTTTCATAAGTGCGATCGATGCCCATGTTTTCTATTGTATCCTCAGTATGCCGGAGGCCGGCGGTATCGATAAACCGGAAGGTTACACCCTGAATGCTGATGGTATCTTCAATGGCATCGCGGGTGGTGCCGGGTATTTCGGAAACAATGGCCCGCTCTTCGTTCAGCAGGGCATTCAGCAGGGTCGATTTGCCTACGTTGGGTTTGCCTACAATGGCAACCGGTATTCCGTGTTTCATCACATTGCCGAGGGCAAAACTCGATTTCAGGTGATCTATCTCAGATTTTATCTTTTCAAGAAGTTGAAAAAGTGCTGTCCGGTCGGCAAATTCAACATCCTCTTCACTGAAGTCAAGTTCCAGTTCTATCAGGGAAGCAAAATCTATCAGGCGTGCCCTGAGTTCTCCGATTTTATGCGAGAACCCTCCACGCATCTGGCTCATAGCCAATCGGTGCGAAGATTCTGAGTTGGAGGCAATCAAATCGGCAACGGCTTCAGCCTGCGACAGGTCGAACTTCCCGTTAAGGAAAGCCCTGAGGGTAAACTCACCAGGTTCCGCTAATCTGGCGCCGGCTGTCAGCAATAATTCAAGGATCCTCTGTTGAATATAAACCGATCCATGGCATGAAATCTCAACAATATCCTGCCCGTTGTATGAATGTGGATTTCGGAAAACCGTTACCAGAACTTCATCGATCAGCAGATCACCATCATTGAATTTGCCAAAGTGAACCGTATGAGAAGGTGCTTTCTCAAGATTTAATTCTGTATTGCCTGATGTAAAAAACTTCCGGCAAAGATCAATTGAATCAGGACCTGACAGTCTGATTATGCCAATGGCACCTGTGCCTGCCGGTGTGGATAAAGCACAAATAGTATCGTTGAGATCGAATAAGGCTGGGTTCATCGGATGAATTTTTTAACTATTTTTACAACCTGAAAATTCAGAACCATTAAAGATAGGCAATTATAAGACTTTTTTTTGAACAAAATATCCTTTTTTCATTGTAAGTGCCTGATTTATCATAAGCAAATATAAAAACTGACAAATGAGTATTCTGGTTAACAAGGATTCGAAAGTGATCGTGCAGGGGTTTACCGGCACTGAAGGTACATTTCACGCCACGCAAATGATTGAATATGGCACCAATGTGGTGGGTGGAGTAACACCCGGAAAAGGGGGTAAATATCACCTTGGTCAGCCTGTTTTCAATACAGTTGCTGAAGCCGTTAAAGAAACCGGGGCCGATGTATCCCTGATCTTTGTTCCCCCGGCGTTTGCCGCAGACGCCATTATGGAAGCCGCTGATGCCGGAATTAAAGTGGTTGTATGCATTACCGAAGGGATTCCGGTTAAGGACATGATGATGGCCAAAGAATATCTGAAAAGCCGCGCAAGCAGGCTGATCGGGCCGAACTGCCCCGGTATTATCACTCCGGGAGAGGCTAAAATCGGCATTATGCCGGGGTTTATCCATAAGAAGGGGATCGTTGGCATAGTAAGCCGTTCAGGCACCCTTACCTATGAGGCTGTTGACCAGTTGACCAAAGCCGGTCTTGGACAAACCACGGCTATTGGCATTGGCGGTGACCCGATTATCGGAACGACCACCCGCGATGCTGTTGAGTTGTTTATGGCCGACCCTGAAACCAAAGGAATTGTGATGATCGGAGAGATTGGTGGCGGCATGGAAGCCGAAGCCGGTTATTGGATCAAAAAGCACGGGACAAAGCCCGTTGTGAGTTTTATCGCCGGAGCCACTGCCCCAAAAGGCCGGACTATGGGCCATGCCGGTGCTATTGTAGGTGGTGAAGGTGATACTGCCGAGGCTAAAAAGGCCATACTTCGCGAATGTGGAGTCCACGTGGTGGATTCACCGGCTGAAATAGGAGCAAGGATGCTTGAATTGCTGAAGAAATAATCTAACCCAGTTTCAACCCAAATTGAGCGATTTAAAGAAGTAAATCGCCCAATCGGTTATGAAATTGTAAGCAATTCACGGTAAAATATCTTCATGGCTTTGGTGAATTGCAACAATTTCCAAATCGGTGTTTATCTAAGTAAAGCGCTTTTTCGCTGGCTCAAACCGCACAACTCAGGTTCAATCAAAAAGCCGCAGTTTTTAAGCTGCGGCTTTTTGATTCTATTCTTTATCGTAATGTGAAAATCGAAAACTTTCCGGTGGATATTCTTCAATCTGGTTTAATCCCCGGTTACAGGAATTATCCTTTCCCGAAGAGGAATTAACGGCTTATTACCAGTCGCTCATTCCATGCTTTGTTCCCTGAAACAATTCTCACAGTATATGTGCCTGATTTCAGAGAAGTTACACTAATTGATTGCTCTGAGCCGGAATCAATCAATTTCTCAAAAACAACTTCGCCCTTCATTGTAAGGATTGATAACAATGCATTTTCTACCATCTTTCCTTCCGGGTTGAGTACGACATGACTATTTGCCGGATTCGGGTAAAGACGGAACTCAGATAAGGAGATTTCCTTAACTGAAATGGGAGCTGCTTCCTGAGTTAGCGTTACTGTTTGGTCGGGAAAACCGGAAACAGATACAGTAATGTTAGTGATTCGTACCTCTGCTGTTGTATTTTCTTCATACGCTGCAGTTATAGTCCCGTTTCCTGTGCCTGATGCGGTTACTGAACACCAGTCAGTGTCGCTATGAACCGTCCATTCTGAGTTTGAAGTAACACTAAACTCAACCGAACCAGACTCATAAGAAACAATCTGATCAGTTGGGCCAACCAGAAGTGTAGGATCTGCTCCGGCCTGACTGACAGTTACTGTTTCGGATGGTATCCCGCTGACTGTTACGGTTATTGTGGCAACACGTGGCAAAGTTGAGGCATTTTCAGCATAGCTGGCGTTAATGGTTCCATTTCCGGAACCTGACGAATTTACCGTACACCAGGGTTCGTTGCTGCTTACTGCCCAGTTTGAATTTGAAGCAACACTAAATGAAGTTGCACCGGCAATTGCCGAAACATCACGGTTAGGCGGCAAAACTGAGAGTGTTGCAGCAGCCGCAGCCTGTGTTACGGTGACCATTTGCGAAGGAAGTCCTGCAACTATTACAGTAACGGTGGCGATTCGTTGCGAGGTAACGGAATTGGCTGCATAATTTGCAGTGATGGTTCCGTTGCCTGAACCTGAAGAGGTTACCGTACACCAGGGCTGGTTGCTCGTTGCGGTCCAGCTTGAGTTGGAAGTAACAGAGAATGTAGTATTTCCGGCTGTTGCCGGAACGTTCCGGTTAGACGGAGACACATTCAGCGTAGCACCGCCCACAACTGTAAATGTGCCTGTCATTCCACCACCGGCGTGTGGTGTGCATACATAGCTAAAAGTACCTGCAACTTCTACCAGGTACTCGAAAGAGGTGACTGTGCTGGTAATAGGGCTGTCCCATGATGCCGCGCCTGCGGGTATCGAAGATGAAGTAGTGGTGTGAACACCGTTGACCCAGACCCAACGGATGGTATCCCCAATCTGAACATTGTTGATGTTTGATGGGCTGAATGAAAAATTCTGAACATTGATAACACGTTTTGTTGCCAATGCATTGAATGGCAATAAAATAGTCAATAATAATGTCAGAAATAAGAAAGAAAGTAATTGTTTTTTCATGGTAAACCTGATTTATGTTTAACAATATGTTAAAAGGATTTATGTAGATATAAACATACTTATCAAAATAAAGTTTCGTTTTTATGGCATCTGTTAATGGATTCTTCAAGACCAGTGCTATTGTCAAGTGTAAAATGTCGCATCGAATGAAATGAAAGTTCCAACATTCGATCGGATTTCTAACCGCCTGACCGACCTAACTCATTATAATGTAAGTTTAACCTAAGTTGAGCGATTGGAGTGGAGCGATAAATCGATTTACTAATGTAAACCCCGATTTGGAAATTATTGAACCCTGAAAATGATTATCAGTGAATTGCTTACAATCCTTTATCGATTGATCGATTTTCTTCCTCAAATCGCTCAATTTGGGTTTAATTTGGGCAGTCGGGCAGGCTTTAGTTTTCTTTACTTTTTACTTTTTACTTGGCAATAGTCTGACCTGTCAGTTACCGGCTGGTCATGGAAAATAAAATAAAAGGTTAAAATCAAGCCTGGTATCAGTAATTAAGCACTGAATGACCCTAATGTGTGGGAGGAATTTATTTTACCGGATTCTTCTTTTGGGCAGTATCACTTCCCCGAACTCATAGGCCCCTATGTCCGGAGCCTGATCATTTACCCGGGTATTTCCCAGAATATCATTCTGAAGGTTAATGAAAGCATTGGTCAGTACATCAAAAGATCCCTTATTAATCAGCGCTGATATTAGTGTATCGGGTTGGAATTCTACTTTATAAGGATCTCTGAACCAGGGGTCTTCGTTTTTGATACAGTTGATAAAAAACGCATCATCAAGGATATTCAGTTCTGTTTTCAGGAGGCAATTTTCAAAGTGGTAATTAAAAACACCACCTGTTGAATGGCGATCAAGTGAAATCTCTTCATTTTTGTCGCCAAAGATTACGCAATTGCCGAACCAGGCATTTTCCAATGCCCTCATTTGCACATTATTGCTGGTATCGTAGTAATAATTATTGAGCAGCAGTGCAGTCGTTTTGCGGAAAGAATTGTTCCAGAAATTTCCGATGGTACAATGCCTGAAGTCGTAGTTGCCTCCTAAAGAAAGTGCCACTGACGATGCCCCGCAATTTCCGATTACGCAGTTAGCTGCCCTGATGTTTGTACCCTGGCCTAAAATTCCGGTTCCGGACATATTATAAATAAGTGTATTGGTAATTCTCAGGGTTGGGTTTAAAGAGTTGCCTGTGGTATCAGCCTGAATGCCGACTTCCCCATTACGGATGATGGCATAGTTAATTTCGTTGTCAATACTTCCGGCATACAACCAGATTCTTCCCCACTGTCCGGAAATATCCCGGTAATAGTCCTCCAACCGGTCGCCTTCGAAAATAACCGGATTTTCTTTGGTTCCATTCACCTTAAGGGTAGCATCGCGGTATATCAGGAGGATCGCTTTGCTGTGAAGGTGAATTCTGGCTCCGGCTTCGATTGTTAGTGTGTATAGTGAATCAACAGCCAGAAACCCGTAAATCACATGCGGCTTGTCGGCTGTAAATATGTAGTTGCTGCCAAGAATACCGTTCCTGTAAAAGTGGGCATCCTGTCCCCAGGCTATCAGTTTGACATCCTGTTTGTTATTGTTTGTCACAAAAACAATACTGTCATTCTGAACAAGGGGAGCATTTGCCTGGTTGGGATCGATGGTTACTTTTACAAAAACAAATGCACTGTCTTTCCCTGCAATTTCGAGGTCAGTAATCCGGGTTGAAGAAATTCCATCAATATTAAACCTGAAAGGGGAGGCCCCGCCCCTGGCAAGCTCAATTGTACTGATGATTATCTTCTCTTTGGATGGGTTATAAAGTTTGAAAATCTGAGTTGCAGTCCCTACGGTAGTAAATACAGTATCGAAGAAAACCGTATCGGTTGAAAAACCCAGTTTCAGTCCCGGATCGCGGTCAACAGGTTCATCCTTTGTGCAGGAAGCAGATAAAAATATTAATAAGAGAATATTTGTAGTTGCAAAAAGCAACCTGAAGGCGTTTTTCATTTGCTGTATTGTTGCTGCAAAGATAGTGATATCATATATAATACGGAATTGTTAACGTTTTATTGCGAACCCCAATGCATTTGGCAGTGCCTTTTGTTTATTCTGAATTGTGAATGTCAGTACAGATATGTGTAAATTTTAAAATTTAGCAACCATTGTATGGCCAAAGCCTTATGGAAGAAAAAATAAATTAATGATATTGATATTTATCTATCACTTTTCAATACTTTTAAAGATTAAGACTACAGTGATTTTAAGAGGCATTTTTATTTTACGGTTCAGGTAACTGCAACAACCACTGATATGAGTGATAAAACAGGGAAGAAAATATCTAAAGCAGGAAGTTTTAGAAACGGTAAAACTGACCAATTGCCGAATTCCGGTGATTTAAATAAAAAGACAGTTGAACAACCGAAGATGCAGGTATATGATGACATAAGTTTTAGGTCGCTTATCGAGAATGCACCTGATGGCATTGCTTTGCTAAGTTCTGACGGAAAGTTAAAATACGCCAGCCCGGCAGCTTTTCGGATTTTTGGATATAAATCGTTTAATTTCCAGGATTTTGATCCTTATACCAATACCCATCCCGAGGATCTTCCATTTGTACACCAGGCTTTGAGTGAGATAATGGCAGACCCCTCATCAACCCCACGGATTCAGTATCGGTTCAGGTCAGAGGATGGCTCCTGGCTTTGGATAGAAAGCACCTTTAGCAATATGCTGTCGAAACCCGGTGTTGAAGCGATTGTTATTAACTTCCGGGAAATAAATCAACGAAAAAAAGTTGAAGACACCTTAAAGGAAAGCGAAGCAAAATTCAGGAAACTCCTGGAGCTGGCAACCGATGCTTTTTTCCAGGGCAATTCCAAAGGCGATTTGCTTCTGGTAAATAATAAGGCAACTGAACTGACCGGGTATAGTCGTAAGGAACTATTGCAGATGAATCTCAGGAGTTTATTCCCCGTTGAAGAACTTGCCACCAAACCGCTTAATTACAAAAAGCTGAATGACGGACAAAACATATCTTCGGAACGGGTTCTCAGGCGAAAAGACAACACAAGGGTTTTTATAGAAATGCACTCACGGGCCATGCCCGATGGAACCTATCAGTCATTTTTCAGGGATATAACTGACCGGAAACTGGCGGAGAAAGAACTTGAAAAGCAAAAAAGTTTTTTTGAACAAATGTTTATTCAATCAGCAACCAGCACTCAGATACTTGACCAGGAAGGATGGTGTACAAGAATAAATCCTAAACTTAGCGAAATTTTCGGAGTTCTGCCTGAACATATTGAAGGAAAGGTTTATAATATTTTCAATGACCAGGAAATTATTAAGAATGGAATTGATAAGATTCTTAGCAGGGTTTTTAAGGAGCATTTGATAGCAGAATGGGAAGTCCATTTTGATATCGGATCGGCCGCTGATTCACAGGGCGTTGAAATAAAAGAGAAGAAGAAATCATGGTTTGCCAATAAAGCATACCCTATTCTTGATGAGCATGGCAATCTGATAAATGTTGTGATTCAGCATGAGGATATCACGGCCCGCAAGAATGCTGAAGAAGCTATGAAGGAAAGTGAGCTGAAATACAGACAGATAGTCGAATACTCTCCGGATGCAATAGTTATTCATGCCAACAATAAGATTCTATTTGCCAACCCAAGTGCTATCAGATTACTTGGAGCCGGTTCTTTCGAAGAACTGCAGGATAAACCCCTGATTGAGCTGGTACATCCTGATTATCGCGAGAAAGCCTTTCAGAGAATCAAATCTGTTCTGGAAAGCGGAATTCCGGCGGACTTTACCGAAGAACGGTTTCTCAAACTTGATAATTCAACCATTTATGGAGAAGTAATCAGCATTCCGATTCAATATTTGGGACAAAAAGCTCTTCAGGTAATTGTCAGGGATATTTCTGTCAGAAAAAAGGCACAGGAAGAATTAAATGAAAGTGAAGACAAATTCAGGACACTGGCCGAATCTTCGCCTTACGCAATTATGATTTACCAGAACGACAACTGGATATACACCAATCCGGCCGGAGAGCAATTGAGTGGCTATAATGCTGAAGAACTGTACAATATGAAATTCTGGGAGATTGCTGCTTATGAATATCGGGATCAGGTTAAAGAGCGGGGCAAAAATCGTCAGGAAGGTGTTTTTGCAACCCCAAACTATGAATTTAAGATCCTTACAAAAGCAGGCACTGAAAAATGGGTTTATCTGAGCGGCAATTCTTTGGTTTACCGGGGCAGGTTTGCAGGAATCATTTCAATAATAGATATCACGGAACGCAAATATGCAGAAGAAGCCATTCATCGTGAGCAAATGATTTTGCGAACCCTTATTGATAACCTGCCCGACTCCATATATTTTAAAGACAAACTGGCCCGAAAAATTGTAGCAAACCGTGCCGATTTGAGGATAATGGGAATATCGGACGAATTTGAAGCCCTTGGTAAAACAGATATTGATATGTTGGGTGAAGTGGCTGGTAAAAGCGGTTATATTGATGATATGAACGTTATTAATATGGGTATGCCGCTTATTAACAGTGAAAATGAAATTACGGGTGTCGATGGAAAAAAACACTGGCTCTTAACCTCAAAAATACCTTTATACGATGAAAACGGCAAAGTCAGCGGATTGGTAGGAATAGGGCACGATATAACCTTACGCAAACGTGCTGAGCAAATTCAATGGGTGCTGCTGCAAATCTCAAATGCAGTGATGATTCACGACGATCTGGGCGAGCTTTTCGAAAAAATCAGGGTATTGCTTGGAACTCTGATTGATACTTCGAATTTCTACATTGCCTATTACAATGAAGAAAGCGACATGTTCTCAATTCCTTATCTCAAAGATGAAAAAGATATAACTGTTGAATGGCCTGCCGGCAAATCGGCGACAGGCTATATTGTAAAAAATAAACGGTCATTGCTGATTGATAAAGACGACATAGAAACACTTAAGCAGCAGGGGGTTATTGAGATTGTTGGGGAACCCTGCCTTATGTGGCTGGGTGTTCCGCTGATCGTCGGACAAATGGTGATCGGAGCCCTGGTAATTCAGAGTTTCAAAAGCGTTATTGCTTTCAGTCTGAATGATGTTGAAATGCTGGAATTTGTATCGCGTCAACTGAGCCTATCGATTCAGCGCAAAAAAACTGAACATAATCTGAGAGAGGCCCTGACCAAAGCAGAGGAAAGCGACCGCTTAAAAACCGCCTTCCTTAATAATATGTCGCATGAAATCAGGACGCCGCTCAATGGGATTCTGGGCTTTACCAGCCTTTTGGGCGACCCTGAAACAACTCCGGAAGACATGAAGTATTTTTGCCGCATTATTAATCAGAACGGTGATCAGTTATTGTCGATAATCAACGACATTATTAGCATTGCAACGATAGAGTCTGGACAGGAGAAGGTGAGGGAAGCCTTCACAAATGTCAACGAAATGCTCAACATGCTTTATGATCAGTTCAGGCTTCAGGGTGTCGGCAAAGAATTATTGCTGAATTACAGAACGTTTATCAGGAATGAATACTCCATTGTAAAAACTGATGAGACCAAACTCAGGCAGATACTGACCAACCTGATTGGGAATGCTCTGAAATTTACCGAAAAGGGGATGGTTGAATTTGGATGCAACCTTGAAGGCAACATGCTTAAATTTTTCGTAACCGACTCAGGTATTGGAATCCCTGCGGAGATGCATGAAGTTATTTTCGACCGTTTCAGGCAAGCTAATGCTAATCCGCGCAAGGAATATGGCGGTAACGGGTTGGGGCTGGCTATTTCAAAAGCTTATGTTGAACTACTCGGTGGCAGCATCTGGCTGGAATCAAGCCCCGGCAAGGGAACAACCTTTTGGTTTACAATTCCTTATAATCATTTGCTCAGTCCTTCCATCAACAAAAATTATAAAGATATGCCGGTTTCAGATCTCAGCGGAGCCGGTAAAACTTTGCTTGTTGCTGAGGATGTTTATGCCAATTATCAGTTGCTTGAGGCCATTCTGAAAAAAATGGATTTCAGGATAATACATGTTGAAAATGGAGTTGAGGCGATCAATGCCTGTAGAAATCATCCTGAGATCGACCTCGTTCTGATGGATGTAAAAATGCCCGAAATGGATGGTTATGAAGCGACTGGCCTGATTAAAAAGTTAAGGCCCGGCCTGCCGGTGATAGCAGTTACTGCTTATGCGCTGAGCGGAGACAAAGAAAAAGCGCTCAAAGCCGGATGCGATGATTATATTTCAAAACCTGTAAAAGCAGCAGTATTGGTTGAAATCCTGAACCGGTTCCTGAACAAGTCAGGTAAGAAAGGAAAACCCAATAGCAAAAAGAATTAATTCATCCGGCTTTGAATCTGTGTTATGCGACCTGGGCGCGGCGCTAAAGTACTTTGCTAAGGTTACCCGGGCATTGGATCAATCTCAGATGGACCTATGCTTTATGGTCCTCAGTATAATGATCGCGTATATCAACCGGTTTAATCCCCTTTCTTGTCATGCGCATCTGCAGAACATCAACCAACAATGAGAAGGCCATAGAGAAGTAGATATACCCTTTCGGAATTTCAATTCCAAAACCTTCGCTCATCAGCGAAAAGCCGATCAGCAAAAGAAACGCCAAAGCCAGCATCTTAAAGGCAGGGTGGGTGTTCACGAACTTACTGATGGGTTCAGCGGCAAACATCATGATGCCGACTGAAATGATAACTGCTGTAAACATAATCCACAACTCGCGGGCCATGCCGACTGCTGTGATAATTGAATCGATTGAGAAAACCATATCCATAATCAGAATCTGGATTATGATATTGGCAAAAGTGACTTTTTTGATGGTTTTAGAAATATCACCTTCCTCACCTTCCATTTTATGATAAATCTCGGAAGTGCTTTTATACAGCAAAAACAAACCGCCAACAAGCAGAATCAAATCCTTGCCTGAAAATCCATGGTCAAAAACGGAGAACAACTCGTTTTTGAGCTGCATTATAAAAGATATAATTGACAGCAAACCCAGCCTCAGTAACATGGCGAGTGCCAATCCTATGCGACGGGCCTTCTTTTGTTGTTCGGGTGGCAGTTTTCCTGAAAGGATGGACAGGAAAACAATGTTGTCGATGCCGAGTACGATTTCAAGGAGCACTAGGGTAAGGAGTGAAATGATTGCTTCGAAAACCATGATGTTGATTCAGGTGCGTAAATAAACATGAAATCTGAATCCCGGAAGAGGGCTTTGATCAGGGGCGTCAAAGATAAGGGGATTGGTTGTTTTTATCAAAGTGAATTGCACTGAAGCCTGATAAGAAAAATTGTTGGTAAATTGAAGTTAATACCAATCTGCCGACCGGATTCGGGAGCCATACAAACGCCGTTTGTTTATCTCTCCTTTTTTGCCTGCAGATATCGGAAACCTTACGGATAAAATCAGGAGTGGGGTAGGAGTGCTTCATGAGCAAGGAAAACAAACCTGCCGCCGGCATTACCGACGACCTGGTTAGGTTTTCAGTAGGCATTATACTTTATAGGCAGGAATGTTTATTCTGAAGAAAATTTCCAAATCTCAATACAATAAACATTTCTACAATATTCATGTTAAATAATGGTTTGGATAAAAGCCCGGACTTACAATAAATCAGCACTTGTTTTCTACTCTGTTTGGCTCATTAACAAAGCGGAGACGGCAATGCTGACATAAATATATTTGTTTCACCCCAAAAACAAACGTTATGCGCAACAACACATTTCTGAATTTTCCGGCTGTTAAACTTTCGTTGGTTTCTCTTGTATTGGCAGTCGGTATTTTTTCATTGTCATCCTGCAAAAAGGACAAAGATGACAACATTGACTCCGATCTGGATACCAGCATTTCATGGCCTTCGCAATGGGTTCTGGCCACAGAATGTGACTCTGAAAATTACAATTACATTTATTCAAACGTTTCTCAGATTCTATACAAAGGCGGAGTACCGAAATCTTACAGTACCAAATCACTGACCGAAGAAAATGACTGTTATTTTCAATTCAGCCCGGTTGCTGGTGCCGGTAACAATGTGTTTACCATACGATCATATCAGAATCAGGACTATTGGTGGGGAGTTTATAAAACCAATTCTCCTTTTGGTGCTGAGGAATGGTATCTTGGTGCTGATGAAGACGATGATTTTCCTACGGACGACAACCTCCGGTTTATTTTGCATTTTATGGCCAAACAAGTCGGGAAGAACATGATAGCATTGAAAGTTATTCAAAAAGAGGATATTACCTCGAGTTTTTGGGGCACACCTTTAGCGGCAACGGCTTGTCGTTTGTTGAGTATGACAAACCCGAAAATGCCACACATTTTAAGATGTTAAAACCGGAAGAACCAGAATTGTGAATTAATTTTTTCGCCTGCCCCGTTGATAAAAGCAGCAGAAATTGACGCGGGCATGCTTCGCAAGGAGTATTCATAATAACATACTCCTTTCACCTTTTCTGATGGTGCATATGTCCATATTAAATATAAATACAATTTCAATATAAAACCTAAATAAAATTCACAAAATACAAAGGTTTTAAAATCTCTCCACATAAAAAAAGGCCATCCCCGTAGAAAACAGCCTCTTTTAATCTATACGTCTTGAATCCTTTCTACAATGTAGCTTTTGCAATTCTATTGGCAATTTCCAGGATTTCTGCAGCGTGCTCCGGGTCGGTGCAAGCTTTGGCATCTTTCTGCATTACCATTGCCTTTGCAGCAGCGTCGGTATATTCAATTAAAATGCTTGGGTCCGATGGATTGGCTCTGCGCTTTTTTACCAATTTGATATAACTATCCGCAAAGGATGAATAATCTTTAATAAATTGGTCACAATCAACACCGGCGGGAGGAACGACTTCTGCAGGTTCTGCTGTTGATGGAGCAGGTACTTCCTTTATAATGATGGTCTCCGTTTTAGTTTCTGTCTCGGTTTTCGCGCAACCTCCGCAACTTGTAAAAATGGTTGAAGCAAATAATATTGCTCCGAAAATTGTCATTGCTTTTTTCATTTTCATTTTATTTTAATTTTACTGCTTGTTTGGCTAAGCAGCATTGCCCCGTCTTTTAAAGTGTATTTTGGTTTCCACTTTTTTATTTTATATTTCGTTAAATTGCTCGTTGCCAATTGCTTTTTATCTGATATTATTCATGGGAAATTTATCCATTTATTCAGTAGTTCCGAACCCCGTTTTCTTCCCTTTATCAATTGCCGGAATGCCCTTAATCATCCATTCGGGAGCAGGTGCGTCTTTAAGATAATGATCGAAAAATTGCATCATCCTGATGTCCAGGTCTTTCATATTGGCGCGGCGCGAAAGGTTATGCTCGTCGCCATTGTAGTTCAGCAGCCATACAGGTTTTCCAAGTCGGCGTAAGGCTGTAAAAAGTTCAATCCCCTGATACCATGGCACAGCTCCATCACCATCGTTCGACATAATCAGCAGGGGAGTCTCTATTTTATCGGCTTTGAACAGGGGAGAGTTCTCAATGTAAAGGTCAGGCCTTTCCCACAAAGTAGCACCAATGCGGCTTTGGCCTTCCTCATACTGAAACTGCCTTACCACGCCCGATTCCCAGCGAATGCCGCCGTATGCACTGGTCATGTTACTTACCGGAGCTCCGGCCATGGCAGCCTTAAACATTTTGTTGGTGCGTGTAACCAGCCAGGCTGTTTGATAACCACCCCAGCTTTGCCCCTGCAGGCCCATGCGGGACGTGTCAACATAACCACGCGATGCTATGGCCCTGGTTCCACTTACGATAGCATCAAGGGCGCTTTGTCCCGGAAAGCCATCGCGGTAACTGATATCAGGAATAAAAACCAGGTACCCGTTACTACTGCAATAGGTCGGACTGATGATGCTGCGCGAGGGTTTGGGAACATAATGCTGATGAAGCTTATCGGCGTACTTTTCATAAAAGTATATCAGCATGGGATACTTCGCTGAAGAATCGAAATCTTCAGGTTTATATAGAAGCCCTTCGGCCTCTTTACCATCGGGGAGTTTCCATTTTACCAGTTCAACACTACCCCACAGGTAATCATTCTGTTGTGGATTAGCATCCGATATCTTTTGCTGACCGGAGAAATCATCACCACTTACCCAAAGGTCAGGGAATTGGTTGAAATTGCCTTTCGTCCAGAAAAGAACTCCGGCTTTTTTGGCCCTCGCAGGATTGGAATATTTATAAGGGCCCTTTTCAAGTTTAACAAGAGATGCTGACTCATTTCTGTTTGTTTTATAGAATCCACCATCTTTGGTCGTTTCGTCAAATGCGCTAAGAATGAACCCTTCATCCTGCCCGATATAGGGAACATCAGGATTAAGAGAAAGGTTACGAAATATGATATTTCCTTTCCGACCCTCCCCTAAGGTAATATCTTCCGGATTTTTTTTCCCCGAAGGGTCGAGTCCCCATAGGTCGAACTGGTCGTAAACCACAAACTGCCTGTCGTTTTTTGTCCAACCGGCGTATCCGGCCGACCCGGGGATGGAAGGTACATCGTGTTTTTCATCATAAAAAACGATTCCGCTACCCGCAGAATGTTTTATTGTTTTGCGCTGCTTTAAATCCATTGAATACCAAAGACTGTCATATTTATTATACCAGGCAAGGTATTTTTGAGTGGTGCTCAGGCTAACCGGCCCGTCGTGTTTTGTCAGTAGTTTTTCGCGTTTACCTGTTTCAGTATCAATCAGGTAAACATCCTTATTATTGGCATCTTTCCAGGATGTTTCAACCATGTATGGGTCTTCGCTGAACCCAAGCGCATAGCGTCCGTCGCCTTTGAATCCCGTGGTTATATCTTTGACTGTTTCATCAGCAAGCCTGATTAACCTGCTATTTTCAGGGTGATAAACAGTAAGGAAGGTTCGTTTCTTTTCTGTATCGAGTTGTTTTAACTGCTGTGGTTGCAATTGAGGGTCTTTCCAATGCCACAGATCAACCTTTGCTTTTTCGTCTTCGGTGAGTGTATCCTTAGGTTCCGGGCGGGGGGTAGGGGCAATGCCGAAAAAAAGTTTGCTGCCATCCTGTGAAAACCAGACTTTCCCATTTTCACCGGGAGAAAACCCCGCCGGAAGTTGCGCTGAGGCTGTATCGGCCGCAGTGATGAGTTGATTTTTGTAATACCTGAGACTGTAGCGTTTGACTTCGGCAGTGTCGCTGCTGTGCATAAAAGCCAATTGGCTGCCTGCGGTGTCAACCGACAAATCACAGATTTTACCCTCGTTTCGGAAAATATCCTCTTGCTTTTTGGTTGTTGTCGCAAATAAACTGATCCGCGAAACCGGAATGCTATCACTCCGGTAAGATGCAAAGGCGAGGGTTTTGCCATTTTCGCTTATAGCATAAGTGGTTATGCTGTCCCATGTAAAAATAAGGCTATCAGACGGAAAAATTAGTTTTAGCGTATAAATTTCAGTTTTGTCTTTTTTTCTGGATTTGGGTTCTGTTTTCTTTTCAGCGGCAGTTTCTGCTTTCTTTATGATTCCGGAAGAATCAACACTAGTGGTATCCTTAATTTCCAAGGGTTTCGGAGTTTCCAGAAGTGCGACCAGGAAATTTCCTGCCTTTACCGACAGACTAAATGATTTTAAATCTGCAAATCGGTAAACTCTACCGTTAAATGCAGTGATTCCCAGTGAGTCTTTGGGTAATTCGTCCTTCTTTTTGCCATTTAGTTTGGCTTTTCTTACTTCTTTAAAGGGAGTTTTTACCTTATAGGCTATAAAATCGTTGCCGGTCGAAAATGCCGATTCATATCCACGGAAAATTGTGTCGTTGATTTTATTGCCTAACCTGTTTAAAATCAGGGTTCCATCGCCTGTTTGCGGGTTCACTTCATAACCCACAAAATTACCATCGTTAGATATCTGAGTGCGCTCAATATTTTTCCAGTTGTCATAAACATCAGGATTGAGCGGTTTTTTATCCTGGGCATTTGAAACCAGGTTAAATAGTAAAATGACAGTCAGAGAAAGCAAAAGGGGTGGCTTCATTCTTTGTTTGTTTGATTAAAAGACTGGAAAGGAAGCAAATGTCGGTAAAATCGTTTAAAACTAACCAATACATGGTTATAAATTATGCAATTGCCAGTTTTCGAAAATATCAATAAAATTTTTTGTTGTCTGATAATATTGTTATATTTGGTTTTAGATTTTTTGTGAAAAAATGGGCTTATGATCGCTCTTTTCGTTGAACATTAGAATGTCTGCATTGTTACAGAAGCGTTGTTAAATGGCCATCATCAAAAACTGTTTATCAGTATTTGAACGATTTTTACATCCAGATTAATTGATGTATCTTTGCGCCTTGAAATCAGGGAAAATCAAATAGCCAAAGTTGCTGCTATGAGTTATATAAATTTCGATAAGAATCAACTGGTTAACCTTGAGTACAGTTTACCGAAGGAACTCCTGAGGTCGAGCCGTGAAGGTGCTTATGCAAGCAGTACCATTATCAATTGCAACACCAGAAAATATCATGGGTTACTGGTGGTTCCCCAGCCTGCCATTGACAGTGGAAACCACGTGTTGCTTTCCTCTTTCGATGAAACGCTGATTCAGCATAACGCCGAGTTTAACCTTGGTATCCGCAAATATCAGGGTGAGGTTTTTTCGCCTAAGGGTCACAAATATCTGAAAGATTTTACGACAGAGCCCATTCCCCAGCTCACTTATGGTGTCGGAGGAATTGAATTCACCAAAGAGATGCTCTTCTCGCATAAGGATGGCCGGATGATTATCAAATATACCCTGGTTGATGCCCATTCCCCAACAACCATCCGGTTTAAACCTTTTCTTGCTTTTCGTAACATTCATGCACTCTGCAAAGCAAATTACGATGTTGATACCAGCTATGAACCCATTGACAATGGCATAAAACTCAGGATGTACCGGGGGTATTCCTATCTTCACCTTCAGTTTTCAAAGGAACCTGACTATGTGCATGTTCCCGATTGGTATTATAACATTGAATACATCAGGGAAAAAGCCCGGGGTTATGATTACCTTGAAGATTTATTTGTTCCGGGATATTTTGAAATGCCAATAGCCAAAGGCGAAAGTATTTACTTTTCGGCCGGTATTGAGTCGGTAAATCCTGAAACGCTTAAGAAATTATATAACAGTGAAATTGAACGCCGTGTACCCCGCGACAGTTTCGAAAACTGCCTGATCAATGCTGCCCAGCAATTTATAGTTAAACTTGGGAAAAAGGTTGAAGTAATTGCCGGCTATCCCTGGTTTGGTCGCTGGGGCCGTGATACCTTTATAGCACTTCCCGGTCTTGCACTGGTAGTTGGTGAGTTTAAGGCGGCCAAGTCCGCAATCGATACCATTAGTCAGGAAATGCGGGGCCCGCTTTTCCCGAATTTGGGAATTGGCGAACAAGCCCTTTATAATTCTGCCGATGCGCCTTTGTGGTTTTTCTGGACCTTACAACAGTATGGTACCTTTACAAAAACGACGCCGAAGCTATGGAAAGAATACGGTAAAAAGCTGAAAACCATTCTCGAAGGCTATCGGGCCGGAACCGCGTATAACATCAAAATGCATGACAACGGGCTGATTTATGCAGGTGAAACAGGCTATGCCGTTACCTGGATGGATGCCATTGTTGAAGGCAAGCCGGTAACTCCAAGAATAGGCTTTACCATAGAAATCAATGCTCTATGGTACAATGCCCTGATGTTTGCGCTTGAACTGGCTACAGATGCAGGTGATGAGGATTTCATCAGGGATTGGAAAAATGTGGCAGATGAATTTCCCCAGGCCTTCGTTGAAAACTTCTGGGATCAAAAAAGGGGCTATCTGGCCGATTATACCAACGGCGAATACAAAGACTTTTCAGTGAGGCCGAATATGGTTTTTGCAACATCACTGCCTTACACACCTTTAAATGAGGAGATGCGCAACGGCGTGCTTGAACGTGTTCGTTCGGAGTTGCTTACATCGCGCGGATTGAGATCACTGGCTCCTAAAAACCCTTTGTATAAGGGCGTTTATGCCGGTAATCAGGCCCAACGCGATATGGCTTATCACCAGGGCTCTGTTTATCCATGGCTCCTTGGGCATTTTGTAGAAGGTTATCTTGCAATTCATGGCAAAGGTGGGCTAAAAATGGTGATTGACCTGTATAAAGGATTTCAGGATGTGATGACAGAACACGGCATCGGCACGATTTCCGAAGTTTATGATGGTGATCCGCCGCACAAACCCGGCGGGGCCATTTCCCAGGCATGGAATATTGCTGAACTGCTCAGAATCAACTGGCTGATCAGGCAATATTCTGCAAAATAAGAATTAGTAGATTATTTTTAAAACAAAAGAAGGGAATATTTTATGAAGGTACTGATGTTCGGGTGGGAATTTCCGCCACACATCACCGGGGGACTTGGCACAGCCTGCTTCGGTATGACAAAAGGACTGCTCAAAAACGGGGTTGAAGTTCTTTTTGTGGTTCCAAAAGCTTATGGCGATGAGAGTGAAGAAGCCGTGAGGCTCATAAACGCAAGCGATGTAACCATTGATGTCCGGAATACCGAACAACAAGATTTTTGGAAGAATATTACCTATCTTGAAATCAATTCGAGCCTGGTGCCTTATGTTGGTCCCGAAGCTTTTGATAACCTGATTGAAACAGGTGAAGCTTACTTTAACTGGAAAGAAGAGTCGATTTTCAATGCCCGTTACACATTTTCAGGAAAGTATGGTGCTAATCTGTTGGAGGAAGTATCGCGCTATGCTCTTGTTGGCGCCCAGATTGCCTCAGAGTCTCAGTTTGACCTGATTCATGCACACGACTGGCTTACCTATCCCGCCGGAATAGCAGCCAAAAAGGCCAGCGGCAAGCCATTGGTTGTTCACATGCACGCCACCGAGTTCGACCGCTCAGGCGAGAATGTAAACCAACAGGTTTACGACATCGAGCGTCAGGGCATGGAGGCCGCTGACAGGGTGATAACAGTAAGTAATCTGACCCGTAACATTGTCATTGACCGTTATGGTATCAATCCTGAAAAGGTAATTACAGTGCACAATGCCGTAGAGCCTACCGATAGAAGTGACTTTGAAAATATTAATAAAAAAAATGTACCTGAGAAAATAGTTACCTTTCTTGGGCGGGTTACTTTTCAAAAGGGCCCCGAGTATTTTATTGAAGCAGCCTATAAGGTTCTTCAGCGCGACCCCAATGTCCGGTTTGTAATGGCCGGGACCGGTGACCTGCTCGAAAAAATGATCCGTCGTGTTGCACAATTGCACATTGCAACCAAATTCCATTTTACCGGCTTTTTGAGGGGAGAAAATGTGGACCGTATGTTTGCCATGAGCGATGTATATGTAATGCCCTCTGTTTCTGAACCTTTCGGAATTTCTCCTCTTGAAGCCATGCGGTCAAATGTTCCTGTGGTGATTTCGAAACAATCCGGTGTTGCCGAAGTTCTCCAGCATGCCCTCAAAGTCGATTTCTGGGATATAGATGCCATGGCTGATGCCATACATGCGTTGCTCCGGTACAACAGCCTCTCATCGGTTTTCTCAAAATATGGTGCCAATGAGGTTAACAACCTGAAATGGGAAAATGCTGCAAAACACATTAAAGATGTATATGAGCAAGCTTCTGGAAAATAATATTAAAATTCTGACAAAATAAGCGAACTATGAGATCCATTTGTTTTTATTTCCAGGTTCATCAGCCCTTCAGGCTTAAGACATACAGGTTTTTTGATATCGGTGCCAACCATCATTATTACGATGAGTATCAGAACCGGTCAATTGTAAAGCGGGTTGTTGAGCGTTCTTATATCCCTATGAATAACCTTCTGCTTGGTCTCATCAAAGAATATGGTGCCGCTTTCAGGGTAAGCTTTTCCATTTCAGGAACCGCCTTAGATCAGTTTGAGTTGTATGCACCTGAAGCACTGGATAGTTTTAAAAAACTAGCCGCCACCGGTAACGTTGAATTTCTTACTGAGACTTATGCCCACTCGCTGGTTTCACTTAAAAACCCTGAAGAATTTAAAAGGCAGGTAAAGATTCATTCCGACCAGATAGAAAAGTTTTTTGGAGTCCGGCCCACTGCATTCAGGAATACCGAGTTGATCTATTCTGATAACATAGGCTCTATGGTTTACGAAATGGGGTATAATGTTATGCTTACTGAAGGGGCTAAACACATACTTGGATGGAAAAGCCCTAATTTCCTATACTGCAGCGGATCAACACCAAAACTCAAACTATTGCTCCGCAACTATCAGTTGAGCGATGACATTGCTTTCAGGTTTTCAAACCAAAGCTGGATTGAATGGCCTCTGACGGCTGAGAAATTCTCAACCTGGATCGGCGGTTTCGAGAAAAACCAGCACGTGGTGAATATCTTTCTTGATTATGAATCGTTTGGCGAGCATCAATGGGCCGAAACCGGCATCTTTGATTTTATGAAAGCCCTGCCAAAGCAGATTTTCGCAAATACGAATTTTACGTTCGGTACACCATCGCAGATAGCAGGCAAAATGCAACCGGTCGCAGCAGTGAACGTTCCACACCCAATCTCATGGGCCGATGAAGAAAGAGACCTTACTGCATGGCTTGGAAATGAATTGCAGGACGAGGCGTTTGACAGCCTTTACAAAATAGCTGATCAGGTACGCAAGATCAAAAACAAGGAAATTCAGAAGGACTGGCTCTATCTGCAAACCTCCGACCATTTCTACTATATGTGTACCAAATGGTTTTCCGATGGGACTGTGCACAAGTATTTCAACCCTTATGGCACCCCATACGAAGCTTTCATCAATTATATGAATGTTCTCTCAGATTTTATCGGAAGGGTAGAACATTACAGCGATCATGCTACAGAGGTAAGTGAAGCATTCAGTTTGCCTGATCCTGCCGGATTTAATAAAATTGCAGCCAAAGCTAAAACCAAAGCAGAACCTGAGAAAAAAGCTAAAGGTGAAAGCGTTGATCCGAAAGAAAAGAAAAACCCCGATCTGATATTCAGTTTTTCCAAAAAAGAACTCAAGGAAATTGTTGAAAAAATTGATGTAAAGGATCTGGCTTATTCACTGATCGATAAAGCTGAAGAGGAAATTGAAAAGCTAAGGAAGAACCTTCCGGCAGCTTATCGCTCCGAACTCAATAAGCTGATGATGGAATTGGGAAAGCCACGAAAAGCAACCATCGAAAGCTATAAGAACAAAGTGAACGATATACTCAAATCTTTGTTTTAATTCCCGGTAAAACATTTATTCATAAAAAAAATAACCTTGTTCCGGGTTTTACCTGAATATACGTGAAATTGAAAGGCCTCTGCTTCAGGGCAGCGGCCTTATTGTTGAATATTGACCAATACTGAAATGACTGAAAAAAAACTCATCAAACCCGACTATATTTTTGAAACAAGTTGGGAAATCTGTAACAAAGTAGGAGGAATCTATACTGTTGTTTCGACAAAAGCCCCTGGTTTGCAAAAAGTGTTCGAAGATAATTATATCCTCATAGGTCCCGATGTCTGGAAAGAAACCAATCAGAATCCGGATTTTATTGAGGACCGATACATCTATCGCTCCTGGCGTGAACATGCCGAGGCCCAGGGCATAAAATTACGGATTGGCCGCTGGAATATCGAAAGTAATCCCATCGTTGTTCTGGTCGATTTTACGCCCTATTTCCAGATTAAGGATAAGATTTTTGCCAACTTCTGGGAAACCTACCAACTCGATTCAATTTCAGGGCAGTGGGATTATGTTGAGCCTGCTTTATTCGGATATGCTGCTGCGAAAGTAATTGAAAGTTTTTACGAGTTTAACCTTTCATCGCACGATCGCATTATCGCTCATTTTCATGAATGGATGACAGGCACCGGTGTATTATACCTTCATGATAAAGTTCCCCAGGTTGGTTGTATATTTACCACCCATGCCACCGCACTCGGCAGGGCTGTAGCAAACAACAATTTACCTTTATACGGTAACTTCCTGAATTACCCGCCCGATGCTGCTGCCCGCCGGTTCGACATTGTTTCAAAATTCTCACTTGAACGTGCAGCGGCACAAAGTAGCGATGCTTTTACAACCGTCAGCGATATTACCGCTCTCGAATGCACTCAGTTTCTTGGGCGTCCTGTGGATGTGGTTACCCCGAATGGCTTTGACGACAGCTTCGTTCCGGAAGCTGGTGAATTTGAAAACCGCCGAAGCATGGCCAGGGTTAAAATGATGCAGGTTGCCAGAGCACTTTTCAACATTGATCTTCCCGACGATACGCTGCTATTGGTAAACAGTGGCAGATACGAATTCCGCAACAAGGGAATAGATCTTTACTTAGATGCTCTTGCAGCGCTGAATACATCGGCTGAGCTTAACCGTACCATTATTGGTTTCATAACTGTTCCGGCCAATCATTCCGGCCCTTCTGAATTGCTCATCAACAGGCTCAACAATCCTGATTTTAATGCGCCAACCGAAGGCCAGTATCTTACACACGGGTTATTTGATTATGAGCATGACAGGGTTATTAACAAAGCCAGGGCTGCCGGACTTCTCAACAGATCATCAGATAAAGTTAAACTGATCTTTGTGCCTTCTTATCTGAATGGTTCCGATGGTATCTTCAATTTATCCTATTATGAATTGTTGATCGGTTTCGATCTTTCAGTTTTCCCATCCTATTATGAACCATGGGGATATACTCCGCTGGAAAGCCTTGCCTTTCACATTCCGACAATAACCACCTCACTGGCCGGATTTGGCCTTTGGATCCGTGAAAAACAGAAAATCCATGAACCGGGCGCCTGGGTTATTGAACGCAACGATATTAACGAAGAAGAGGTTACCCGTCAGATCAGCAGGATTGTGCTCAGTTTTGCAGGTTTTAGCGATAAAATGGTGCTGGAAGCAAGGGCCAAAGCTTTTGATATTTCGCGCATTGCATTGTGGGATGAACTGGCCGGAAAATACCTGGAAGCCTTTTCAATCGCGCTGAATAAAGTAGAAAGCCGCGAAGAACTTTATCGCGATAAGCGTTCTCCCGATTTGCTGATGTCCTTTCCGGTCAAGAGACAACAAGCTGCAGTTTGGAATAAGGTTCTGGTAAAGCCGGGCATTCCGGAACGGTTCAACGGGCTCAAACGGCTTTCGCGTAATTTGTGGTGGTCGTGGAATCCGCATGCTACCGAACTTTTCAGAAGTATTGACCCCATACAGTGGGAAACCCTGAATCATAATCCCATTTCCCTTCTCGAATCTCTTACGGTGAAACAGATGATGCAACTCGAAAGAAATGAGGCATTTATCAGTAAACTCGATCAGGTTTATGAGGATTTCGAATCATACATGAAGAAGGCTGCCGATAAGCCACAAAAGCAGATTGCCTATTTCAGCATGGAATACGGATTGCACGATACAGTCCAGATTTTTTCTGGAGGCCTGGGCATTCTTGCCGGTGATTACCTGAAAGAAGCCAGCGACTCAAACAAGAATATGGTCGGGGTCGGACTGCTATACCGTTACGGATACTTCAGGCAGAACCTCTCAATTTTTGGCGATCAGATCGACACTTATTCACCACAGAAATTTACCCACATGCCATTGAAGCCTGTCAGGAATGGCAATGGCGAATGGGTGATGATTTCTCTTGCTTTGCCCGGAAGAACCCTTAAAGCCAAAGTCTGGAAGCTCGATGTTGGCCGTATTCCCCTATATCTTCTGGATGCTGATATTGAAGAGAACAATGAAGCCGACCGCTTTATTACCCATCAGTTGTATGGCGGGGATTGGGAAAACCGTTTCAAGCAGGAGCTTTTGCTGGGTGTTGGTGGTATTCGCCTGATCAATGCCCTGGGTTTGAAGCCAACTATATACCACTGCAACGAAGGCCATGCGGCATTTATTGGCCTTGAGCGCCTGCGCCTTTTGGTACAGGAGAAAAAATTCGCATTTGATCAGGCTGTTGAAATTGTCAGGGCAACGCAGCTATTTACCACCCATACGCCCGTTCCGGCCGGGCACGATGCATTCAGCGAAGATGTGCTGAGGGCCTACATTCCGCATTATGCCGACAGGCTGAACCTCTCGTGGAACAGTTTTATGAATCTGGGACGCTACATAGAAGATAAACTCGACGAGAAGTTTTCCATGAGCGTGCTTGCTACCCGCCTTTCGCAGGAAATGAACGGGGTTAGCCGCATTCATGGGCGTGTAAGCCGTGAAATGTTCCAGGGTATGTTTGAAGGATACTTCCCCGAAGAACTCTATATCAGTTATGTTACGAATGGGGTTCACCTTCCGACCTGGACATCTCCTGCATGGCAAAACCTTTATAAAAAGGTGTTTGGCGACGATTTTATTCAAAATCAATCGAATAAAAAGCTTTGGGAAAAAATTCACGGGGTTCCCGATGAGGAAATCTGGAAACTACGCCAGTCCCACCGAAAAGAAATGATTGGCTATCTTCGCAAGCGTTTGGGCGAAGACCTGAAACGCAGGCAGGAGAACCCTAAGTTCATCATGCGCACACTTGAAACATTGAACGAGAAAACCCTTACAATCGGTTTTGCGCGCCGGTTTGCAACGTATAAAAGAGCCTACCTGCTTTTCAACAACATCGACAGGCTTTCTCAATTAATCAATAATGCGAAACAACCGGTTCAGTTTGTGTTTGCAGGTAAAGCGCATCCTGCCGATAAAGCTGGCCAGGATCTTATCAAGAGGGTGATTGAAGTTTCAAAGATGCCTGAGTTTACCGGCAAAATTGTCTTCATCGAGAATTACGATATGTCGCTTGGAGCAAAACTTGTTCAGGGGGTTGATGTATGGCTCAATACCCCAACCAGACCGCTCGAGGCTTCGGGCACCAGTGGTGAAAAAGCCATTATGAACGGTGTGCTTAACTTTTCGGTACTCGATGGTTGGTGGGCTGAAGGCTACAAACCCGATGCCGGCTGGGCCCTTGCAGAAGAACGTACTTACGAAAGTCAGCAATTTCAGGATGAACTGGATGCCGAAAACATCTACAACATCTTCGCTGATGAAATCGTGCCTGACTTTTACAAACGCGATGAAAACGGCACTCCGGTCAAGTGGGTTTCCATGATAAAGAATAATATTGCAGGTATTTCTCCCGACTTTACCATGAAAAGAATGATTGACGAGTATTACGATAAGTTTTACAACAAGCTTATCAACCGTTCAACAATGCTTTTCGATAAGGATTACGACGGAATCCGCCAACTATCGGTTTGGAAGAGAAAGATACTGAGGGGTTGGGAAAGTATTGAGACAGTTTCGGTTCATGTACCTGATTCGACCCGCAAGCCTTTGCGTTTGGGTGAAAACTTTGTTGCTGAGGTTGTTCTGAATGTAAATGAACTTGCAGCCCACGATATTGGCCTTGAAGTGCTATTTGGCCATAAAGTAAATGATGAAGTCAAAAGCCTCTCTTTCACAGAAGAAATGACGGTGGCCGGCGTTAATGGCAACATTGTAACTTTCTTTATCGAAATACCTACTTTGCAGGCTGGCGTGTTCGACTTTGCATTCAGATTGTACCCGAAACATCCGTTGCTGCCTCACAGGCAGGATTTTAACCTGGTAAAATGGATTTCCTGATTTCTGATTTGTCAGTCTGAAATAATAAGCAAGACATTTCTGCTGGAGACGTGATGAAGCATTTAGTTTTTTAAAATCCAAAGTAAAAACAGATAAAAATGAAACTATTAGAAGGAAAAACAGCCCTGATAACCGGCGGTGCCCGCGGGATAGGGAAGGCCATCGCCCTGAAATTTGCCTCGGAAGGAGCCAATGTTGCTTTCTCTGATCTTAATTACGATGCTGTTGCTGAAGCCCTTGAGGCAGAACTCATTGCATTTGGTGTTAAAGCCAAAGGCTATGCCAGCGATGCCAGTTCATTTGATGGCAGTGAAAACCTGATTACTGCGGTTATGGAAGAATTCGGGCGAATCGATATCCTGGTAAACAATGCAGGCATTACCCGCGATAATCTGCTGATGCGTATGACCGAAGCGGACTGGGATTTGGTTATCAAAGTCAACCTGAAATCTGTCTTCAATATGACAAAGGCAGTTCAGAAAGTAATGCTGAAACAGCGCTCCGGATCAATCATCAACATGAGTTCGGTTGTGGGCGTGGGTGGAAATGCAGGACAGTCAAATTACTCTGCTTCAAAGGCCGGGTTGATAGGGTTCACAAAGTCGATTGCCCAGGAGCTTGGTTCACGCAGCATTCGTTGCAATGCCATTGCCCCGGGTTTCATCGAGACCGATATGACCGCCAAACTCCCCGATGATGTCCGCAAAGTCTGGATCGATGGTATTCCGCTAAAACGTGGCGGAAAGCCGGAAGACGTGGCTGATGTAAGCCTGTTCCTGGCTTCTGACCTTTCATCGTATGTTACCGGACAGGTAATCAGTGTGTGTGGTGGGATGAAGATGTAAATTGAACAGTCATGAATTGAATATAATGTTTTTCAAAGTCCGGTTCACACCGACCCTCTCACCCTGGCCCAAAACCTGGGAATCCTTTGACCTGATCGAAGAGATCACCCTATCTGGAGGTTTCATGGTAAAATACATCCACCACAAACGGAAGGATGTGTATTATATGATTTTTTTGGGGTCTGGATTGTCCTTAAAATGAGAAGTAACGTTAGGGTTTAAATACAGGAATCCCTTTCTTAAAAGCGAAAAACCAGGGATTCACCAGATTTTCCTTATTGTATTCAAGTGGTAAATCACCGGGCCAGGCATTGACTTCAATCCCTGCAAACGAGGCTATGGCATGCCCTGCAGCGGTGTCCCATTCCATTGTTGGGCTGAAACGCGGATAATACTGCGCTAAACCTTCGGCCAGCCTACAGAATTTAAGCGAACTACCTGCACTGATAATGTTGCATTCAGGGTACTTTTCCCTGATTTGATCTATGACACCTGCTGTTTCTGTCGATAAATGAGATCTGCTGGCTAAAACAGTTATCGTTTCAGTATTTTGATTGATTGGCAGTTTGCTGCTTATCTTAATAAGGGTTGTGAGCGATATTTCTTCCGGATTAAAGGCGTTTTGAAAACAATCAACCGACCATGAACCAATTTCCGGATTTCCGAAATAGAGCATCCCGGAAACCGGTACATAGATTACACCGATTACCGGACTTTGCCCGGCTATCAAAGCAATATTGACGGTAAATTCACCATTCCTGTTAATAAATTCCTTTGTTCCATCCAATGGATCCACCAGCCAGAAATAATGCCACTTTCGCCGGAGGTCCCAGGGAATGTTACGACCTTCCTCGCTTAAAATCGGGAAATCGGTGTCGGAAAGGTCGCCGGCAATGGATTCATGAGCACTGATGTCTGCTGTGGTCAGCGGACTATTGTCTTCTTTGAATGTTGTCGAATATTCGCTGTTATAGATTTCGATCACCAGTTTACCCGCCTTGATTGCGGCTTTGATGGCGTGAAGGGTCAGGTGTTCTGTATGGAGTGGGTTCATCTGGAAATTTTATTTCAATGGTAAAAATACAAATAGAGAATCGAATTTCCAGACTTTGTGTGTACTTTAAAATGTAGTTACAGGCATTTAATTTCGAAAAGCATCCATAACATTCATTCATTTAAAAACCGCCGGATAGCTTCCAGATAAAGCCCGGGCTGTTCTCTGCCGATTGAATGCCCTGCATCTGGTATAATTACGAGTTGATAGTTATTGAAAAGACTCAGATATTCAGAGGTATAGCCCCATTTTATACCATCACATTGCCCCCGCATAATCAGTACCGGTATTTTACAACCTCTCAATTTTGGACGGACGTCAGCAACTGCCTCAAAACTCTGAACTGTCTTTACCATGGAATAGTAACCTGAACCGCTCTCCATTTTGTTATCAATTTCCGGATCATTGGGGTTGCACACCGTTGATTTACCCATTTCATGGTTTAGCAGGGTCGAAAAAGCATCCATTTCCAGGTCAGTTGCCAGTTTCCAGTTAAAGGCCCTGGCAAAGGCTTCCACCACTTTTGCCCTGAGGTTATAGATTTTATCCCTGCCTTGCCGGTTGGTGTAGACTGGTTGAGTCAGGTTGAGGCTATCAGGAGGATCAACGCTTTCCAATTCTCTTTTCAATGGTAATATAGGTCCGGGACCGGTAAATATAACCTTCTCAACTTTATCGGCATTGTCAGCTATAAAAGCAGTGGCCAGCATTGCGCCCCATGATTGTCCGATCAGGATTACCTTTTCAACTCCAATCATTTTTACAATCTCCTCCAGGTCCCGTTTGTGCCTTTCGACAGTGTAATCCTCTATATCTTCCCGTCTTGCGGATGCACCGCATCCAACCTGATCGTACAGGTAAACATCAAACCCATTTTCTGCCAACGGGCTGAGTAATTCAATATTCTGGTCATAAACGGGCCCGCCCGGGCCGCCCTGCAAAAAGATAACAGGATATGGCTTCTTATCTCCAATGGCCGGGATACGTGTATATCCGATTTTTGAACCTGTCGGCAATGTCCAGTACCTGGTACTTTCCCTGATCTGATATTCAGGAACATCATATTTTACCGGCATCAGAATTTTCTGGACTAAAATGATCAGTATGACAATAATTAAATAGAAAGTCAGCCTTAATAGCCTTTTTAACATACAATTTCAATTAAAATTCCTCTCAACCTTAACCTCAACCTTAACCTTAACCTTAACCTTAACCTTAACCTTAACCTTAACCTCAGCCTAAAATTTGCTAACGATTCTTATTACCTCCGTTCAACATCTCCTGCAGGGCAAACATCTCATCCCTCAGCCTGGCAGCTTCTATAAAATCAAGCTCTTTCGCAGCTTTTTCCATAGATCTCTTTGTCTGGCTGATTGCTTTTTCGAGTTGTGCCGGATTCATATATTTTACGACCGGATCAGCGGCAAGGCTAACTGTATCACTTTCAATATAGACCTTGCCCGGACGATGCGAAGAATCGGCAACTGCCGTCTGCCCCAGGATTGAACTGGTTGATCTGATGATCTGACGGGGTGTTATATTGTTTTCAACGTTGTAGGCAATTTGCTTGATTCTTCTGCGGCCGGTCTCTTCCATAGCCTTCCGCATGGATTCGGTAATTTTGTCAGCATACATGATTACTTTGCTGTTGATGTTTCTGGCAGCGCGTCCTGCAGTCTGGGTCAGCGAGCGCTCCGAGCGCAGGAAACCCTCCTTATCTGCATCAAGAATTGCAACCAGCGAAACTTCAGGTAAATCAAGGCCTTCGCGCAAAAGGTTCACACCCACAAGTACATCAAAAACACCCAGTCGCAAATCCCGCAGAATTTCAACCCGCTCAATGGTATCAACGTCTGAATGGATATACCGGCATTTAATATCCAGCTTCGCCAGATATTTGGTCAGTTCCTCTGCCATTCGTTTTGTGAGGGTCGTAACCAATGTACGGCCTCCGGCTTTTATGGTTCTGTCGATCTCATCGAGCAAATCATCAACCTGGGTTAAGGCCGGTCTGACCTCAACCGGCGGATCTATCAGCCCTGTCGGACGTATAAGCTGTTCAATTACAACTCCTTCTGATTTCTGAAGCTCATAATCGGCAGGGGTGGCACTTACATAAATTGTTTGACTGGTAAGGCTTTCAAATTCATCAAATTTCAAAGGACGGTTGTCCATTGCCGATGGCAATCTGAAACCATAGTCAACCAGATTGGTTTTCCGCGACCGGTCACCGCCATACATAGCCCTGATCTGCGAAACCGTAACGTGGCTTTCGTCGATTACCATTATAAAATCATCGGGGAAGTAGTCGAGCAGGCAGAAAGGCCTCGAACCGGTCGATCTGCCATCGAAATACCGTGAATAATTCTCGATGCCCGAGCAATAACCCAGTTCACGCATCATTTCCATATCGTAGGTCACCCTGTCTTCAAGTCTTCTGGCTTCCAGTGGTTTGCCAATTTCATTGAAATAATCCACCTGTTTGATCAGGTCGGACTGAATTTCCTGAATGGAATCCTTCATCTTTTCACGTGAAGTGACAAAAATATTGGCAGGGTAGATGTTAATCTGATCAAGCTTTTCAATGGTCAGGCCATCGGTTGGGTTGAACGATTCGATAGATTCAATATTATCGTCCCAGAAAATAATGCGTACTGCATAATCGGCATAAGCGGGAAAAATATCAACCGTATCGCCCTTTACCCTGAAGTTTCCACGCGTAAAATCGGCTTCCGTCCGGCTGTAAAGGCCTTCTACAAAAGTCCATAAGAGTTTGTTGCGTGGAATGACATCGCCGGTTTTTAACCGGATGACATTATTTACAAAATCATCCGGATTTCCGATGCCGTAAATGCATGAAACCGAAGAAACTACAATCACATCGCGTCGGCCCGATAATAAAGAGGAGGTAGCGCTGAGTCTGAGCTTTTCAATCTCTTCGTTGATGGAAAGGTCTTTTTCGATGTAAGTATTGGTTGAGGGAATAAAAGCTTCTGGCTGGTAATAATCGTAATAGGAGACGAAATACTCAACTGCATTGTCCGGAAAGAACTGTTTGAATTCCCCGTAAAGTTGTGCAGCCAGTGTCTTATTATGGCTCAGAATCAGGGCAGGTCTGTTAACCTGTGCTATAACATTGGCAATGGTGAATGTTTTTCCCGAACCGGTAACCCCCAGCAATACCTGTGAAGGATCGCCACGCTTTAGACCTTCAACCAATTGCTGAATCGCCTGCGGTTGATCGCCGGTCGGCTCAAATTCGGAAGTCAGCCTGAAGTCCATCTGAATAAATTTTAGGTGTTAAAATTAGTGTAAATAAGGTTAAAATAATCAAGGTGACTGCTTAAAACTAAAAGAGGAAACTACCGGAAAATGATCAGATAAGTAGATTTTTTTTCTTTGATAGTTTGTAGCATTCAGTCGCCGGTCGATCAATACCTGATCAATCCGGATAGGGTAGAGGCTCTCGGCATAAGTTCTGTTAAATCCGAAACCCCTGAAGGATGCTGCATCCTGAAGCCCCTTATGAAGCAACCTGTATGAATAGGAAGCCGGGGTATCGTTAAAATCGCCTGCAACAATCACCGGGTAAGGGCATTTTCTTATACTTTCAGCAATCATCTTTGCCTGATAAGCCCTGGCCGGAAATGCATGTCTGAGTTTTCTGTAAGTACCTTTAACAATGGTTATAAGGTCTTTAAATATTCCCAGATTCTTATGCGGCCGAAGGAGTTTCTTCTCCCCGATAAATTTTACAGATTCAAGATGAATGTTGTAAACCCGCACGATGCCCTCCGGAAACTGAATGTCTGCATACATTCCGAAAGCATTCTTTTCAAGCGTAAATACAGAGCCCTGATTTTTGATTGGATGATTGCTTGCAATTAACAGGCAATACAAAGTCCCTCTAAGATCTGTTTCATATTCCGAAAGTGCTGTATATGATACTTTTAATCCAATCTCAGGAATATCTGAATAGCGATCCTGTTTTTTTGTTTTAATTGCATATTCCTGCATACATACCACCGAAGGCTTGATTTGATTAATAAAATCATGCACCCTTATCTTCCTGTCGTGGTTCGATATTCCTTCACGAAAACCCGAAAATCCATGAACATTATAGGTTACTAAAGTATAATCTCCCGGTTTCGTTTTATTGTTGCGAAATGGCAGAGAGAAGTGTTTAAGCATCAAGGGCGCACCAAGCAATAAGAATATCAATGAAGCAAAAAACCAGTGTTTTCGCCCGATCAGAAGCAGGGTGCATCCGAAGCTGAAAAACCAGATAACCGGGTAAGCCAGCCCAAAAAACGCGGCAGGCCAACAATAATAAGGGTTTATGAAAGGTGAAATCAATCCGGGTAACAAAGAAATGCTCAGCAAAACTGCCATTACCTTTATCCCAAAGCCCCACAAAACTTTAAATCCGGTCTTCATTCAGGAATTCCTTTTGGACGAAGACTTAGAACTGCTGTAACCGGATAGTGATCGGAGAGCGGTTTACGAATTCTCCGGAAATTGGTTGAAATAAATTCATCTCCATGCAGAATATAATCAATACGGAAAGATGGCAGAATTCCGGCGTAGGTTTGGCCAAACCCGTTGCCGGATTCCCTGAAAGCATCGGTCAGGTTTTGAGCAATCTGATGGTAGGAATACGAGGAGGGTGTATCGTTAAAATCACCACAGAGAATTACCGGGTAAGGGGAATTCTGGATGCGTTCAGCCACTTCCCTGGACTGAGAGGCTCTTGCAATAAATGCTTTTCTGAGTTTGTAAATTATCTTGCGGGAATTCTCAGAGAAAATCTCCTGATTTTCAGCACGGTTGGCAATATCCGATACATATAGGTAATCTTCGTTGCTCAGTTGGATCGATTCAAGGTGAATATTAAATATCCTGACAGTATCTCCATTGAAATTGATGTCATTTATCAGACAGAAATTAACGGTATTCCCTTTAAAATTAATAGTTTGCGACGATAAAACCGGCCATCTGCTAAAGGTAGCTATTCCATAAGGTTTGGTCTCCCCGTTAAAACGAACGTACTCTATATGACTATATCTCAGACCGGTGATTTTTGATATAGAGTCTTTCATGTTGACTTTTCCTTTCCGGCCTGCATGGTATTCCTGTATGCAAAGTATGTCAGGACTTAGCTCCTTTGTCAATTTAAGGATATCCTCAGCATTCCGGCTTATTTTTTTAGGTTTCCAGTTATAGCGGTCGAAAATTCTGACATTGTAAGAAACAACGTTTATACTATTCTTAATCACTTCTTCATCATTGTTCCTGTTAAACTGGAAGAAGCCGGAAAGCCTGTAAAAGCAAAGCAGAAAAGCTGCAACAGAAACAAAAAAATATTTCTTCCTGGTTACCAGCCAAACAAACAGGAAAACAATATTCAGCGCAGCCATGTAAGGGAAAGCAAGTCCTGCAAAGGCAAAAACCCAATATTTGTCAGGCGGAATATAGGCTGCCAGAAATCCAAGGGCGAGAAATACAATGACCACCAGGTTGGCAGCAAAGAATAGCCTGGAAAGGTGTGAATTCCTTCGCTTTTTCTTGTTTTCCTGAATTGGCATAAACTTTTCTAAGATTTTTTCTGACTACTGGAAAACAGCAATTCCTTTTCTTCCTTCGACAAACTGTCGTAACCCGATCTTGAAATTTTTTCGAGAATTGAATCTATTTTTTGCTGACGGAGAATTTTTTGCCTGTTAAACTCCTCATCCGTAATCGGTTTTCCGCCTTTGTGCACTTTAAAACGCGTCGTCTTTCTGCGTTTACCGAAATTGAAATCCATCCGGTAAAATACATTCAAAATTTTGGCAGGATCAAAACCAGGAAGCATTTTTGTATAGGCAAAACCCCAGAGCGCGCCCCCAAGGTGGGCAATATGCCCCCCAGCATTGCCTGAACTGAGCATCATCAGATCGATCAGTACAGTAAATATTGCTATATACTTGATCTTTATCTGGCCAAGAAAAAGCAAATTCACGGTATAATCAGGGACATAAAAAGCGATCGCCACGACCACCGCGAGCACCGAGGCCGAGGCGCCCAGGGCTATGGCCGATTCGCGTGCAAGGCTGAAAACGGGGAAAAAATTAAAGGCTGTAACGTATAGAAGAGCCCCCGCTATTCCTCCGAAAAGATAGGTGCCAAGCAACTGTTTCTGTGAAAGGTATTGGATAAATATTACTCCGAACCACCACAACCAGAGCATGTTAAACAAGATATGGATGAAATCGGTATGCAAAAACATGTAGGTCATCAGGGTCCATGGTTTTGAAACCAGCACTGCTATATTGGCCGGTACGGCCAATGAATTCAGTATCCATTCGGTTACCCTGTCTTTATAGCTGCCGCTGAATGCTGATTCAGGGCTTGCAAATAGAAAAGCAAAATTTCTGATTAAAACAGTTGCCAGCCAAACGGCAATGTTGATCAATATCAGCCCCGGCAGTATTTCGCGCCGACTGAAAAAGACTTTTATCCGTTCAAATGGTGAAACCTGCTGAAACATTGGTTGTTTGATATTTTTTAAGTAATCCTGGCCGACTATGTAATACTAATTAGATGAGAAGCAAGCATTGCGTCTTTACTTCCATTTTTCTTTCTTCACTCTTTTCACTCTTTTCATTCTTTTCATTCTTCTCTCTTCACTCTTCACTTTTCACTTTTCACTTTCTTCACTTACAACTCATTTCTCACTTCTCAGGCATTTGGTATTTTGAGTTAAACCTTAGCGGGACGCTAAGGTTAGGTTAGTTGAGTAATAAGCTTTCCCTTTCTTCACTCACTTCACTCTTCACTTTTCACTTTCTTCACTTACAACTCATTTCTCACTTCTCAGGCATCCTGGTATTTTGAGTTAAACCTTAGCGGGACGCTAAGGTTAGGTTAGTTGAGTAATAAGCTTTCACTTTTCACCTGGTTGCTGAGCGAAGTCGAAGCATCACTCTTCACTTTCTTCACTTTTCACTCTTCATTTTTCACTTTCATTGCCAGTCATTATAACGGTGCAACTTCCTGTTCCAGTATCTGATCAGGAAAAATCCGAAAATCATTCCGCCTAAGTGGGCGAAATGAGCAACATTATCACCGGGATTATTGGCAAATCCAAAATAGACTTCAGCAGCTCCATATAGAATCACAAACCATTTTGCTTTAATCGGGAAAAAGAAGTAAAGGTAAATCACTGAATTGGGGAACATCATACCGAAAGCCAGCAGTATCCCGAAAACCGCACCAGAGGCACCAACGGTCGGTATGTCCATCTGAATATTGATAAGATCGTTCATGTAACTGGAGGCCTGGTTCACATAAACCGGATTACCCGGATTCGCTTTCCAGATATCAATAAAATCAAAAAGCTGACTCTTGAATCCAGGATAATGATCATCAATAAAAGCGGAAAAAACTGCAGGGTCCGGTGCGCGCATAACCGCTGCTGCATCAGCCTGTATTCCTGAAATGGTTATCCACATCACCAGCATGTGAACCAAAGCTGCACCAATACCGGTTATAAAATAATAAGTCAGAAAACGTTTGCCCCCCCATACATTTTCAAGTGTATAGCCGAACATCCATAAGGCAAACATGTTGAAAAAGATATGAGTAAAGCCTCCGTGAAGGAACATATAACTGACAAGCTGACCCGGATTAAATTTTGTGGAACCGAAATAATGCATTCCCAGATAATCTGTCAGGTCGATGTGGAACACCTGCTCCACCGACAATTGAGCCAGAAAAAACAAGCCATTGATTATCAAAAGATTTTTAACAACAGGTGGCAGCATGCTGAAGCCCCTGGGAGAATATTGCTGAAGGTTCATTCGTTATTTTCTACTTAGTAAATCGTTTTTCAATTTCCTCCGCACTGATCAGCGTTGTAATGGTTTTCCCCGAAGGGCTTAGGTTCGGGACACTGCAGGCGAAAAGATCATCAACCAGGGATTGCATTTCGTCTTCCATCAGGACTTTTCCCGGCTTCACTGCCATATTTTTCGCCATTGAACGTGCAAGATTGCTTTTCCTGTCAAGTTTTAAGCCAAGTTGGTTTTTTTTGTAATTCTCAAGCACATTTTCGAGCAAATCCTGAACATTTTCGTTCGGCAGGTCAGCCGGCGTTCCGTTAATAATAAAGGTGTTTGGCCCGAATGGCTCTATAATAAAGCCAAGCAGCGATATTTCCCCGATCAGCTCATTCACCAGCTCTGTATCTGAGGCTGACAATTTAACAGTCTGCGGGAACAGTTGTTGCTGCGCCATCCCTTTATTCTTTTCCATCCGTTCCAGATAGCTTTCAAAAAGGATGCGTTCGTGTGCTGCCTGCTGATCGATAATCATTAACCCGGATTTAACTTTTGTAAGGATAAAACGGTTCTGGAACTGCATGAAATTCCTGTCAGCCTTTGTATCTGTTCCGAAATCGGAGCTTATGGTTATGGTTTGCCCGGCAGGTTGTTGTTCAACATTTTCATGGTGCAACCCTTCGTAGAGCTTTTCCCACTGACTATTTCCGGGGCTTTGCCGGGAACCGCCCGGTGTAAGTCGCATTGCAGATTGTGGATTCTTAACAAACGGATTGAATTCCGGATCAATATCAACTCCCGGAACAACAATTGGCCTGTCTTTCGGGAAATTGTAATCAAAAATCTGTTCATTTTCAAAATCAAAGGTAGAAGAAAGGCTGTATTTACCAATAGATAGCCTTACGGCTGATCTTAGTATTGAATATATACTTGTGTGATCCTGAAAGTTAACCTCTGTTTTGGTCGGATGAATGTTGATGTCAATATGGCCGGGATCAACCTCCAGAAAAATAAAATAGGAGGGGAAGTAACCTTCCGGAATCAGGTCTTTAAACGCGTCTTCTACCGCATGGTTAAGATATGGATGCCTGATGTAACGATTGTTTGCAAAAAAATACTGTTCACCTTTTGTTTTTCTTGCACTTTCAGGCTTGCCGATAAAACCTGATATTTTCACGACATCGGTTTCCTGATTTAATGTTATCAGTTTTTCTAAATTTCCCGAACCCATAACATTGGCTATTCGTTGTTTCAGCCCGGAATGGGGTAATTGGAACATCGGTTTGCCGTTGTTGATGAAAGCAAACGAAATTGAAGGATTTACCAGCGAAATACGCTGAAATTCTTCAATGATATGACGCAATTCGGCCGAATCTGATTTAAGAAAATTACGCCTTGCCGGAACATTAAAAAACAGGTTCTTGATCATCAGTGAGGTTCCTGCCGGACAGGCACAGGGCTGTTGACTTTTAACAACAGAACCTTCTATAATCAGATGGGTGCCCAATTCGTCCTCAAGTCTCCGGGTTTTCAACTCAACCTGTGCAATGGCAGCGATAGAAGCCAGTGCTTCACCCCTGAATCCAAGGGTACGGATACGAAACAGATCATCGGCTGTCTTTATTTTTGATGTGGCATGCCTTTCAAAACTCATGCGGGCATCGGTCGGCGACATGCCGCAGCCGTTATCAATGATCTGGATCAGGGTTTTCCCCGAATCCTTTATAATCAGTTCAATGTTGTTTCCACCGGCATCCACAGCATTCTCAAGCAACTCCTTAACAGCCGAAGCCGGGCGTTGAATTACTTCTCCTGCAGCAATCTGATTGGCAACTGAATCGGGCAAAAGCCTGATGATATCCGACATAATAATCTAACTACCAATAAATTAACGAAAGAAAATAAAATAAATCAACAAAATTGCGCCTGCCAGATAAATATACAGGGTGCGTTTTGAAAGCTGGTGGTTCCTCGTGTCCTTCAGCCGCCAGGTTTCCTTGATTTTTGAGCGAAGGCGATTGGCTTCAATCTGCTCAGGTTCAGAATACTTCTTCAGTCTTTCCTGCATTTCCTCCTTCTCCTTGTCATAGAAAAGAGGCTTGTAGTTGAACTGCCTGGGTTTGCCGACTTTAAAAGCTACTATTTTCATGATGTTATTATTAAAATCAGTTCTCTGTTATGCAATCAGGCAAGTGTCGCAATTTAGCTCAAAAGTGAAAGTTAGATTGCATTCCGGTTTTACAAAAATACCACTTTTTTCAATAATTTTGCTCCACTTATCATCAGATAAGCCTGAAACACCAAATACCCCCTTATGATACTAACCAACAAAGACAAACTCGAAAAACTTATTGTAGTGGGTGACCGGTTGCTTATTAAACCGCTGTCACTTTCGAAAAAAACCAAAGGAGGTTTGTTTTTGCCGCCTGGTTACAATGAAAAGGAAGAAATCCAGTCAGGCTATGTGCTTAAAGCCGGTCCAGGCTATCCTATTCCGGTCAGTAGCGATGAGGATGAACCGTGGAAACAGAAAGAACACGGGAATATAAAATACATTCCGCTTCAGGCTAAAGAAGGCGATCTGGCTATATTTCTGCAGAAAGGTGCGATTGAAATCGTTTATAATGATGAAAAATACTACATCGTTCCCCAGCATTCCGTTTTATTGCTCGAACGCGATGAGGAATTGATCTGATGACTATCATTGAAACTCCTGCTTGTTTATCAGTCGATTATTAATCAGAAAAAAACTGATAAACTTAAACCCAAATTTAGCGATTTGAAAAGGGAAATAGCTCAACTTAGATTAAAAACCCTTTAAAGCAATGCCATAAAGGGTTTTGATATTTTGTGAATGGATCAGATTATGCTTTTACTTTTGCCAGTGAAGGAAATCTGAGTCCAACAAGGTAAAATCCGCCAAACAGAACTGTACTATAGAACAGATCTCCCAGCAAGCCATTGTTAAAGAAGGGGATGCCGGCAGTATAAGCCATCATAAGGCCGGAGAAATCCATTGGATAGGGCATCATCCCGCTCATCCATGAACCAAAATTAGTGATCAGAAAAAACACTACGGATGAAAATACTGAAGCCAGGACAACGTTTCCGGCTTTAACCCGGTTGCGTAACCAGAACCCTGTAAGTACTGTAATTCCAAAAGCCGCATACACGGCTATCATCGTGGAATGAAACCCAAGGAACAGATCACTGATGAATAAAGCTGCAAAAGGGACCACCAATGCCAATGATTTTCTGCTGATGAATGCCCCGCTGAATAGCGCAATGGCTGCAACAGGCGTAAAATTAGGCCAGTGAGGGATCAACCGCATGAAAGCTGCAGTGAGAATCGCCAAATAAATTAGAACCATACGGGGGGTAAAGAAATTTTTGCTCATAATGAATCCATCGTTAAGTTTCAAAGCTCAAAATTATAAAAGGTTTTTGATTTCTCATCTTTTTAAACTGTCTATTTTACATAGTCGATAGAATCAAATCCCGGTAGAAATGAACACAGGGGAAATACAATTGTTTAAATAAACAGGATAATTCATCGTAATTATTCATTTTGAGACAGATAGGTTTAAATTCAGTACAAAACTGTTGAAAAGTTTTTGACAATGCATGAAAAAAAGCCTGATTACTGAAAAATGCTAAAAAAAATTATGTTTAAGTTTGCTGAAAATTATGCCTGATGTTACGAAGATTGCTGTTTTTACCGGTATTTGTTATGGTTATTACATCTTGTCAAAGCGATAAAATTTCTGTTGACCTCATTGTTCAGAATGCGGTCATTTACACGGCCGACAGCGCTTTCAGCATCCATGCTGCTATGGCTGTAAAGGAAGGTAAAATCCTTGAAGTAGGAGACAATTTGCTGATCAACAATAAATATGAGACTGATTCGGTGCTTGATGTCAAGGGAAAAGCGATTTATCCGGGCTTTATAGATGCACACTGCCATTTTTACGGACTTGCGCTCAATAGCCGGTATGCTGACCTTTCAGGGGCAACATCATTCGGGCAGGTGCTTGATATCTTAACTAAACAGCAGGAACAAAAGCCATCTGACTGGATTTCAGGCAGGGGATGGGATCAGAACAAATGGCCGGGGCATCAATTCCCTGATAACAAAAAGCTGAACGATTTATTCCCTGAAACTCCTGTGGTGCTTGTCAGGGTTGATGGCCACGCTGTTTTGGTTAACGATGCTGCCATTGCCTTATCGGGAATTACAATTGACAGCATAGTCAATAAAAAGGAGGCATTTATTGAACGGGGAAAGTTTACCGGAATTTTCCTCGAATCATTGGCCGACCGTTTCCGGAACCTGATTCCTGAACCTACAATACAGGAATTGACCGAACTTGTAAACATATCTGCAAATGAGTGTTATTCAGTTGGTTTGACGATGGTAGCTGATGCAGGGCTTGACGCCCGAATTATAGACTTTTACGACAACCTCCAATCAGATGGTCAGCTCCAAATGGCAATTTATGCCATGCTCAATCCCAATGAAGAGAACTTTAAGCGTTTTCTGAGAAAAGGTATTTACGTCAGGCCCAAACTCAGTGTCAGGTCATTAAAACTTTATGCCGACGGTGCTCTTGGCTCAAGAGGGGCATGCCTGCTCAGGCCATACAGCGATTCTCCGGGAGAACATGGTATTCTAACCATTACTCCTGAAGATCTTGGCAGATATTGTGTGATGGCTTATGATAACGGATACCAGGTGAATACACATGCCATTGGAGATTCTGCCGTACGGACAGTTCTGAGAGTTTACAGCGACTACCTGCTTCCCGGAAATAACCTGCGCTGGCGCGTTGAGCATGCACAGGTCGTGCATCCCGACGACTTTAAACTATTTGGTGAATTTGCCATTGTTCCTTCTGTTCAGGCCACGCATGCTACCTCTGACATGGGTTGGGCGCGCAGCAGGCTCGGCGATTCCCGCATCAGGAATGCTTACGCCTATAAAACCCTGATGCAGCAAAATGGCTGGATACCCAATGGTACCGACTTCCCGATTGAAAACATCAGCCCATTGCTTACGTTCTATGCTTCGGTTTCACGAAAGGATTTAAAAGGCAAACCAGCAACAGGATTCCAGAAAGAAAATGCGCTCACCCGTCAGGAAGCGCTCAGGTCTATCACAAAATGGGCGGCCAAATCATGCTTCGAAGAAAACAGAAGGGGAAGTATTGAGCCGGGTATGAATGCAGATTTTGTTGTAATTGACCGTGATATTATGCAGGTTCCCGAAAAGGAAATTCCAAAGGCAAAAGTAATAATGACCGTAATTGACGGAAAAGCCGTTTACAAAAGTACGAAGTAAAAAGTTAAGCCTGCTTCGAAAAGTCAAAAAAAAGATTGGACACCAATGCTCCTGGGCACCAAATTCTGTATAATATTGTATTTCAATAATTTATAATTGGTGTTGCCAACTGGCGGATAGTGTTTTAGTGGCCCGATCCCGTACGTACGTGATCGGGTTGGTGTCAAATTCTTCGTTTCGAAAGTGGACTCAAAGTTTGATTTATTTTATTATCCTGATCTTTGATTATTCTCCCGGTTGTATTTTTTATTCATATTACTCAAACTTACAGACTGCCTTTTGAACAATCAGTTTGAAAATGGTGTTTAGCTTATGAATTTGATTTAAAATGAGACTAACTGCACTTGTCCTGCTACTTTTACTTTTTACCTCCACGCTCAGGTCACAAAATGTCCTGGTTACCGACTTTAAAGGGCTGGAACCATTGCTGAATCAGCGAAACGACACCACTTATATTGTAAATTTCTGGGCAACCTGGTGCATTCCCTGTGTAAAGGAAATGCCTTATTTCCAAAAGCTTCACGATGAATTCAGCGGTGAAAAGGTCAAAGTTGTCCTTGTCAGCCTTGATTTTCTGAAGCATCTGGATACCCGGTTAAAACCATTTATTGAAAAATACAGGCTCAGTCCACAGGTCATCCTTTTGAACGATCCGGACGCAAATTCCTGGATCAACAAGGTTTCGCCTGAATGGTCTGGCGCACTGCCGGCAACGGTTTTCTACAACAGAAATTTTCGCACTTTTTACGAAAAGAGTTTTACCTACGAAGAATTACAAACCATTGTTAAACAAAACCTGATTAAAAAATGAAAAATATCATTTCTGCCATTTTACTGACGATTGTCTCAGTTTCTCAACTTTTTGCCCAGGGGGTTAAAGTGGGCGACAAAGCTCCGGATTTTAAACTAAAGAATGTGGACGGTAAGTTTGTCTCTTTCGCCGATTTCCCTGATGCCAAGGGGTTTATAATTATTTTCACCTGCAACCATTGCCCGTTTTCGGTAGCCTACGAAGACCGGATTGTAGCATTGGATAAAAAGTTCAAAGCAAAAGGCTATCCGGTAATAGCCATAAACCCAAACGATCCTGCAATCGTTCCTGCTGATGGTTACAAAGAAATGCAGCAACGTTCTTCTGAAAAAGGATTTACATTTCCTTACCTCTTCGACGAAGGACAGAAGGTTTATCCTAAATATGGAGCAACCCGTACACCGCATGTTTTTCTGGTGAATAAACAAGGTAAATCTTTCAATGTGGCTTATATCGGGGCAATTGATGATAACTCACAGGATGCAGAAGCCGTGAAGGAAAAGTATCTTGAAAATGCGTTAACCGCTGTAATGGATGGGAAAAGCCCTCAGCCTGATTTTACCAAAGCCATTGGTTGTACCATCAAGACCGCATCAAAATAAAACGTGGATAATTTTAGAAAGAGTCGTTCAACGGCTCTTTTTTTTTGCCTGCTACCTTGAGATTCCTTTAATTTGTATCAAACTTTAAATATGGAACAATTCGGACTGCCCGAACTGGAAAAGGAAATTGTATTTTCAACATCCAGAAGCAGTGGCAAGGGTGGTCAGCATGTAAATACCACTGAAACTCGGGTTGAAATCAGGTTCAATATCCCTGCTTCAAAATTACTGACGGACAATCAGAAAGAAACATTGCTGATAAAACTGCAATCAAGGCTCAGCACTGAAGGTGCGCTCAGAATGTATTCGCAGAAGGAGAGGAGCCAGGCAGCAAATAAGGAGGATGTACTGCAACGCTTCTATATTCTGATTTCCAAAGCATTAAAGCCGGTCAGGAAGCGGATAGCCAGTAAACCGGGCAGGGCAGCAAAAGAATCCAGAATTCAGGATAAAAAGGCCGTTTCGCAGAAGAAAGAATTAAGAAAAACACCCAAACAGGAATAGAATTTATCTGATAAAATGCGGTAATTTTTCCGGAATTACCATCGAGAGTTCAACCAGACCAGCATACTCGCCCTTGTTAAACCACGGACATTGATAGATCAGTTTTTTAACACCATTTTTTTCGATGGTATAAACATTGACTGATTGATTTTGAATAATACCAGCCATAATCTCTTGCGATGCAGGCTGATGGCAGTCATTCAATTGTTTGCCGATCAGGCTGAAGCCACCGTATTTTGCGAAGACCTCAGCAGACCGGTTGTTCATTTCTATAATTTTACCGTCCTTGTCTGAAACGGTTATTGCAACAGAAAGTTCTTTAGGCCAGTTTAATTCCATTTTAAAGAAATTTTTGAGAGGGGAGGAGCAAAATTAGAGCAAAAAATTTGAAAATCCGGGGAAATACGTATATTTGCACTCTCAAAATGGCCCCGTGGCTCAACTGAATAGAGTATCTGACTACGGATCAGAAGGTTACAGGTTTGAATCCTGTCGGGGTCACCTCAAAATCAAAGGGTTACAGCAATTATTTGTTGTAACCCTTTTCCTATTATAAAACAATGGGTGTTTATATCCCTATTTTACTCTATTTTGCTGATCAGATTCCCATAAAAAAACCGGCTGTTCAGGCTGGGTGTTTGCTCGTAAACTTGTTTTATTTTCTATTTTATAACTCAGAAACTAACAGTTCAAAATTATCTTGATTTCCAATCTTAACAATATCTTTCCAGTCTGAAGTTTTTATGGTTTCGATTTTCCCGGTACTTTTAACTTTGACAATTCTTGTATTCTATTTCTTTCTTGTCACTACCTCCTAATATGAAAATTTTCTCAAGTTCCTTGTTTCCGTATTCTTTTTCCAGTTTATTATTTCATATTCCAGCGGTGTGGCCGGGTAAATAGAAGGTTACAGAGCCTGTCCCGATTCATCGGGATTTGAATCCTGTCGGGGTCACATAATGCCAAATAAAGCCTTGATTTTCAAGGCTTTTTTGTTTCATGCTTCAACGATGTTGCAACTTTTCAAAAAGAAAGGAGAATATCTTTTTCGGTGATGCAGAAATAATGAGAGAAACTATAATACTTTTCTACCTTGAATTATTCTAAACAGAATAGCAATAACCGCTATTACAAGTAGTATATGGATAATACTGCCAGCGCTGTATGCGAAAAATCCGATTGCCCATCCTATGATCAAAATTACTGCGATGATGTAAAGTAAATTGCCCATGACTTTAGTTTGTTTAATTGTTAATGTTAATTGGTTTTCTGAAATAAAAGTTTTGTTAAACTTGTTAATTCCTCATCAAAGATAAAGCTCATCTTTACCTCAACTGTTACATAATTATTACGAAAAGTTATATATTTCATTTGGACTTGCTGACTTGAAAAAAAAATCCGTTAAAACGATATGTGCCTTACATTGTAATGAACAAGATAAATTCCAACATCTGGTAAATTTATCGACTGTATTCTCGAATATAAATGTTACATAATTAATATTATGTCAAATTGCATTTACCTGACCCTCACCTACATATAAATAATTAAGCAAACCACGCATTTCGGTTGCTTGTTATTATCAAAGGAAATTGGATTTGATTACAACAAAAAAGGCTGCCCTTTTCAGGCAGCCTTTAAAATTTATTGAAACAGATTTTACAAGCCTGCAAGCTTTGCTTCAATTTCTTTGCGTTTATCAAGCATATTGAGTCTGGTGTAAATTTCTTTCAGGGAAAGCAATGTACTTTTATCTGAAGGATCAAGTTTTGAAGCTGCTTCGAGATAAGGGATTGATTTTTTAAGTACATCATCAGCCTGTAACTTTAATGCGTCATATTCGGCAGTCGCTGACAGCGGTAACTTATTGGCTTTATCGATTAAAGTCGCAGCCTGGTTAACGTAAAGAGCACCCAGATTGTAGTTGGCTTCAAAGTAATCGGATTTAATTTCAATTGCTTTGAGGTAACTCTTTTCTGCATCGGCTAAATTATTCATTGTAAAGTAGTTAACCCCTACCGCATAGTGAATGGTCGGGTTTAAAGGATCTGTCTTAACAGCTTCCTGCAGGTTGGCCATTGCTTTGTCATTTTGCTTTGCTGCAAGGTATATATTCGTTTCAGCTATAAGCAAATTAAAATTGTCCGGATATTTTACACGTCCGGTCTGAATCGTTGCAAGGGCCTGCAGTGTATCTTTCTCTTTCAGGTAAACATCAGATAAAGAGTTAAATACCAAGGGCTGAGGGAAATTCATCACGATCACCTTACCGTAGTATTCTTTTGCTTTGGCAAAGTTATTTGCTTTGTCGGCTGATAAACCTGCATTGAATATTGCCAGGGTATCAACACTTCCATAAGTAGCATTTACATCTACTGCCCTTTCAAATGATAGCAATGCTTTCGAAAAATCTGCTACTGCTTTCGTAGAGTCCGATTTAGCTTTGGCAAAATCTGCATTGGCTTTGGCTAAATCTGCATTGGAATTCAGGGAATCTCCATTTTTAAAATGATTAACTCCCTGATTATAAAGCTGCTCACTGATAACAAAGATGTTCTGAATCGCCTCGGTGTAGTATTCCTTTTTGGCATCGAGTTCCAACAGCTTTTTGTAGGACTCATAAGATTTATCCAAAGCATTCGGATCCAAATTCTTATATTCAGGATTGGTGCTCATGTGGATTTGAAGGTAGATATTTCCACGATAGAACCATGTTTTGGGGTCACTCATAGTCGAAGCGTCAGAAATAGTTGGCTCAATGTTCTGCATGGCTTTATCAAGCTGGCCTTTGCGCAGATCGTTAAAAGCGGTTGTACGGAGTGCTTTCTGACCAAACACAGCAGCTACTGTTATAAAAGCGAAGAAAATCAGGGATAATTTTTTCATTTTGAAATGTTTAGTTTGTTTAATACCCTTGGTTTGACGATGCAAATATATAAGGTTTAATCTTCACTAACAATATCCCTGCCGTTCTCGTCATCGTCTTCTTTCTTTGGGTCATCTTCCACTTCAGAATCAGAGTTTTCTTCTACAGGAAAAGTGTCAAATCCGCTCTCTGTGGGCGGTACGGGATGTTCAGTATGTTCAGCCAGTTCTTCATCATCTGCAGATGTTACATCTGCTTCAACTTTGGTGACTGCAGCAATTGAATCTTTTTCGCGAAGATTTATCAGCCTGACACCCTGTGTAGCTCTCCCCATAACCCTTAAATCAGCAACAGCCATGCGGATAATCAGTCCGGAACGATTGATAATCATTAGATCATCGTTGTCGGTAACCGAATCTATGGAAATTAGCTGGCCGGTTTTTTCGGTAACATTGATGGTCTTTACGCCTTTACCACCCCGGTTTGTTATTCGGTAGTCATCAAGGTTTGAACGCTTTCCATAACCGTTTTCCGAAACAACGAGTATATCAAAATTATTATTGTTCATGCAGATCATTCCAACCACCTCATCCTTAGGCCCGGCAAGTGTAATTCCGCGTACGCCGGATGCATTGCGACCCATAGGTCTTACCGTTTTTTCGTTAAAACGGATAGCCCTACCCGATTTCAAGGCCATCACAACTTCGCTGGTCCCGCTGGTAAGCCTTGCTTCCAGTAATTGGTCATCATCGCGGATGGTTATTGCGTTGATTCCGTTAATTCTTGGCCTGGAGTAAGCCAGAAGCGAGGTTTTCTTGATAACGCCTTTTCTGGTGCAGAGAATGATGAAGTTATTGTTGATGTATTCTTCGTCTTTTATGCTCTTCAGGTTGATGAAGGCCCTGACCTTGTCGTCGGGTTCAATATTGATCATGTTCTGAATAGCACGGCCTTTTGATGTCTTGGAACCTTCTGAAATCTCAAAAACCCTCATCCAGAATACTTTACCTTTCTCTGTAAAGAAAAGCATGTAGTTATGCATAGAAGCAACGAAAAGGTATTCAAGGAAGTCTTCATCCCTTATATCAGAACCCTTGGCCCCGCGGCCTCCCCTGTTTTGACGACGGTATTCCGAAAGCATGGTACGCTTGATGTATCCCATGTGCGAAATGGTAATCACCACATTTTCATCGGCGATGGTATCTTCAATCTTGAAATCACTGGCAGAATAAACAATTTCGGTACGGGCTTCGTCGCCGTAATTCTCTTTTATAGCAAGTAATTCAGCTTTAATAATGTCCATACGCAGTGTCTCATCTGAGAGAATATTCTTGTAATGCTCTATCATTTTGAGGAGTTCATTGTATTCATCCCTGATTTTATCGCGTTCGAGCCCGGTAAGCCTTTGCAGACGCATATCGAGAATAGCCCTTGCTTGTAATTCGGAAAGGCTGAATGTTTCGATAAGCCCGTTACGGGCTTCTTCCGGCGTCCTGGAGGCCCTGATCAGGGCTATTACTTCGTCAAGGTGATCAAGGGCAATCAGGAGCCCTTCGAGAATATGCGCCCGCTTTTCAGCTTCATTCAGATCGTAGCGGGTACGACGGATAACAACCTCGTGCCTGTGCTCCACGAAATAATGGATCAACTGCTTCAGGTTCAACAGCATCGGTCGTCCTTTAACCAGACAAATATTATTTACACTGAACGAGGTTTGCAGTTGTGTAAGCTGATATAACTTATTCAATACCACGTTGGTAATGGCATCGCGCTTCAGTTCATAAACGATTCTCATTCCTGTGCGGTCAGATTCGTCGCGAATATCTGAAATGCCTTCAATTTTTTTATCGTTGATCAGGTCAGCCGTTTTCCTGATCATTTCAGCTTTGTTAACCTGATATGGGATGGCTGAGACAATAATGCTTTCACGACCGTGGCTGTCAATCTCAATTTTGCTTTCGGCACGCATAACAATTCTTCCACGCCCGGTTTCATAGGCATCTTTAACACCTTCATATCCATAGATAAACCCACCTGTTGGAAAATCGGGTGCTTTGATGAATTTCATCAACTCCGGAATAGTAATTTCATGATTATCGATGTAAGCAATAATACCATCAATCACTTCACGCAGGTTGTGCGGAGGCATATTTGTAGCCATGCCTACGGCGATTCCCGACGCCCCATTTACAAGCAGATTGGGTATCTGAGCAGGCAAAACGGTAGGTTCCTGCAATGTATCGTCAAAATTCAACTGGAAATCAACGGTATCTTTATTAATGTCGGCCAGCATTTCTTCTGCAATCTTTTGCAGCCTCGCTTCGGTATAACGCATGGCAGCCGGGCTGTCACCGTCGATAGAGCCAAAATTACCCTGTCCGTCAACCAACGGATACCTGAGCGACCATTCCTGAGCCATTCTTACCATGGCGTCATAAACTGAAGTGTCACCGTGGGGATGATACTTACCAAGCACCTCCCCTACTATTCTTGCACTTTTTTTATAAGCTCTGTTGGAAAATACGCCTAAATCAAGCATTCCGAAAAGAACCCTGCGATGGACCGGTTTCAGCCCATCACGAACATCCGGCAAGGCCCTCGACACTATTACCGACATTGAATAGTCGATATAGGCCGATTTCATCTGATTTTCAATGTTAACTTTAACAATTTTTTCGCCATTCTCTTGGTTTTCCATCACTTATCCCGGTCAAAATTAAAGAATTAATGTAGTCTTTTAAGGGATACGAAAGTACGATTTTTTTGCTTACAAAAATCTCAAATCACTGGCTAAATTCTTCTATTTACTAACAACACTTTGTTAAGAAAAGGAAAACGGCATTGTATTTGATTTCCTGAATTTGACCATCTTTACTGACCCAATTCAACTGATTGTTGATTTTAACCATGAATATGCGTAACTTTGAATTATACTACAGAACATAAGGCAAAGGCTATTTGTTAATTCATCACCGGATTGTAATTGATTAGAGGTAAAATTTAACTAAATCAACTAAATTAATTCTCACAAAATGGAAGCAAAGTTTTCTCAACGCGTAAAAGATGTGCTCACATACAGCCGTGAAGAGTCGCTAAGACTTGGGAACGACTATATTGGTGTGGAACACTTACTATTAGGGATCATACGTGAGGGTGAAGGAATGGCCATTCAGATTCTGAATCTTTTGAACGTAGATACGAACGAAGTTCGCAAATCCATAGAGTCAGCCATAGGAACATCGGCAAAACGTGACAAATCGGCAGAGAACCTGCCATTGGTTAAACAAGCCGAAAGGGCATTAAAACTTACATACCTCGAAGCAAAAATGTTTAGCAGTGAATTGATAGGCACTGAACACCTGCTATTGGCCATTCTGAAAGACGAAGATAACCTCGTTACCAGTTCATTAGGCAAATACGGCGTGGATTATGACTCTGTTCGTGACGAACTGAAATCGATCATAACCAACGAGGAGCATACAACGTTCAATTCGCCTCATGACGAATTACCCGGCAGTTCATCGGATGATGAAGCCGAAGAAGGAAAAGGTTTTGGCGGTGGTGTGCGAAAAGCAACCGATTCAAAATCGAAAACACCCGTTCTCGATAATTTTGGCCGCGATTTAACCAAAGCTGCCGAAGAAGGCCGGCTCGATCCTATTGTTGGACGTGAAAAGGAACTTGAAAGAATTGCCCAGATTCTCAGCCGTCGTAAGAAAAACAACCCGATACTTATTGGTGAACCAGGCGTTGGTAAATCAGCCATTGCCGAAGGACTGGCGCTAAGGATCATTGCCCGTAAAGTATCAAGGGTGCTCTTTAACAAACGTATTTTTACTTTAGATCTGGCTTCACTGGTTGCAGGTACCAAATACCGCGGCCAATTCGAAGAGCGGATGAAAGCAGTTTTGAATGAGCTGGAGAAAAACAGGGATATTATCCTGTTTATCGACGAAATCCATACCATTGTCGGTGCCGGAAATGCATCCGGTTCGCTCGATGCCAGTAATATGTTCAAACCGGCACTGGCCCGCGGTGAAATCCAGTGTATTGGTGCCACAACCCTTGATGAATATCGTCAATACATCGAAAAAGATGGTGCCCTCGAACGCAGGTTCCAGAAAATACTGGTTGACCCGACCACAGTGGAAGAAACCGTAGAGATCCTGAATAATATCAAGGAAAAGTACGAAGACCACCACCTTGTAAAATATGCTCCGGAAGCTATAAAGGCTTGTGTTTCTTTGACTAACCGTTACCTTACCGACCGGTATCTTCCCGATAAAGCCATCGATGCACTGGATGAAGCCGGTGCCCGTGTGCATATTACCAATATGCAGGTTCCGGTTGAAATTCTTGAACTTGAAACCAGGATTGAAGAAGTTAAAAAGCTCAAAAACAAAGCCATTCATAGTCAGAAGTTTGAAGAAGCGGCTAAGTACCGCGATTCTGAACGCAAACTAATGATAGAGCTCGAATCGGCGAAACGCCGCTGGGATGAAGAATCGAAAATTCACAGAGTCGAAGTCAGCGAAGAAAATGTTGCTGAAGTTGTTGCTATGATGACAGGGGTTCCGGTGCAGCGTATTGCCCAGAACGAAAGCGATAAACTGATTTGTATGGAAGATGACCTCGCCGGAAGTATTATCGGTCAGGATGAAGCCATAAAGAAGGTCGTTAAAGCCATACGCAGAAACCGTGCAGGGTTGAAAGACCCGAACAAACCCATCGGAACATTTATTTTTCTTGGGCCAACCGGAGTAGGTAAAACGCATCTTGCCAAAGTTTTAGCCAAATATCTTTTCGATTCGGAAGATACATTGGTCAGGATAGATATGAGCGAATATATGGAGAAATTCGCGGTATCGAGGCTTGTTGGTGCACCTCCGGGGTACGTAGGTTATGAAGAAGGCGGTCAATTGACTGAGAAAGTCAGACGTAAACCTTATTCAATCGTTCTGTTGGATGAGATTGAAAAAGCACATCCTGATATTTTCCATATCCTGCTTCAGGTGCTTGATGATGGAATTCTGACAGATAGCCTGGGCAGAAAAGTCGATTTCAAGAATACGATCGTGATTATGACCTCCAATATCGGATCGCGCCAATTGAAGGATTTTGGGCAGGGAGTCGGCTTTTCGACCAATGCCAAGCTTTCAGGCAGCTCAACCTTTGCCCAGGGGGTCATTGAAAATGCCTTAAAAAGATCGTTTGCCCCTGAGTTTTTGAACCGTATTGACGATGTGATCATCTTTGATTCGCTTGACCGCGATGACATTCACAAAATCATTGATATAGAGTTGAAAAACCTCCTCAAGCGAATTGAAGAGATGGGCTACTACATGGAGGTTACTACCAAAGCCAAAGACTTTATTGTTGAAAAAGGATGGGATGCCCAGTTTGGTGCAAGACCACTGAAGCGCGCAATTCAAAAGTATATTGAAGATGCACTTGCAGAAGAAATCATCAAATCAAAACTGCATCAGGGCGACCTGATTCTTATTGACCATGAGGAGGATAACGCTGAGCTTAAAATTGTTATTACAGCCCCTGAAAAAGAAGCTGAAATTCCAACTGAGGGATAGAGAAATGGACCGGGCTTCTTATATTTTGTAAAACTCTTTAATCAGGCCCGTCCTATAAGGCGGGCTTGTTAATTATAATATAACCCAAATTTTCAGGGTTCTGTCGAATTGCAACAATTCCCCAATCGGGGTTTACCTAAGTAAAGCGATTTATCGCTGCACTCCAATCGCTCAACTTAGGTATAAATCCCCAAAGCCCATAACAAGTTAACATAAATAATCATGAAGAACTCAATACCAAAACATTACGAGAAAAACAAAGCCACTTACCCGGCTTATTTCGAGGCCCTTGAAAAACTTGGTGAAACCATCAGGGAAACGAGCCCCATATCCGAACAGACCATGTGCCTAATAAACCTCGCTGCGGCAGCCGCCATTCAGTCCGAAGGATCGGTGCACAGCCACACCCGGCGTGCGGTTGAAGCCGGAATTTCGCCAGAGGAGATCAGGCACACCATACTTTTGCTCACAAGTACCATTGGATTTCCCAAAACAATGGCAGCCATGAGTTGGGTAAACGACCTTTTGCCTGAAAAGAAAGAAAAAGTGAAGAGTGAGAAGGCAAAGAAAGACAAAGAGAAAGAGAAGGAAAAAAAGGAAAAGAAGAGATAAACTACGAAACTTTTACTTTCAGTCTGTTTAAATTTGCCGGGGGGAGCATACAGTTCTGCCTTAAAGGACGTGTCTGCAATAAATTTGATTGAAATTTAAACAGTTTCTCAGAATCTTCTTTTTTTGAATTCTAATCACAAGTGTCCGGGGAAAGGTATTTGAATTCATGGAAATGATTGGTAATAGCGGATTATCAATTATTTACAACTTAGGCCTTACTTTTTTATTTTATGACACCAAAGCACAAAAACACCAACCTGTCTGCCTGAGTCAATCAGGCAAGAAAGCACAAACTTATTTAACTGATTTAGTGCAGTTTTGGCGACTTGATGACTTGGTGTCAAGGTTGGTAATGATTTTTACCGGACAACAATGATTTCTAATAGTTATGCCAGAATAGTTTCTGATAATTCCTTCTGGTCTATCCCTTCAAAATTACCCGAACTCATCATTAGCAGGTTCGCATTGCTCCATTCTATCGACTTCAGGTAATCTGATAGTTTATTACTTTCGTTAAATACTTGAATGTCTGTTCTTCCAAATGCCTTACCTACATCTTCGGTTGTGAAAAAAGGAAGCCGTTTAAGTTCCAATGCATGGCGACTGTAAAAGATGACAGCAATGTCTGCGTTCTTCATTGAATCCCTGTATTCTTCAAGAAAACTGACACTCAGACTACTAAAGGTGTGCAATTCCATACAGGCAATAAGTTTTCTCTCAGGAAACTGCTCCTTTACTGCATCAATGGTTGCTTTCAGTTTGGAAGGGCTATGGGCAAAATCTTTAAAGAAAGAGCAGGAGTCGTTTTTATCGACCAGTTCAAGTCGTTTTGATGCTCCTGCAAATGAGCTGATTGCAGAATAAAATCCACTACTGCTTATTCCCATGGCTTCACACACCAGGCGTGCCCCTTCAAGATTGAGCATGTTGTGATGCCCGAAAACTTTCAGCGGGTATTGCCTGCCTTCAAAATTGATCACGGTAATCCCATCTTCGATGAAATAATCAGGGCTTCTATATGAGTACTTAACAACCCCGGCATTTGCAAAATCAGAAACACGAACTACATTTTCGTCTTCGGCACAATAAATCAGGCTTCCGCCCGACGGGACCATTGCGGCAAAAATCCTGAACTGTTCAACATAGTTGTCAAAAGTCGGGAAAACGTTGACATGGTCCCAGGCAATACCGCTGATTAATGCGATGTCAGGCTTATACAGGTGAAATTTTGGTCGGCGGTCGAGTGCGGATGTAAGGTACTCATCGCCTTCAAATACCATGAAGCGGGCTTCTTCCGTCAATCTGACCATCACATCAAACCCTTCAAGCTGTGCACCAACCATATAATCGGCATCAATTCCGGCTATTTTCAGGACATGAAGAATCATTGCTGTGATGGTGGTTTTGCCATGACTACCTCCGATCACGATGCGGGTCTTGTTTTTCGATTGTTCGTAAAGATATTCCGGGTAAGAATAAATCTTAAGGCCAAGTTCCTTTGCTTTAGCTATTTCCGGATTATCGCCTTTGGCATGCATTCCAAGAATGATGGCATCCAGTCCGGTATGAATCCTGTCAGGTTCCCAGCCAATGGAATCGGGCAAAAGGCCGGATTTTTCAAGCCGTGATTTTGCAGGCTCAAATATCTCATCATCTGAACCGGAGACAGTATAACCTTTTCTGTGAAGGGCAATGGCCAGGTTATGCATGGCACTTCCGCCAATGGCAATAAAATGTACGTTCATTCTGTCATTTTTTATGATGTACAAAAATAAAGAAATAAAGCTATGATCGACTCTGGCGGCGGCTTTGCTTCAAGGCAGTAAGCAAATCATTAATTGTGCTATTTTTGCACAAAATAGCTGTATTTGATGAAGCTGACAACAATAGAAGCTGATAATTGGAAAATGGATGGAGGCGTTGCTTTTGGCGTTGTTCCGAAATCTCTATGGACAAAGGCTTATCCGGAAGATGAAAATAACCTGATCCGGATAACAACCCGGTGTCTGCTGATTCAGTCAGGTGATCGGAATATCCTGATCGACGTTGGTATGGGTGATAAAAGAGAAGAGAAATACTACAGTTACAAATACCGCTCTGGCGATTCCGGGCTTGAAAAACCGCTTGAAATGGCTGGCCTCTCCCCTGCCGGAGTAACCGATATTCTTTTTACCCATCTGCACGACGATCATGTTGGTGGCGCTACCAGATACAATGATTCAGGCGAGATAGAAGAGATTTTTCCAAACGCCCGGTATTGGTGCTCTGAGGCACAATGGGAATGGTCGAAAAATTCAAACAAACGTGAGGCTGCGGCTTTTTTCAAAGACAACCTGGAGCCATTGGAAAAATCAGGAAGGTTAAACCTGATAAAAAAAGAAGGTAAATGGTTACCTGACATTGAGCTCCGAATCTTTAACGGCCATACCCGGGGCCAGTTGATTCCATTGATTAAGGCATGCGGCACAACCATCGTTTTTGCTGCAGATTTTATACCGGCTATGGCTAACATTCCCATCCCCTGGGTTCCATCTGTTGATATTGAACCCTTGCTTTCAATTCGTGAAAAAGAGGCATTTCTTCAGGAAGCAGTGGATAAAGATTATATTTTGCTTTTTGAACATGACTATTTGCATGAAGCCTGTCGTTTAGCAAAAACTGAAAAAGGTATTGTAGCTGGTGAAGAATTGAAAATCAACCAAATCTGTAATTAAAAATGATATGATAAATCAGGAAAAAGCCTTGCAGATCAATCAGTTACTATCAGGAAAACCAGCCGAAGAAGTACTCACCTGGTTTTTGAAAGAATTTGATGGGAAAGTAGCCTTCTCAACCAGTCTTGGTGCTGAAGACCAGGTAATTACGCACATGATCTCAGCAATAGATAATTCTGCTCATATTTTTACACTCGATACCGGGCGCTTGTTTCCTGAAACATACGATCTGATTGATCTGACCGCGAAGAAATACGGCCTAACGATTCGTGTTATGTTCCCGGATGCTGAAAAAGTGGAGGAAATGGTTAATAATAAAGGAATTAACCTTTTCTATGAAAGTATTGGGAATCGCAAACTCTGCTGCAATCTCCGCAAAATAGAACCGCTTAAGAGAGCTTTCAAAGGACTTGACGCCTGGATATGTGGACTCAGGCATGAGCAATCGGTAACGCGAAAAGATGTTCAGTTGGTTGAATGGGACGAGGCCAATGGTCTCATTAAAGTTAACCCTTTGATTAACTGGTCAGAATCACAGGTCTGGGATTACATAAAAGTTAACCATGTTCCATATAATAAACTACATGATCAGGGGTTTCCGAGCATAGGCTGTCAGCCATGTACCCGTGCCGTTCTGCCCGGGGAAGATGTCAGGGCCGGCCGCTGGTGGTGGGAAAATCCCGAAACGCGGGAATGTGGCTTGCATAAGAAATGATAAATGCTTCCCGGCATCAATAATTCAGTGTGACTTGCAAAAGGACGTCTTCCACAGTGTATGATAAACACGTACAAATCAGATGATTTAACAATTTAATAACATTGCTGAATGTTAAATGCATCTATATTTTTATTTATTTTGCATCACCATACAGAGACCTGAATTCAAGCTTCTGTTCAAAGTTAATTTATTGTTAAACAAATACTTATATTAATGAGCATTAAGAAACAGTTTTCAAAAAGCAAACCGGTTTGTAAAGTAACCTTCAAACTCACCAAAGATCAGGTGATGAATGCCGGGAAAGTAAACATTGTTGGTGATTTTAACAATTGGAATGAATCATCCCATGAGTTGAAACCATTGAAAGATGGATCATTCAGCCAAGCAATTGAGCTTGAAACCGGCCGTGAATACCAGTTCCGTTACCTTGTTGACGGAACTTCATGGATCAACGATGAAGAAGCCGACAAATACATTACCAGTGGTTTAGGAAATTCAGAAAATGCAGTGATTTCCCTGTAATATAAATTTTTATTGAAACAGCCAACGGCCTCCGGTTGTTGGCTGTTTTATTTTTAGCAGGCTTTCGAACCCGCCATTTTACTCAAATCTGATTGCTTTAACCGGTGTAATATATCGCACAACCAGTGAGGGTATCAACATCATAAAGGTACAAACCACAATGGTAGCCAGGTTTATCAGTAAAATAACAGGCAGCGTGATAGAAACAGGTACAGAAGAAACAAAATAGGAATCGGCTGGCAATGGGATGAAATTGTATGTTTTCTGCAGAAATATAAGTATCAACGCAACGGCATTGCCCCACAATAAGCCATAGAAAGTAATATTGACTGAAGTATAAATAAAGATTTTCCGGATGCTTCCATTGGTTGATCCCAAAGCTTTGAGCAATCCTATATCACGGGTGTGTTCGAGAATCAAAATAAGAAGTGTTGAAATCATGGTGATACCGGAAACCAATGCCATCAGAATCAGGATAATAACAACATTAAGGTCTTGAATTTCAATCCAGTCAAATATTTGCGGGTAAATCTGTTTTATGGTTAGGGTGTTTAGTTTATATCCTATAATGTCATAGACTTTATCAGCCATTTGGTTGAGTTCAGCAAAGTCGCTGATATTTATCTCGATACCTGAAACTAAGTTCTCGTCCCAACCGTTGAGTTTCCTTATATGCCTGATATCGCCAAAAACATACATTTCGTCGAATTCGGCCAGCCCGGTATTGTATATACCACTGATTCTGAACTTTCTGCCACGGGCAACATTGTCGATAATAAAGTACATCCGCAACTCATCGCCGGGTTTAAACCCAAGCGAATTGGCAAGTTTTTCCGAGATCAGTACATCATTACCTGCAATGGTATCCTTATTTGCGGTAAGAGTTCCACCCACAATTCTCTCCCGCAAAAATTGCCAGTCATAGGTATCCGGTAAGCCTTTCAGCACCACACCTTCAATCTGGTCATCGGTTTTTATAATGCCGGCTTTCAGGCCGAATTCCTGAACATTTACAATGCCTGGTAATTGCCTGATCTGATCAATTTTTGCATCTCTTTTATCGATGGGCGTTGGTTCATAAGAGTTGTTCGAGTCGAAGCCGGTTATCTGGATATGGCCACCAAACCCTGACACTTTTTCACGGATCTGTGTCTGAAACCCCTGAAGAATGGCCACGGAAACAAGCATAACGGCAAGTCCGAGTGCAATGCCGGCAATTGAAACCCTGACAATCGGCCTCGAAAAAGAGCTCCCTTCTTTTGAGCGGATCCGACGGCTTATATAATATTCGAAGTTCAAGATCGTTTACTTTGCTGCAAAGTTAAGTGTTTACCTGTAACTTTGTCCGTGAAGAAATCCTAATGAAATTCATTTAATGCGCTATTTCAGATTAATCATACTTTTAGCTTCTTTTGTTGTTGTTTCGTGTACCCAATCCAGGCGTTTACAAAAACCACAACCCTCCCCTTCCGTTGAAAGCAGAGAAAATACTTTTGAGGCCTATCCCAAACCTGCAATCAAACCAGCCGCCGAACGTACACGACAGTATTTCAGTAAATTAGATGATAAACGCATTGGAGTTGTTGCCAATCAAACTTCTTTAATCGGGCAAATTCACCTGGTTGATAGTTTGTTATCAGCAGGTAAACATGTGGTGAGGGTTTTCTCCCCGGAGCATGGTTTCAGGGGGCAGGCTGAAGCTGGTGAATTAGTAGGTAACAACATTGATGCAAAAACCGGACTGGCTTTAATCTCTCTGTATGGAGATCATCGTAAACCCACACCTCAGGATATGGAAGGTTTAGATCTGGTGCTCTTTGATCTGCAGGATGTCGGTGCAAGGTTTTACACTTATATTTCCACGCTTACGCTGGTAATGGAGGCATGCGCTGAGAACAAAATACCATTGTTGGTTCTTGACCGGCCAAATCCGAATGGCTTCTATATAGATGGCCCTCTGCTTGAGCCCGGATTCACTTCTTTTGTCGGGTTGCATCCTGTTCCTATTGTACATGGCATGACCATGGCTGAATATGCGTGTATGGTTAATGGTGAATTCTGGCTCAAAGACAGCCTTCATTGTGATCTGGACTGGGTTGAAGTTTCAGGATATAATCACAAGAAACTATACAGGCTTCCGGTCAGGCCTTCCCCGAATTTGCCTGACATGGAGTCGGTTTACCTGTATCCGTCCCTTTGTTTATTTGAAGGAACCATTGTTAGTGTTGGTCGTGGAACTGACAATCCATTCAGCATCATAGGATATCCCGGATTTCTGGATGGAGATTACAAATTTACGCCCGAAAGCCGGGTAGGCGCAAGTTTGAATCCGACTTACAAGGGGCTTGAATGTTCAGGCTTATACCTCAGGGGTGAGATTCCTGATCTGGTTAATGATCCCGGCATCAGGCTTAAATGGCTGATTCTGATGTATAATTCGTATCCTGACAAGGCGAAATTCTTTACTTCCTTTTTTAATAAACTATCCGGATCAGGTAAACTGCGGCAACAGATTGAAGCCGGGTTAAGTGAAGCGGAAATAAAAGCGACATGGCAGGATGATCTGGAAAGATTTCAGAAAACAAGGCATAAATACCTTCTTTACCATGACTTTTGATCAAAAAAAAGAAGTTGTCAGTTAAGTCTGTTTAGGCTTCGAGTCCGCTCAGCCTGACAACTGATATCCAATGCATTGTCATATTAAGCGAAGTCGAAATAGAGACAATTCAAAACTTGTGGGACGGCCTCTTTTAAATAGGGTATTTCAATCTCTATCGCCTTCCCGGATAAACTTTAAGCGCTTCTTCAAGACATTTAACAGCATTTTTAAGGTCTTCTTTTTTAAGCACATAAGCTATACGGGCTTCATTTTTCCCTAAACCCGGGGTAGCATAAAAACCTGTAGCCGGAGCAAGCATCACCGTTTGCTTTTCGTATTCAAAATCTTCGAGCAGCCATTGACAGAAAATGTCGGCATCGTCGATGGGCAAGCTGATAACCGAATAGAATGCTCCTTTGGGTAATGGTGCAAAAACTCCCGGAATTTTATTAAGTTCTTCAATAACAAGATTCCGCCGGGAGATATACTCATCATATACCTCTTTAAAGTAAGACGCAGGCGTATCAAGTGAAGCCTCTCCGATTACCTGTCCGAGCGAAGGCGGGCTTAGCCGGGCCTGAGCAAATTTAAGCGCAGTTGCTATAAGCTTTTTATTTTTAGATATGAGAGCCCCAATCCTTACACCACATTCGCTGTATCTCTTTGAAACTGAATCTATTAAAACTGCATGTTCTTCAAGGCCTTCGAGGTTCATTACTGAGAAATGTTTGTTTCCGTCGTAACAAAATTCGCGGTAAACCTCATCGGCAAACAGGTAGAGATCGTGTTTCAAAACAAGTTCACGCAGTTGTAACAGTTCTTCCTTACTATAAAGATACCCGGTTGGGTTGTTTGGATTACAAACCATGATGGCTTTGGTGCGCGGGGTGATCGATTTCTCAAATTCGCTGATAGCCGGCAGAGCAAACCCACTGTGAATATCTGATGTGATCGGGACTACTGTAATGCCGGCTGCAAGTGCAAAAGCGTTGTAGTTTGTATAAAAAGGTTCCGGAATAATTACCTCATCGCCCGGGTTCATGCATACTTTAAAAGCAAATGAGATGGCTTCAGATCCACCGGTTGTAATAATAATTTCCTCATGATTAACATCTATACCAATGCCCTGATAGTAACCGGCAAGCTTTCTTCTATAGCTCTCATTGCCTGCGGAATGGCTGTACTCTATCACTTTTAGATCAAAATTACGGATCGCCTGAAGGGCAACTTCAGGTGTTTGGATGTCGGGCTGGCCAATGTTAAGGTGATAAACTTTAACACCTCTTTTTTTTGCTGCTTCGGCAAACGGAACCAGTTTACGAATGGGCGATGCGGGCATCTTGCAACCGCGTTCTGAAATCTTAGGCATAGCTGATCTTTTTTTGCAATAATTTGGTTGAAAAGTGAAGCAAAGGTAGAAGCTATTTCAAGAGTTCCAAAAAAATGTATGTTCAATTTTATAATACCACAAAACAAAAAAGCCGGGAAACCCCGGCTAAATATAATACCTGACATGCTGTTATTATTTTGAAACGGGGACCGAACCACTGCTAACATTCTTCTCAGGAATTGTATTGTCCTGTGGCTTTTGAATGATGTTACCGGTGATTTTTAATACGATCGGTGAATTCTTTGCATTTGACATAACGGTCACTGTTTTGTTAATAGGACCCATTCTGCCTGTATCATATTTTACTTTAATGCTTTCTTTTTTACCTGGCATAATCGGCTCCCGAGGCCAACTTGGAACGGTACAACCACAAGATGATTTAACACTTGACAGTATGAGAGGCTCTTTACCTGTGTTGGTAAATTCAAATTCGCAATTACCGTCTCCCTGGACATAAAGAGTGCCATAATCATGAACCAGCTTATCGAAACTGATTTCAGGTGCATTTGGATTGGGTGCAACAGTTTCAGTTTTTACTTCCTGAGCAAGAACTGATCCTAAACCAAGGATAACTGCAATCAGCAATGTAGCATATTTTTTCATTTTCTTAGTAATTTATTATTTTCAAAATTTGTTAGTTTTCATAGCAACAGCACAAAGTTAAATAAAAATGTTTCCATCGCTAATTTTTTATGATTTTTTTACATTTCAAGTATCGTACCAAAGTTTAACATTTTGTTTTCTTCTGAATCCGTTTGTTTTGCAAAATATCCGGTCAAATTAGCCGATATTTGCAAACCGAACATGATCCTTTACCGGTGAATGCTTTGTCAGAACTCATTTTTTGAATTAAGCCAGATACGGAATTATGATAAGATTAGCTTTCATTTTATTTTTAGGGGTTGCTCCGATGCTATTTTTTTTCGGATGTAAAAGCAAATCCATTATTTCTGAATCGCCAAACAGCGCTAAAGTAACCAGCCCACAGGTAGTTATTTACAAAACAAAGGAAAATTATTACCTTCATGTTCCTGTTAACCTTTCTGTTGACAAAAAAACGCTGGTCTCCTACCCTGCCCCATCGGATGTAGTTATAAATGGAGAACCTATGTTACCTGTGAAACTCGAAAACGGATACTTGCTTGACCGGCGTGGAATAGGAGAAGGTTGTGCATTCTTAAAATGGACCTATTACGAATACAGTCGGCTCGACCACACCCCAAATTCAGAAGAATTGATGAAGATGATCCTTGAACCGGATCCGTTGACAGAGATGTACTTTTGTGGAAGAAAAAGCAGTTTCAAGGATATTGAATCGGAGCTTAATCAGATTATCCGTGAAGGTAAGCTTGAAAATTTCAAACGTATAAAGTAAAAGATATTAACAAGTGAATGCACTTATATGGTTGACATATAGATAATTAGGTCAGACAATGTATTAAAACCGGATTAAAATAACATTACACCGTTTACCTTTCCGTTTCTCTGATTTTTTTTAAAACTACCTTTGCAGGCGAAAGCGACTATTGGCGGGATCAGTTTTATACAAAATTTATTTTCTTCCTTCTTTTTGATTTCATCCGCTAATTTGATTTAGTCGTTAACATTTTGGTAAATAGCTTGTTAATTTGCTTCAAAATCGTTAAATCAAAAACCAGACCTTGAACACTCCAACAAAATCAATAACAGAACTCGACGGGAAAACACTTTATTATAGTTTTCTGGCCGGAGCCCAGAAAATATTCGAGAACCAGGTTTTACTAAACAAGATCAATGTTTTCCCGGTTGCAGATGCCGACACCGGAACAAATCTTGCTTCCACCATGCGGTCGATTGTTGAGAGCCCCATACCAACTTCTGATATTAGATTAACAGCAGCAGCTCTGGCAGATGCAGCATTAACGGGCGCCAGGGGAAATTCCGGAATAATTTTTGCCCAGTTCATTTATGGTTTCAGCAATGAAATCCAAAAACATGAAACTGTCAGCGTTGAAACATTTGCTGAAATTATCAAGAAAGCAGTTACCTACGCTTATGAAGCCATAGCTAACCCTGTTGAGGGTACTATGATAACAGTAATCAGGGAATGGGCGGAGTTTATCTACATTCTGAAAGATACCATTCAGGATTTTATTGAATTATTAACACAGGCATATCAAAAAGCGCTTGAATCGCTTCAGGCTACCACAAGCCAGCTTGCAGTGCTCGCTAAATCAAATGTTGTTGACGCCGGAGCTAAAGGCTTTGTGGTATTTCTACAGGGGATGGTTGAATTTGTGAAGGCCGGTGAGTTGCGTAAGCTTCTGTCGGGCCGCGAAACAGTCGTGATTGCCGATTCCGAAATTGTTTCACATGATATTATTACCTTCAGATATTGTACCGAGGCCATGATGGTACTCGATGAAAAGAAAAAAGTTGACTTACAGCAGGTTCGAAAATCCATTGCACACATGGGTGATTCAATGGTAGTAGCCGGATCGGCAAAAAAGATGCGTGTGCATATTCACAGCGATCATCCAGCCAAGGTAATGAAGGTGTTGACAAAATATGGCAACATCACTTTCCAGAAAGTGGATGATATGGTTATGCAGCAAGAGATTGTTTCAAATGCCAAATATCCTTTAGCCATTGTAACCGATTCCACTTGTGACATTCCCCAGAAACTTATTGAAAAATACCAGTTGCATGTAATTCCCCTTAGCGTCCATTTCGGTGAAACCTATTTTCTGGACAGGCTTACTATTCTGCCGGCCCAGTTTTATTCTATGATTGACAAGGCGCCGAACTATCCGTCAACTGCTCAGCCGGCTTATAAAGACTTTTTCAACAAGTATTCCTATCTGGCAAGTCATTACGATTCCATTATCGGCATTCACATCAGTGCAGCTATGAGCGGCACCTGGAGCAATAGCTCCAAAGCCTCTCATGCAGTTGCAGAACACAGTGGAAAAAGAATTAATGTATTGAATTCAAAGCGGTTATCAAGTGGCCTTGGCCTGATTGTGTTGCGCGCTGCCAAAGCCATTGAGAATGGTGCTTCACATCAGCATATAGTTGATAATATTGATGCCTGGTCGAAGAACACCAAAATGTTTGTCTCCTCTAAAACCATTAAATACATGGTTAAGAGCGGCAGGGTAAGCTATACCAAGGGACTCATTGGTTCTTTGTTAAACCTGAAACCCATTGTAACCGTAAACGACGATGGCCGTACTGAAACTTTCGGAAAACCGTTTACTGAAAAGAGTAGCATGGAACTGGTGATTGCCAAAGTCAAAAGCATGGCCAAAGAGCGAAAAATCTGGGGCTATTCAATATCCCATGCCCGGAATATCAGCACAGCCAACTGGTTTGCTGAAAAAATGAAAGAAATAAGTGGACTTGAGCCTGAATTTATCAACGATGCGTCTCCTGTACTGGGTGTTAACGTCGGACCCGGTGTGGTGGCTTTGGCTGTTATGTTTGAGGATTAGTGATGTCTGAAATTAATTTGAGCCGGAGATTCCTTTACTGGATTTCCGGCTTTTACATTTGAGTGTTTCTCGCTGGATTTGTAATGCATAATTAACCGGAATAACATGTTCGATTATCTCCTCTGGGCTGCCATGGTTGTCTTTATTTACATGACAGCAATTTTTTTACTGGCTCTTATACTGAAAGACAACTCAATTGTTGATATATTCTGGGGGCTGGGTTTTATCCTGATTTCATTATTCAGTCTCATGCAATCCGATTCTGTCAATTTAAAAAAAATCATAGTTACATGCCTGATTCTGGTATGGGGGTTTAGGTTATCCATCCATATTTTTATTCGTAACAGGGGCCGGGGTGAAGATTTTCGATACGCCAACTGGCGCCGCACATGGAAATTTTTCGTGTTGCGCAGCTTCTTCCAGGTATTTATGCTTCAGGGATTTTTTATGCTTGTGATTGCCTGGCCTGTATTACACATAAACTATGGGAAATCAGTAGAATTTGGTTTGATTGATATTGCCGGATTACTAATCTTTATATTTGGTTTTCTCTTTGAGGCGCTCGGCGATTTGCAATTGGTTGCGTTTAGAAAGAATCCGGCCAATACCGGACAGATTATCACAACCGGACTGTGGCAATACACCCGCCATCCCAATTACTTTGGTGAAGCCCTGCTTTGGTGGGGCATCTGGTTGATGGCTGTTCCTGTGGTGGATGGTATTTATACCGTGCTCGGCCCCATCACCATCACGCTGTTGTTACGTTATGTTTCGGGTGTGCCGATGCTGGAGAAGAAGTATGAAGGCCGCTTAGACTGGGAGGAATATACAAGGAAGACACCGGTTTTTATACCGTTTCTCAAGTAAAGTTAAATTTCCGAAATGCCTCAATATTTTACAAATCGTTTCACTACCTGACTCTCACCATATCTGATCTGCAATAAGTAAATTCCTGGTTTAAGGCTGCTGATATCAATGGTAGATAAATCATCTGAATACCGGAAATGTTGCCTTGTTCCATGTATATCAACTATTTCAGCCTGTGCAGTGTTTATATTCAGATCGCCGTTCACATATAACAGATTTGTCGCCGGATTCGGGTAAACAAGCCAATCAGTCTGAATGTCACTAACTGAAGTGTTTGTTACAATGACATATATTGGTACAGATGGTACTGAACTGCATTCGTCAACCGTTACAATGGTGTGATATAAATCGTTCGTGTGTGCTTCGAAAAACTGTCCGGTAGCACCTTCGATCGGACCTGTAGGCGTATACCATTGGTTTCCGTTTCCGGCATCTGACATCAGAACTGCACCGGTAAGCGTTACCTGTGGCTGATCAGGAGATGGCTTCACTGTCGTGAAAAATTCAGCTTCAGGCCCTGCTCCACATGCATTTTGCCCGGATACGCTGATATAATCTGAAACAGCATCAGGAGAAAACTGAACTTCGATGGTATTGCCATTACCTGATCCGGAGGCTCCCTCCGGTAAAACCCAGTTGTAAGTATCAGCACCGGGAATCTCATCAACCATGTACAACGAAATGTCGCCAATACATACATCTGCCGGCCCGGATATTTCACCTGCAGGTTCGGGTAGATTGCTTACGAACACGTTTGTTTGAGCTATACTGCCTGTTCCACATTCATTGGCTGCATTTACTGAAATAATTCCCGGGGAAAAACCAGCTATGGTCTCAATCTCATAGGTTGCTGAACTGCCTGACCATCCTGCAGGCAAGACCCATTGATAAGTTGATGCTCCCGTGACAGGCTCAATGCTGTAAATTTGGGAAGTACCGCCGCAAATCTGCTGATTTCCCGAAATTGTGCCCGCTTGATCAGGGACGTGTTGGACAATCACATCAAGTGCTGAAGGCAGACCAGAACCATATTGATTCATAGCTGTTACTGTGATGGGACCTCCTTCTCCACCAGTTGTAACAGAAATCATATTGGATTCTGAATTTCCACTCCAGCCTTCCGGGATTGTCCAGGAATAGAAGGATGCTCCAACCACTTCATCAATGCTGTATGTTTGTTCGCTTTCTGCACAAACAAGCTGATCTCCTGCTATCATTCCTGGTTGTCCGGGCAACGTAATGGTTCCCTGAATAAAAATTCCCTGGGAAGGATTGATGAATACTCCGCTGCCGGTTTTCTGAAAAACAATAGCCCTGATCATATACCAGTCACCGGTTTGATAACCGGGATCAATAAACTCTGGTACTGTAATGGCATAACTGGTGATGCGATTGTATATTCCGAATTCTGTGTTGCTTTTATAAATGTGATATCCGGCAACTCTGCTATCCGGTGAAGCCTGCCACTGTATTGAAATCTGTTGCCCGTTGGTAGTGATCTGAGGGGCTGATGGCGGGTAAACCTGGTAGAATCTTATTGAAGGGTCTCCGTGAAAAGCAAAATGCATCCGGTTCCAGAAGGCTGGTGTATCATACGGTTGTTCAGGTTTTTCAAGTTTCTGATTTATCAGATTGTGATCCATAATCTGTTTGCAGGCCAGTGCGGCCGGTTCGCCAATGCCCGATTGATGAAAAATATTGATGGCCATTGTGGTCCAGACAGATACAAGACATTTTGTATCCAGTGCGAGCAGTGCCCTGATCCGGCTGTACTGATTTGCTTCAGGCACATCTCCAAATCCCCAGTAGCTTTGGTCACTACTAAATAATGTTGCATTCATACCATATGTGTTCCATTCTGCAACAGAAGGCTGAAACTGGTTCTGCATATAAACCGCAAAAGGGCCATTGTTCTCAACCCATTGCGGATGCAGGGAACCAACCTGATTCTGGTAAACGCTATCGTAACCTGATAATGGCACAAGGCTGCGATAAGATCCATCGTTAGAGTTGTTGTAACCCAAATAGAAAGCAGATTTTGCCCCCATATTCCATCCCGGATAAATATGCCTGTATTTATGCAGACGGTCGAGATAGCGTTCTGTCAGGAATGCTTCACTTTCCGTTACACTCGTGAGATCGAAAAAGTCAACTCTGCCAAATGCCATTTCCAGCTCCGAAGGAATAAACTCCTGATCCCATTTAAAATCGCCCGGAAGGTTGATGGCCAAAGGCGTTGCCAATCCCCCGGGATTGTATGTTTCAGTATCAGTAAAAACGCCGTTAATATCTGCATAAAAGGTGTCGGCACCGCGTGCTCCTGCATTCTGAATGTGATCGTCGGGGGCCTGTCCATTAAGTCCTGATCTGGGTAATGGTACATGTCCAAGGATAAAGAGGAGCTTCGGTTTGTCGTCGGTAGGAGCATTATAATAGATTTCTGAAATTTGATTTTTGATAGTTAGAACTGTATCATGGCTGTTCCATCCAAATGCGCGGGGCACAATCAATTCGTTTACATACCATCCTTCCCCGGTGAGATCCCGTTTCAATTCTTCCAGTTTTTCAGGCATGGCAGTCCGGATATTTTCAGCTAGCAGTAAGATCATCTGCCCCCTGTAATTGCTCTGGTCGTAATTTATTGCTGCCATTGTGTATCCTATGGCATCTGAAGTTGCCGTGCTACGCCGCACCTGATACTCCCAAACATCACCGGTTTCCACATTCAGATCTGTCCATGAACTGGTTCCCGGAGGAAGATTTGTAGCTACCTGTAACCACGCGGACCCGTTTCCGTTCATTGGTCGCCTGTAAACCGATACAGCCTGCGTAGTGTTTTGCTGTGATTCTCTGAAATGGATGGTCGCTAAAGGAATTGAAATATCAATAGTGGCATCGGTAAGGCAGACACGTTGACCAGATCCCCAGAACGAAAAATTAAAATTCTGGGCTGTTAATGACATGGAAGCCATTAATGATAAAATAAAAAACGCGTATCTCATTGACCGGAAAATTACGATTGAGTATAATACTTAAGTTGAGCGATTTGAGTAAGCGATAAACCGCTTTATTTAGGTAATACTCAGTTAATGTAGGTACAGCATTTAAGTAACCTGTTTCAAAGCGTTTCAAACAAACTTTTACAGAAAATCGGAAGTTGTATTTCACTTTCCTGATACTATTTCATGTCGGGAACGATTAGAAAGAATAGCAACTTTGAAATTCTCACCGAAAACCGGATGGTGATTTCATAAACGTAGTCTGCTATTTGTACACTTTTTTAGATATTCATTTTCCCTGACTTTTCCTTTTCATACCTTCGCAGCCTGAAAAAGGCCTTTCATTTCCTGTCAAAGAAACTATAAATCATTTATTATCATGATTAACCAGCAACTTATCCAACCGAAAAGCATTGTCGTTATTGGTGGTTCAAACGATGTTACCAAACCAGGGGGAAAAATCCTTAAAAACCTGATTGATCATAGATTTGCCGGGAATTTGTATGTTACGAATCCCAAAGAGGTTGAAATACAGGGGATAAAATGCTATCAGAATCCGAATGACCTGCCTGAATGCGACCTGGCGATCCTGGCGATTGCCGCCAGATTTTGCCCTGACACTGTTGAATTGCTGGCAAAAACGAAAAATACCCGTGCTTTTATAATTCTGTCAGCCGGATTTCATGAAGAAAGTGAGGAGGGCGCCCGGCTTGAACAACAGATTGTTGAAACCATCAACAGTGTAAATGGCTGCCTGATCGGGCCCAATTGCATCGGCGTGATGAACACACATCATACCTCCGTTTTCACGACGCCTATTCCAAAACTGGATCCGAAAGGAGTGGATTTCATTTCGGGTTCCGGTGCAACGGCCGTATTTATTATGGAGTCAGGAATTCCCAATGGATTGTCGTTTTCAAGCGTTTATTCGGTGGGCAACAGCGCTCAGATGGGCGTAGAAGGAGTGCTTCAGTACCTCGACGAAAGTTATGATCCGGAAACAAGTTCAAAGGTCAAGCTGCTTTATATCGAAAGTGTGAACAAACCGGATATGCTGCTGAAACACGCATCTTCCCTGATCCGGAAGGGTTGTAAGATTGCTGCCATCAAATCGGGCAGTTCATCGGCAGGCAGCCGGGCTGCATCATCACATACCGGAGCCCTGGCCAGCAGCGATTCGGCCGTGGATGCCCTTTTCAGAAAGGCCGGTATTGTAAGATGTTACGGTCGTGAAGAGTTAGCGACTGTTGCCGGTATCTTTATGCATAAACCGCTTACCGGAAAGAATATAGCCATTATCACCCATGCAGGTGGTCCGGCCGTGATGCTGACCGATGCCCTTTCAAACAACGGTCTTGAAATTCCTCATATCGAAAGTCCTGAATTGTTAGCCAGACTCCTCCCCGGCTCTTCGGTAGCCAACCCCATTGACTTTCTGGCAACCGGTTCGGCAGCCAATCTCGGCGATATCATTGACTATTGTGACGAAAAGTTTGATAACATCGATGCGATGGCTGTGATTTTCGGAAGCCCCGGACTTACCGAAGTTTATGATGTTTACAAGCTTCTGGACGAGAAGATGAAAACCTGCCGCAAGCCGATCTTTCCCATATTGCCATCTGTGATAAATGTTAAGAATGAAATAGAATATTTCCTTTCGCTTGGCCGGATTAACTTCCCCGATGAGGTGGTTTTCGGCAATGCCCTTGCAAAAATTTACAATACGCCCGCCCCAGCTCAACCGGCCGTTCATCCTGAGATTGACAAAGATGCCATTCGCAGATTGATTGATGAGGCCGGGGAAGGCTATCTTGATCCGGAGAAAGTTCAACAGTTGCTCGATGCCGCCGGAATTCCACGGGCCGGCGAAGCAGTTGTAAACAATGCCCCTGACGCTGTAAAAGCATCGAAAAAACTGGGTTTCCCAGTCGTTATGAAAGTGGTAGGACCCGTGCATAAGTCGGATGTTGGCGGCGTTGTTTTAAATATCAAGGACGATAATTCGGTATTTCAGGAGTTTAACCGCATGATTCAAATTAAGGATACTACTGCGGTTCTGATTCAGCCTATGCTTTCGGGTACCCAGATATTTGCCGGCGCAAAAGCCGAACCCAAATTCGGGCACATGATCCTTTGCGGTTTGGGAGGTATTTTCATTGAGGTTCTGAAAGACGTTCAGGCTTCATTATCGCCGGTTTCGCTTCTGGAAGCCAGGGCGATGATCACCGGGCTGAAATCCTATAAAATCATTCAGGGTGTGCGCGGCCAGGAAGGTGTGAACGAGGATGCCTTTGCCGATGTAATCATCCGTTTATCAGCTTTGTGCGAAACTGCGCCTGAGATCGTTGAAATGGATATCAATCCGTTGTTGGGAAATGCCAGGGGCATTGTGGCTGTAGATGCAAGGATCAGGGTGGAGAAGCTCAAAGTCTAAAGTAAAAAGTAAAGCTCAAAGTTAAAAGTCCCGATCGGCGGCGGCTCTGCCTGCGGCAATGCCAGATTAGCCTTGGCAGTTGGGCCGTCTGATCGGCTAAAGTGTGCTAACCGCAATTATCTGTTTGACCAGCCGGGCAGGCAGTTGGCAAAAAATCAAAAACAATTAGCAGTTAGCTGTTTGCGAAAAATCAAACGCAATTAGCAAATTAATCAGCAGTTTGGAAATTAGAAATTAGTCCCTCAATAAAGGTTTTTATAGCCCGAATGAGAATAACTTTCTTTGCGAAGCCTTGAAAAGGTTAAGGTTAAGCAGCTCCTAAGCATGATTCCACAACTTAATATTTACCTCAAAGCTTCGGCTCCCCCGCATCCACTCCGTTTCTGCGGGGCAAGCTGCTCAGCTCATCGCCTCAACCTAAATCTAACCCTGAGTTACATAAGAGAAATTAGATATTGAGTACCACTCCTTCCTTACACCTTTTAACTGTTTCCATTGACCAT
>JBBQIQ010000002.1:0-80309 GCA_038325075.1 Bacteroidales bacterium | reverse complement strand
AGATTTCACTTTGTTTCATAGAATTGTTCATAATCGAGTTGAGAAAAAGCAATTAGTTCCTTGTCATTCTTGAAGTCTTCAAAAAGAGATTCGGCTGCTTTTACCATCATTTTCCTGGTTTCGCTTTCTATGATTGTTTTTAAAGTTCTTTCAACTATAAGCATTCTTTTGCTTACAGGAAGTTTTCTTAATGCTCTGATAATGTCTCTCGTTTCCATAATTCGAAATGTCCCTTTCTGCAAAGATAAAGTTTTTTCAAGTTGGAAGCATTCTTAGGCAGAGCGCTGAGCCTGCCCGCTTTGTGTGGCTCTCCAAAACGTTGCCGGTAATATCTGAACATCGCAGTAATCAACGGTATAATCTTCTGCCGGTCAAAATTAACTATTCCCCTGAAGTTGGCTGGCAGCAGCCTATGATCACCGGATTGAATTAAAAGGAGAATCGCTCAGAAAGAAAAACTCTGATTTTTTTTACTATTTTTACACCATCGTGTTCTTTTTTAGTGGACTGCTTTGCTTCGGAATGGGTGGTTTGGTTTGTCAGGTATAGTCACTTACACATCTTAAATTTAAACAATTATGAACTTACAATATATATCAGACAGCAAAGGGCAAACAACTGACGTATTCATTCCGATAAATGAATGGAACGACCTTAAAAGCAAATACAAGGATATTGAAAAGGAAGATATCGATATTCAGGAATGGCACAAAGATTTGGTAAGGCAGCGCCTTGATGATTACAGAAAAAACCCATGTTCTGCAATGGATTTTGATTCTGCTATGGATGATATTGAAAAGGAACTGTAATGTATAAATCCATAATCCTACCCCTTGCAAAAGAAGATATCCGGGAAGCTGGAAAGTGGTATAATAAACGGCAGGAAGGGCTTGGCAAAAGGTTTACTGCGGAAGTACGTGAAAAAGTACATTTTATCCTTCAAAACCCTAAAGCTTCAAATGTACGTTACGATGGCGTAAGAACTGCCATTTTAAACGTGTTCCCGTTTATGGTTCACTTTACCATTGATGAAACAAAGTTCAATTTCCTTATCTAATTTGTAAGTAATTATAAAACGAATGCTATCACACTTAAGATAGTATTCGATAATCGAATACCTTATTATCATTCAAATCACTTGTAATAGGATGTTCTTCCACTTCTAAGTCAACCTGAATTAAGAATTGCGCTATCTTATTGAAATCGAGATTACCCTTTTACTGGGTTGTAAAAATTCATACTTATCCTTTATTTTAAATGAATTGAATCATTATACTTTTGATTCCATTCATCAATAGTATATCCAACCTTTCCAAAACAAATTCCCTTTCCAAAGTTACTTTCCATAATATCTTCTAAAATTACTATAAATGTATCATCAACATGCAGTTCTATAGCATTAACAATACGTATGGTATTTATGATTAGAATTTTTGAGTTCTGATCATATCTTATTTCATGAATAAAATCATTATTTGAATTTAAATCATTTTGGGAAATATTATTCTTTATATTGTAAACTGGATAAATAATTAAATTGGAGAGGCTACCATTAATAATGGTTTTATTGAAAAATAGATTTTTTTTTCTACGTACATCTTCCAAAACCCTTCTTTCAATTTTAAAGGAAATAGTTTTATTTAATATTTTTGGATCAAAGGATTCTGGAATTTCAATAGAGGAATCAAATATCAATTCCGCAAGCAAATCAATATTTTGTTTATTAAATGAATACTTCTTCATGATAATAAAAATAAAATTATTCCCAATCAATTAAATGTTCCCAAACCTCTTTTAATTGCTTAACTGAGTCTTGTTGAATTTAATGGAATAACGATATCCAAATCTGGTGACTCTTCCCCTGTCAAGAATCATTATTCCATCTCCTAAAGTGTTTTTAAAGATTAATCCTTTACTAGAGCCTTGTGAGATGACTGCCATTTTGGTGGGTGCAGAAACGTAAGCTGTTGCTAAACTTGCTGTACTTACAAATCCATCCACTCTCTCATTTCCATATACTGTTGAACCATTCATATGACGAGAATCTGGTCCTAATACAAAAGACTGTGAAGTTACCCACATTCCATCAATAATATCATATAAACCTTTTGCAAAGAAGTTAGTTTTTTCACTCCAAGAATCGAAAAAGCTTGGTTCATAAGCACGTATTTCACCATAGTACCGTGGAGCTACAATCTCAGCCCCAGACAACTCAAAAGGACCAAACGGATTATCCTCTCCCGGCGGATTGTCAAAACTCATCCCATACCCACTTCCGAGGCCAAGCTGTAACCCGGCAGCTTCTAAATCGGCACGTGAATAATTTGCAAGTTGAGCCCCTGGTTTTTGATAGCTTAACCCCGCAAAAGCCATAGAAGTTGCAATATCCAAGCCATACCCTTTCCAGTTAAACGCAGTGTTATTAATTAATGCATCGGCTCCATAAGTTATTCCACCTGCAATAGCTGTATTTATTCCTGCATTTGCCATATTTGCCCATATAGAGGAACCACCCACCACTGGCCCTAATGCAGCACCCACACCATAACTTATTGCACCTGTTGCCGCACCAACGGCAAAACCTTGTTTTTAGCAATCACTTTTTTCAGCATTCCTTTGCCGGGCTTATACTCATTTTTAATGGTAAAACCCGATGGATAAGTAGATTCATCGGAGTTACCCTCGCATCGTATGTGTAAAAGTAATTAAAAATACGGTCTGAGGTAATATGTGTGTGAGTATTTGGGGAGGGGTTGTTGTAATCGCTACCGGTTATATCTGACCACCTTGCAAACCAACTTAACACACTGTTGCCCTGACAAAAGTAGATCATCCCCGGCTAAGGACATAGATGCAGTTCATTAGTCGCTTACCTCTATTCTTTGGGCTATCGTGCCATTATTAACTCCCACTCTCCTCCTTCTTTTTTTCTATAAATCTAAATTGTATCAGATCCGGAATTTTTGCACAACGAATCATTAATTCTTATATGATTTTGTACTTTTTCCCCATTCAAACCAAGATAAATCCATTTACCGTTTATTAAATAGTCGGGGAAGCCTCTTTGGTTTTCGAAGTACTTTATATCCGCTACTGTTCCTTTAAGTTCATGTTTAATGAATCTTATATCTGCCAGTTTATCACTCCGTTCACCTCTAATAATGAAAATTATTAAGCCTATTAACCAAAAAGTAATAAACAGGATTCTGATAAGGTTTATGGTTTTCTTTTCCATGGTTCTGTTATTATGGCAAAATTTGTCGCGTAGTTCCTGATCCCCAGGATGCACCATAAGTAAAACCTATCCCTGCGCCCAACCCTTCTTCCTTCCCCTATATCTAAAAAGTCTTGTCATTTCGACTGAAAAACGCTGCGAAGCTCGGTTTTGAGGGAGAAATCTTCCGTTCATCAGCATCAATGGCTCTTTTAAGTAACAAATTGATTTTTACGATTTAAAAGATTACTCAGTGCGGCACCAATAACAACTTCACACCTACTCCTGATTACTAACCAATCGCAAAATATTCCACTGTTTTTAAGCAGATTCTATAATTGTTGTGCAGATAAATTCTGCAGCTTTGCCATCGCCAAACACTTCCGGAAACACGACCGGTGGATTCAGGAGGTAATTGTTAACTGCCGAAACAATGGCCTGCTCATCGGCATCGGCAATGACTCCGGCTCCGGCTTCAACAATTTCAACCCACTCAGTTTCAGGGCGTGCAATAATACAGGGTTTTTCAAAATAATAGGCCTCTTTCTGCACTCCACCTGAGTCGGTAATAACCAGCCTGGCATGTTTTTCGAGTTTTATCATATCGAGAAACGAGACAGGAGGCATGATTTTAATCAACGGATTGCCGGTTATTTTAGAATAGAGCCCGGCAGGCAGGTTCTGTTTCAGCAGCCCCGATGTACGGGGATGAAGTGGAAGAGCGATGGATACATTGTGCTCCAGACTCACTTTATTCAATGCACTGAAAATACCCTGCAACCTTTCCGGGATATCAGTATTGTTATCACGATGTATAGTTGCAAGCAGATAGTTTCCTCTTTCCAGTTCCCATTCTTTCAATACACCGGAGCGTTTCTCAGCAATGGCGGCGAAATGAAGGCTATTGTCGAACATAATATCTCCACAGTGGAAAATACCGGGGTTATCGCTGCTAAAAGGAGGTCGATTCCGGACATGGAATCCTTCACGCAGCAAATTATTGTATCCGGTAAGGGTAGGCGAAAACAAGAGTGTGGAAGCATGGTCGCACATAATGCGGTTGATCTCTTCGGGCATCGACTTATTGAATGACCTTAATCCTGCTTCGATGTGCACGATGGGAATCCGGAGTTTGGATGCTGCAACTGCTCCGGCCAATGTAGAATTCGTATCACCATATAATACCAGAAAAGCCGGCTTTTCATCCATCAGGATTTTCTCAATGCCTTCAATCATCTGAGCGGTTTGCTTTCCATGAGAACCACTGCCTACACCCAGGTTATAATCGGGGGTTGGAATACCCAACTCATCGAAGAAAATCTGCGACATATTGGAATCGTAATGTTGTCCGGTATGAACAATAACTTCCGTAATCTGACCCGAAAAACCGGATGAAATGGCGCGGCTAAGTGCCGCAGCCTTAATAATTTGTGGTCTGGCACCAATAACCGTTACTATTTTTATCATATTGAGAAAATCCAAAAAAATGATTAAAGAATTCCTTCATCGGCAAAGCTAAAATATTTTTCGTCGCCGATAATCAGATGGTCAAGAACCGGCATATCGAGCATTAGTCCTGCCTCTTTGAGCTTTTTGGTCAGTTTGATATCTGCATCGCTTGGTTTCAGGTTGCCAGAAGGATGATTGTGGCACAGGACAATGGAGGCTGCATTCTGCTCGAGTGCCAGTTTGAATATCTTTTTAGGATCGACAACGGTACCTGACTGCCCGCCTTCGCTGATGCTGTGGATGGACAATCTTGCGTTGGCACGGTTTAAAAACATCACCCAGAATTCCTCATAGATGCTGTCAGCAAGGTATGGGTAGAATAGTTCGTATGCATCCCTGCTTGAGGTAATTAACTTTTTCACCAATACTTCAGCCTGTCGTCTGCGCCTGCCCAGTTCAAGGGCAGCTACGATGCTGAGCGCTTTTGCCTGACCGATTCCCTTAATTTTCATCAATTCATCAACACTAAGTTTTGAAAGGGTAATCAAATCGTTGTCGCATTTCTGGAGCATAAACCGGGCGAGGTCAACGGCAGATTTTTCCCTGGTCCCTGATCTGAGCAGAATGGCTATCAGTTCGGAATCGCTGAGAACACTCTTTCCGTTTTTAATCAGTTTTTCGCGGGGTTTATCGGCTTCAGCCCATTGACTGATTGGTAAGCGCGGTGATGTATCATCCATACAGATAGTTTATAAATCAGCTAAGTTAACATCTTTATCTAAATAAAAAAACCCCCGCACGAAAGCACGGGGGTAACATATTAATCTCTAATTGTTATGCCATCTTGTTAACGAGCCGGGTGAGCTTCGATTTAAGATTACCGGCTTTGTTCTTATGAATTACAGTCTTCCTGGCAAGTTTGTCAATCATTGAAATAAGTTTCGGCAACTTCCCGGCAGCTTCGGTTTTATTATCGAGCGACCTGAATTTGCGGACTGCATTACGCATGGTTTTACCATAATAACGGTTGCGGATGCGACGGGTTTCGTTAGCCCTGATTCTTTTTAATGATGATTTATGATTAGCCATTTTTATTAAACTTGGTTGGTAGTCCGTAGGGGAATCGAACCCCTATTACCAGGATGAAAACCTGGCGTCCTAACCGTTAGACGAACGGACCGTTAGGTTATTTGATTAAGGACTGCAAATGTACAACTATTTTTCAATACTCCAAACCCATCTGAAAAAAATTCAAAAAAAAGCTCTACACCAAGAAATATGGATTTATTTAACTGTTTAACAGCATGTTAACGATACTCTATCCCCTAATATCGGATTCAGGATTGCTTAAATTCTTCGTGATCAGCCATAAAACGGAAACCAAGGCGTTTGCCTGTAGGTATTTTTTGATTTTCAAGCGAAGACTGCATATCAAGAACTGAAACCTGTTTAACTTCTTCATAAGGAGGTGTAAGTAAATCAAAATTAATGGTATATCTGATCGATGATTCAATGATCTCACGAATCGCTTGCCTGCTTATTTCAGAAGTGGCGAAATTGTAGTATAGCATACCGATCTCTTTCTTTCCCTCAATAAAATAGTGCATATCCTTGTTAATAAACACGCGTCCGATCATATAGCCCACATCATTCACCCTATTGTATTTAAGCGAATCGGCCAGGAAGTTGTAGATATTGATCACGCCACAATAAGATCGTTCAAAATCTTCACTGATGTAAATGGTCTTCATAACTTCATGCATTCGCGGGAACTCAAAAATATTTGTGTGCATCATGAAGATAAGTACATCTCCACCGAACTTAAGTTCGATCTCAAACTCGCCCCTGTCGCGGAATTCAAAAGGGACAAGTGTCTGATTACCAATGTATTTCCCCTGATACTCAGCTATCATTTCGAGCATAACGCTCTTAAATTGCCTGAATGTATTCAGTGTTTTCCTGTAAATATCCTGTTTAAGCAGGGCTTTTTTACGCATTACTTCAAACAGATCGGCATTAACTGACAAATCGTTCATAACTTGCTATTAATTGTCCTTATTTAGTGTTGAAATTTGAGTCCACTCCCAAACTAATTTTTTGACACCAACCCACAAAAACACTATCCGCCAGTTGGCGGACACCAATTTTAATATACTGATATATAGCATTTTGCGAAAGTTGGTGTCTTGGCCCCGCCACGGCGGGGTGGTGTCTATCCCTCTTTATTGACTTTTCGGAGCAGGCTCAAATTTCAAATGCAAACTTATGAAACTTGAAGTTAAAAACAAATTGAATTTCAGATACCAGGAAATGAAATGGCCTAAAGGATCGGTTTCCCGGCTATTGCCATTGCGCATCTCACTCCATCAAGGGCCGAGGAGACAATTCCACCGGCATATCCGGCACCTTCACCACAGGGATACAATCCTGCTGCCTGCGGATGCTGCAGAGTATCATCGTTGCGGGGGATACGGACAGGAGAAGATGTTCTGGACTCTACGCCCACCAAAACAGCTTCTTCGGTGAGATAGCCATTCATTTTATGGTTAAATTCCAGAAATGCCTGCCTTAGGCGCGAAGTCAGAAAGCCGGGCAAAAATGACGAAAGTGGAACACTTACCAGGCCCGGATTGTATGAGCATTCAGGCAAACTTGCTGAAAACCTGTCCTTCATAAAATCTGTCATGCGCTGGGCAGGTGCTTTCAATGAATTACCGGCAGCCTCCCAGGCTTTGGATTCAATAGCCTGCTGAAACCTGAGGGCAGCAAACGGACCCTCGTGGTCAAATTCGCGCCAGTCTTCAGGCTCGATGGCAACAGCAATCCCGGAATTTGCATAGGGGGAATTCCGCTGCGAATTTGACATACCATTAACAACCAGTTCATTATTAGCAGTGGATGCAGGAACAATTATTCCACCAGGACACATGCAGAATGAGAAAACACCACGGCCTTCAGCCTGTGTGACCAGGTTATAGGTAGCAGCCGGAAGATGTGGCCCCCTTTCAGGCGTATGATACTGAATTGAATCGATCAACTGCTGTGGGTGCTCGATTCTTATGCCCAGCGCAAATGGTTTTGGTTCAAGCAACAACCCCTGCTTATGAAGAAATTCGAAAACATCACGTGCTGAGTGACCGGTGGCCAGGATCACTGATTTTGACAGGTACTCGTTTCCGGATTCATCAACCACACCTTTAACCTTTCCGTTTTTAAGGATAAGCCCTGCAATGCGCTTATTAAAGTAAACTTCACCACCTGCTTCCAGGATTGACCGCCTGATGGATGCAATGATATTCGGCAGTCTATCTGTTCCAATATGCGGATGGGCATCAATGAGTATGTCCTCCGTAGCGCCATGGGCCACAAGAGTCCTGAGAATTTCCGAAACATTTCCCCTTTTGGTAGCACGGGTATAAAGTTTCCCATCGGAGTATGTGCCGGCACCGCCTTCACCAAAACAGTAGTTTGAATCAGGATTCAGCTTTTCGCCCCTGTTGAGCATTGAGATGTCAAATTTCCTGGCTTTCACATCTTTTCCCCGCTCAAGGATTACAGGTTTAAAACCCTGCACTATCAGCGTGAGTGCCGCAAAAAGCCCGGCCGGACCAGCCCCGACAACAATAACCGGAGGTTTATGACCGACGTCGGGATATTGAGGAATGTTGATCTTTTCTGCCAAAGGGAAATGCTCACCAACGAAGATTTCAACCTTTAGTCTGAAAAATACCTTATGCCTTGCATCGATGGAACGCTTTATTGGCCTGATGTGATATATTCTTCCTTCAGGAATGCCAAAGCGGGTAGAAACGGCATGCTTCCACTTTTCAGGGGAAAATGCTTCAGCAGGTGTAAGTTTTAGTTCAATTTCTCGACGCATTAATTTTTGAATTAATCCTGTTGAAATCTACCCGATCATTGGTTGTAACAATAGCAAACCAGGCCTGAGAATCTTATCATTCACCAGACCGTGAATTAACAAAAGCCAATACTAAAAGTTTGGGTTGATTATTCGAAGGTAAACGAAAGAAGAAACAATTTTGAGTTTAGCCTTTCAACCGGGAGAGTGTATATATTGCCTTGCCGCTTAAGAACGTCAAATAACCCATAAGACATTTTCAGTTCCATCCCGAATTTAAAGAATGTCGTATAAAAATCCATTCCGGCCCCCATTTCAGCATAAACGTCATTACGATCCAGGGCTACATACAAATTATTGCTTTCTCCCTTTTTCTTTGAATCGCTGGCAAGGTCAATTGAATACTTAGCCCCAATCAGCCAATAGGGCCGGATGTTGTTTAACCGGCTGCCTTTGTATTTGAGGTGAAGCGGCAATTCGACAAAAGTGGACTGTAGTTTCTTATTTATCCCGACCAGTTTTTCCTCACCATCAAAATGTGTGAGAACTGAATACTGGAGGTCGCGCTCCCCGAACGACAATGAAGGAACAAACCTGAGATCCATGTAATCATTGATGCGAAGGTTTGAAACAATACCGATGGTAAATCCGTAGGAAGGCTTATGCTGCAGGCCATAAAGTCTGGAAGAATCAGCATAAAGATCAGGTGTCTGTAAGGCATAATAGCTGACATCCTGAAAACCGGGATTGGTTTTAATTGAAAAGAGCATCTGGTTCATCCCCAGAATAAAACCGAAATGATATGGCGATAAATCATAATTGGCAAGGTTGCGCACCCGCATCCGCTGGGCAGAAGCCGGGGGTAAAAGGGCAACCAGAATAGTCGCGAAAACAAGAAATCTGAGAAACCTACACCTCACACTAATATTTTTTCTTCTAACGAAAGTAAACACTATTTATTTTATCAGGTCAGCAAGCCGGCAAAGATAAACCAAAATTCCAGATCATCTTTGTGCTAATCTTCAGCAATCAATTGCAGGGCCTCCTTGAGCAACAAATCGCAGTTAACAGGCACAACACCAATATGTTCGCAGACAAGGCCACCCGCGAGGTTCGATAATGAGGCCGTTAGAAAAGCCGGGACTTTTAATGCCCGGCAAAGCGAGGCAACACTTATAACTGTATCTCCGGCACCGGAAACATCAGCAATGTTGCGCAGATGAGCCGGAATATGGTACTCCTGAACTTCTGACCCGGAAGTATCGCGGATAAAAACCCCTGCTTCGGAAAGGGTAACCATCACGGCACTGATCGATTGCAAAGTCTGCCAATCAATAACCGCCTGCCTGATTTTATCCATTTCATTCAATTCGGCATCAATTTTCAGCCCCTCGCGCAATTCTTTCAGATTGGGCTTAAACAGATCAATATTCCGGTAAGCATCAAAGTTTTTCTTTTTAGGATCAACCACGACCGGAATTCCGAGTTTTGATGCCATGGAAAGCAATTCATCAATAACGTGGCTGGTAAGCACACCCTTATTATAATCCTGCAGAATTACAACATCTATTTGCCTTGAACTGAAAATGGCTCTTATTCCGGAAAGCAACTTCTCTTCTTCCGGTTGGCTGAGATCGGTGTCCATTTCCTCATCAACCCTTAACATCTGGGCTTTGTTGCCTATAATCCTGAATTTTGTAGTGGTAATTCTTTCCGGGCTCCGGATGATTCCCTCAGATGATATTCCATCCTGGTGCAACAAACCGGTAAATTCATCACCTTTGATATCGTTGCCAACTACCGAGCAAAGAACAGGAACCGCACCCAACGCTTTGATGTTCAATGCCACGTTAGCAGCGCCTCCCAGCAGATTTTCGCGTTTCTTGACTGAGACCACCGGCACAGGTGCTTCCGGAGATATCCTTTCCACTTTTCCCCAGAGGTAGGCGTCAATCATCACATCGCCGAGTATCATCACTTGCTTTCCTTTAAAATTCCCAAAAAGGGTTTCTATCTGATTCCTTGTTATTTTCATCTGCAAATAATTTTGACTGATTCGACATGGTTTGACAATGGTTCGATTGGTTCGACTTCACTCACCAACCAGTTCTCCAACCGAACCCACCAACCGGGCTCATCATAAACTTGACGTTAAGATAACTTTTCCCAACTTTGTGAGAGAAGCCAAATGATTGAAAATATTTTTCATACTTTTTTTTGCATGAAATACGGTTGGCGGTTTGGCGCACGTGGTGGTTTTTATTGCCTTCCCTGTCAAGCCAAACCAAAGTAAATAAATACAAACATACCTTTCAAATATTTTTTACCCCGCCATTGTGCTAAGCCTTGCTGGTACCTACTGGGCGTCATCTAGGTCGAAAGTTGTCGTGTTAAATTTGCACTGCCCCTGTGCGTTAGCTTGCAGGCCCTTTTGATTTTTTCAATTGCTCTGTGTGATATGGAAAAAAAAATTTGCCTGCAAATGGGATGATAAACATAATTAAAATTGAAACAGTTGCGTTACGGCTTTTGCTAATTTCTTTGCAATTGGATTGGTATCCCCCTCAATTATTGCATGCGTTGCATCGTCGCCCTTTTGGATACAGTTAAACCCTTCGCTGATTGGAACAGAAGCTGGAAATTCAGCAACATCGTTGCCAGGATATTTGGCAACTATTTCTTCAGGCTCAATTAACTTTGCAATATTTACAGAAAGCCCGTCTTCCTTTTTTTTTGTTTTGAAATTAAAACTGGACAATATCTTAATACCATTAACTTCCTTCCAACAGTCAGGTTTGTTATGGGGAATTCTCCTATACAATAAATCATCGTTTGTTATATTATAGGGCATACTGTGCTTCTTCCAATATTGTTGAGAGTTCTGATAATTCAAAAAGTTGTCCTTTTTCTATGATGTTGCCGTCATCGTCAAATAGGATAAGTGTTGAATCTCCATTTGGGTTAATTTCTAATTCAGCACAAATATTTTCTCCATCAAACTCAAATTGAATTCCACCGTCTCTCATCGGAAATACATTGACTGTAAAACAATTTGTAAGTTGTCCTTTGCTATTCAAATGATTCAAGGCTTCAATTGCAGTGTAAATAGCTTTTTTAGAAACTACATCAGCATTGTATGAATCCCAGTTGTGCTGCAAATTGGAAAAGCCTTTAATGGTGTCAGCAAAATGAAAATATTTTATTCCTATAATTTTTGATGATTCAGCTCTGGATGTGCTTGAAATATTCCCTTTCTCTTCAAAAGATGATAAAGTGCTACCTGAAACAAAACTTAATATTAGCTCGTCCTTTGAAGTCTGAAATTTTTGAGATATTGTTTGATCCATCTTAATCTTTTTTTTCTGTTAAGAATTGATAATTACTAAGTTTCAAAATTATTATGGTTGAGAGTATTGGATACACTAAACCGTAGTCAACATTATCCATTAGACCGTGTGCTATTCTGTTTCTTAAATTGTAACCAGCTTTTTCAGTCAAGATGAACCTGATAAAAAAATGGTCGTTGTCTGAAATTTTATCTTTCAAATCATCAAGTAAGTTATCTAATGTTTTTTCCATTATGATTCCTTCTTGCTTCGGATTTGGTTTAAAAGTAGCAATGCCTAAGAAATAGCAAAACTCTCTTAATATATATTCTACTTTTAAAACTAAACTGTCTGTTGCACATACAAAGTTCGGGGAATAGTTTGGGTCAGCTTTCCATTTTTGAAGTTCATCAAAGAATGAATTGATGCCCGGTTCAATCAATTTGATGTAGCTGAAATTAATGTTTCTGCCGTTACTTTGTCTGCTAACATCTTCTCCCATCCAGGTTTGATTAAGCAAATTGATAATGCTCTTAGCTGAAATCTTATCAGCCCGAAAAGCTTCTACAAAATATTGCACAATAGTTTGTGAAACAATTTGCATATGAAACTCGTATGTCCTAAGCAATGAGAATTTAGTTCGTTCCTCCTCTGTAATGTATTGTGCTACTGTGTTACCAAATTTATCTTGAATGCTAACTGGTAACATATTTTGAAGCATTGTTTCTTTGAAAGAATCCTCACTCCACTTTTTAATATCGTCAAGTGGTCTAATCATTGGAGTTAAGAGTAAAGTTCTCACTATTTCTTCCTCGCTCTTTTCCTTTACTTCTTTTTTGATTAATTCCATTATTCGTTGCGTTTCATCTTGAGGCATCTCTTGTCTTACCTCTCCCAAATGAAATTCAGTCCGCAAAACCTGATACACTTGTTGTAGCCGGTTTAAATTCTTTTCGTCTTTTAAACTTTTGTAAATTGACAATGCCTTTTCTACAAACGAAACTGAAACCAAATCACCTTTTCTTTCGATTGAAAGCTTTTCGTATTGTTCTGCTTTGAAGTAAAGCAAACTCTTAATATCGCTTCCTAATTTTCTGCTCAACTTTATTGAAATATCAGTAACGTAAATTGCCCCCCACACATAAGTATTTGTAAGGACTTGGGCTGCCTCCCAATTCTTGTCAATAAATTTATCTACCTCAACCGTTTGTTTGAAATCTTTAAAATATTGAACCGCAAAATCTGTAAAATCAATTATTGTCCGTAAAGTGGAACTATGTGTAATATCCCAATTTTGATGAACGTCAAAAGTATATTTGATTAATTCTTTGAATATTGTTTCTATTTCGGCTTCTTGCTTTCTATTGTTTGCAATATTTAAGGCATTTGCTAAAACCGTTCTCGAATAAATTATGTAATGATCTTTGTCTTCTTTTGGCTTTGCTTTTTCGATGTAAGTTTTAAGCAACTCAAAAAGTGAACTGAGTAACTCAACTACAAAATCATTGTCTTGCCTGTTTTTTGAATAGAATAAAACCAAACCATATTCAGTTTTAGCGTAAGTGTTTTTGGTTGTCTTAAAACGTTTATAGAGATAATCAAAATCCTCTTCTTTAAATTCTCTGATGTCAGGCCACTCAAAAGGAATTTCACTTCCGTCTTCCATTTTCCGTGCACCTGCTGCACGAAAAGAAAGTCGCTTCTCTGGCGATTTGTTAAAATGAAACGCTTGTCGGTCAATCTCTGCAAGATGTTGCATGTCCAATAACTTCGTTTCAGAAAGTGTTTCATTAACTTTTTGAAGGGCTTGATTGATGACGCTTTCCTGCTTTACATCCCAACCGCTTGAGTCTAAATTACTATAAAATTGCTCTAGAGCATTCATTCTTTTTTCTTCGTTTTCTATTGACAAAGATACGAAATTCAGTTGAGTTTAGTTACTATTTTCATTATCGGTAGATGAGATTATGTGCGGTTGGGCAAAATTAAATGTGGTGTCATAGGGGTCAGCTTGTGCATTGGCAAATACCCCTTTTAATTTTGCGCAGCGTTGGCTTTTTTTCGGCCGATGTCAGCTCGAAAGATTGAAGTTGACATGGTTGCCCAACCTAGCAGGTAACATGTGGATTTCATCAAATAGCTATGCAATTCTTTAACTGGCTTATCATTTAAAGCATTATGAGTAATTTACCCGGATTAAAGTTTTCCGGATCATGACCCAAAAAAATTATCATTGAAATTCACAAGGTAAACCTCTTTTGTGGCACGGGTAATGGCGGTGTATAGCCACCTTACAAAGTTGCTGTCAATCATTTCGGAGGTCAGGTAACCATGATCGACAAAAACAGCGTCCCACTGCCCGCCCTGTGTTTTATGGCAGGTGAGAGCGTAAGCAAACTTAGCCTGCACCGCATTATAGTACGGGCTGTTCTTTACCTGTCTCATTCGTTCCTGTTTGGAAGGAATTTCGGTAAAGTCGAGCATAATTTCATCGAACAACTTCTGATGCTCAGCCTGCGGTAACGATGGGGTTTCAATGACCATTGAATCGAGCATCAGTTTTATTTCTATCGTTTCCTGATCAGGATAATCAACCAATTGAATGCTGACATCCGCAAAACGATAGCCGTACATCTCGCCGGTTTTCATTATCCGGCGAACCTCAGCCATATCGCCATTGGCGATAAAACCAGCTTTTGAGCCCAAAGGCAACCAAAAATAGTTATTACGGGTAACCATAATGATATCGCCGGCCGATAGTTCCGTTTCGCGGAAGAGAATTCTTGCCCTGACCTCGTTGTTAAACAAATTTGCCCGCTTGTTTGAACGGGTGATGATGGCTGTATTCTCGTAACCAAACCTTGAATAGCAGGAATTAAGGGCATCTTCAAACATTGCTCCGTCGATGTGCTTAATATCGCTGAAACCGCTGAGGTTAAAAAATGGCAGTTCCGGTTTCTCAACACCAGCCTGTTTGCGAAGGCTGGTTGCATTGGTAAGAATGCCGCTCTCGAATGCCTGCCTCACAACTTCCTGTAGTTCAAATGAAGAAATGTCAAGATGGTAGGAACGCTGCAGCACTTCCAGGTCGAGGGCCGGACTTTGATCGGTACCCACCGGAGGTAACTGGGCGCTATCGCCAATAAGCAGAAGTTTGCACCCTTCACTGCTGAATACATATTTTATCAGATCCTCAAGCAGGTCGCGGTTAGAATATATCCCCTGATCAGCCGACACACCGGAACCAGGAATCATGGAAGCTTCATCAACAATAAAAAGCGTGAATTTATGCGGATTGACGCCAAGACCCATTGTAAGCCTGCCATCGGATTTTGTGAAGGAGCGGTAAATCTTTCGGTGAATGGTATTTGCCTGCTTGCGCGAATAGCCAGCCAATACCTTGGCTGCCCTTCCGGTGGGCGCAAGCAAAACCGACTGCATCCCGACCAGGGGCAGAACCCTGACCAGGGCACTCACAAGTGTTGTTTTCCCGGTTCCGGCATAGCCTTTAATAAGAAAAGCAGGCTGTTGCTTTGCATCGGGTTGAAGTGCAACAAAATCGGCCAACTTCCCTATCAGTTCCAATTGTCCTGATGTTGGTTCATGCCCTAATTCACTCAGTATATTTCCGGCAATTTGCCTGCTGTTCATTTCAATCATAAAAACAACCCCTTCAGCAACAACTGACACATTAATTTTTAATGCTTGTTTTGTACTTTTTTTTTGTATTTCCTTTATTTCCTGATTATTAATTTAATACCAGACTAAGAAAGGAGCATGATCCGGCTTTGAAAACAAAAATCAAATCCTGAAATCAATTTTGCTTTTCATTTTTTCACTTTTCAATGAAGAGCAAGGCCTTACACTTACGAAATTCAAATATTTTCCATCGATTTAAAATGTCTTCCCTGAGCCTTCATTACGTTTTGATTGCTTACATATTGTCCATTTCGGATTAATTTCTTTGAAAAATACGCTGCCACCTCCCCATCGCCCCTACTTCCCATCTTAACTCTCTTCTCTATAAGCTTCCTCAAACAGAATTCCTTAAAAAAAATCCCCATTCCAGGTAAATAATCAGAATGGATATCCTATTCCAAAATTCCAGTTGATGTTCCTTAATTGAAACTTCGAAAACCTGATCCATCTGCTGTCCGCTTCTTTGCCAGGATCATACAAAGCCAGGCCACCATCAATCCTGAAGATAAAGAAGCTGAAGTCGAACCTGAATCCCAATCCTGCATCGAAAGCCATGGTCTCTATCATTCGGTCAAACCTGAACTCCCCGTCCAGAAAATCTTCATTCTGCTTCAGCAGCCATATATTGCCGACATCAGTAAATAAAGCACCTTTGACAAAGCTATAAACGGGAAAGCGATACTCAAGGTTAAACTCAATGGAAAGATCACCAATATTTTCAAAAGAGGTTGAATCGTTGGGACGATATGCCCCCGGGCCAAGTGACCTGACCGGCCACCCTCTTAAACCATTGGCCCCACCGGCAAAAAACCCCTTCTCAAATGGCAGTGAGGAAGAATTTCCGTAAGGGACCCCTATTCCAAAAGCCGCCCGGTAAACTACTTTCTGATTTTCGGACAAAGGCCGGTAGTAACGAAAATCAAAATCACCGCGCAAATACTGGGCATAGCGTATTCCAAGAATGGTGTAATTCCTGTTCTCGTTCAATTGAGCATTACTCAGATTACTATATAGGTTCAGCAGATTACCGGCCGATTCAAGGCCAAGTCTGAAATAAAAGAAATTCTTCCTGGTTTGCAGGTCCTGATTATTAAAAATGAAAGAATACTTCATTGCCATAATCAGATGGTCGGTATATTGGTTAAAAAACCGGCGGTCTTTCAGGCTGTTCAGAAAATCGGTGAAGGCACTGTCGCGGGTGATGCTGATAGAACTCAGATCTATGGGTGAAAAGGTATGTCGGATTGTTTGAATGGCATTCCATTCATAACCCAGCGAGAGTGATGAAACATAGCGGAGATACTGTGTTCTGCTCTGATAATTCAAACCAAGCCCAACTGTGGTCTTCGCGCGCGAGTTCTGCCCGGGTGGTTTAAACCTGAAAGGGCTGATTATCGTCGGAAAATCAAGACCCGCCTGGAATCCACCTTCCAGTGAGTTAAACAACTTTGCGCTGCCCTCATCACCGACACCCAACGGTGGTTGTATTTCAAATGCACCAAACAATTTGAGCCGGAGGGTTTCCGAACCTCTGAATATATTCCTGTTCTGATAGTTAAAACTTGAGCCTAATCCTATAAAACCTGCCGCATTGGTACCTTCGGCCTCAATCGTAAACATGTTTACCGGAGACCTGACCATCCTGATATCGCAATCGAGCAGGGCAGGCCTGGGTAAATCACCGGCAATAACGGCCCTTGGCGGTATAATATTCACTGAAACGAACCGGCTTAAGGCAAGATTTTGCAATCGGTTATAGGTCAGGTTAACGTTTTTCTGACTATAAGGCTCACCGGGTATCACAAAGATATTCCGGGCTAGCCCCTCGGGCCGTAATCTTGGTTTTATTTTGAAGATATGATAAAAATCCGGGGTTGCCCCTGAAACAGTATCTGTTTTGCGGAAATAAGCGATTGTATCATGCACAATAGTGGTATCGCCTGATAGTCCGCGCTCGCTGGTATATACATAAACGTTGTTAATGTAATATCGTAAATGAGGGATTTCCAGCAGGGAATCGTTTTCACCGGGATGCACATTCTTTACATTCCTGACGATCACATTTATCCTGGCGGTACGCTCTTTAGAGTTGGTATCTACTTCAAAAAAAATATATTCACGTGAAAAGGTATAGTATCCCATATCTTTCAGATCGCGTGTGATCCGTTCCCTTTCATCACGCATGAGATAAGAGTCATACTGTTTACCGGAAGCCAGCAAACTTGCCCCCATCATTTGGTTCACAAAATAACTTATGCTGTCGTCGCTGATTAAATAGCTGATAGTGCTGAATTTATAAGGCTCGGGTGTAATGGTATTGAAAACAACAGAAGCCCTGGAACCGTGTATTTTAATTTTTCTATCAACCTGCGCCCCAAAGTACCCTTTGTTGTTAAGATATACTTTCATGGGGGTTAATGAGTTATCAACCATCACCGAATCGAGCAACACCGGGCGTGAACCCAGGTGAGTTCTTACCCAACGCTTAAACTTAGAATCCTTTTTACCCGAAAAAGCATCATATATCCAAACCCTATGGCGCAGGCCCAGGAACTTACGGTTTGGTTTCGGCTGGGCAAAGTTAACCAGATCAGAAGTGGAGATACCGGGTCGGTCTGTTTTAACTGTATGACTTGTTAACAAATAACCTCCCCTTTTCTGCACTTTACGGGCAGGACTGCAGGAAGCAGCCAATACCAATACAATGGAAGACAGAATAATCAGAATATGATGTCTGGAAACGAATTTTAGCATACAGGGGAATAACGTGCAAATTTAACCCGAATAATTTACAAATCTTTAACCTGATAGTGTTAATTATTCTGACGACAAAGAAAAACTAAAATTTTGGTGTACTTCGTTTCCAAAATTTAACTTTTTCTAAGTCGGGGTTAACCTGCATTATTACAGTACATTAAATGAAGCATATGAACAATGCAGGTTAATGCAAACTTGCGTTGGCTGGTGTATAATTGGTGGAAATCGTGAAGTTGTGCGACAATATTGGTCAGAAAAGCGATAGGAAATTATGATAAATGAACTTTCAACCGTCTGAAGGAAATATGATCAGAATCAACATAAAAGCAAAAAACCACCGGGTGGCTTTTTTTGTTGGAGCAACTCATGAATGGTCAGCATAAAATTGCTGATATGTTTGAATAAATCATGGAAAGTGAAAAGATAAAGAATTTTTATAAAACTATTGCAGGATTAAAAATAGTGTGTATTTTTGCACTCTCATTCGGGAGCATAGCTCAGCTGGTTCAGAGCACCTGCCTTACAAGCAGGGAGTCGGGGGTTCGAATCCCTCTGCTCCCACAAAAAAAGCCACTTAATTTTAGTGGCTTTTTTAATTTGAAATAGAGTGACAATTTTCTACGTTGGTTCAGACCCTGTTGCACCTACAAAAAATCCACCACAGGGATATCAGTGGATTTATATAGCTTTACAGTCCATTAAGCCGCTTTAGAATAGTGCTAATCTGAGTTTAACTTACTTTGTTTCTATATGTACCCTTTCAGAATCGGATTCGGATATGACGTGCATCAACTGAAAGATGGACTGCCACTTACTATTGGCGGGGTAAAAATTAAACATTACAAAGGTGCGCTGGGTCACTCGGATGCCGATGTACTGTTGCACGCTGTTTGCGATGCTTTGCTGGGGGCTGCTGGTTTGCGCGATATTGGTTACCATTTTCCTGATTCTGACCCTGGGCTGAAAGGTATTGACAGCCTGATTCTGCTCAAAAGAACCATGAAACTGCTGGAAGAAAAAGGCTGGAAAGTCGGAAATATAGATTGTACCATCGCACTTCAAACACCTAAGATCGCCCCCTATATAACTGAAATGGAAATCCGGATACAAAACCTGGCAAAATCAGAACCCGGAACCATTTCAGTAAAAGCGACAACAACCGAACACCTCGGTTTCACAGGACGCGAAGAGGGTGTTCAGGCATGGGCAGTTGCCCTATTATACCGTTAACCATCCTGTAAACCATGAATATCCGGCTTGTAAAACATAGCGAACTTGATAATGCTGCCTGGGACAACTGCATTGAGAAAGCAGTAAACGGCAATATTTATGGTTTTTCGTGGTACCTCGACATTGTTTGCGAGGAATGGGATGCCCTGATAACAGAGGACTATGAAACAGTATTTCCACTTACACACCGGGAAAAATTCGGCATTCGGTACCTCTATCAGCCATTTTTTGCGCAACAATTAGGGATTTTCTCTATTCGGCATATCACGCCTGAAATTGTTGAAGCTTTTTTAACTGCCATTCCAAAAAAATACCTTCTTGCTGAAATAAACCTGAACGCTTACAACAAGCCTGATAAAAAGAAATGGCAGGTTACAGAAAATCTGAATCACGAGCTTGATTTGATTGAGCCTTATAGCATTACTAAAAAAAACTATTCGCAAAATACCAGTCGCAACATTGCAAAAGCGATGAATCATAGCATCAGTATCTCATCAAATATTAAGCCTGAGGATATTGTAACCATGTTCAGGCAAAATAAAGGGAAACAAATCAGCCATCTCAGGGATCATGATTACCGAAGATTTATAAGACTTGCTTACGAGTGTATTGTAAACAACAAAGCCATCTGTTATGGTGCCTATACCGCCCAGAATTCATTGTGCGCAGGCGCGATTGTGGTTTTCAGTCACCGCAAAGCGGTCTTCCTGTTTTCTGCCACCAATGAAATTGCCAGGGAAAACAGTGCCATGTTTCTGCTGATTGACCATTTTATCCAGGACCTTTCCGGCAACCACCTGACCCTTGATTTTGAAGGTTCAAATGACCCAAACCTGGCCAGGTTTTACAAAAGCTTCGGATCCGTTCGCATAAAATATCCCGGACTTCGGTTTAACAGGCTACCATTGCCGGTAAAATTTCTTTTAAGAATTTATAAAAAGACTAAAACGTTGACACAAAAATTCCTTAAATAAAAAAGAGCCTGCCGGCTCTTTTTTATTCTTCATTTAAGTCGTTTTACTTAGCTCCTTGCTTTTGAAATGCATCGAAATCGAAGTGAAGCGTAAACCTAAGGGTATTTTCAAGTGGGTTGCGCTGGTCGGTCGGAATCAGGTAAGAGAAATCAAGCCCGAACACATTGTAACGAAGACCGGCTCCGAGTGTAAAGAATTTCCTGTTCCCTTTTGTTCTGTCTTCATGAAAATAACCGCCCCTGATGGCAAACTGTTTGTCGTACCAGTATTCAACGCCCACACCTATTGCCACTTCACGTACCTCTTCACTAAAACCACCGGGCGCATCGAAAAATGACTGGAACATACCGGCAGGGACAGATACATCGTTGCTTTTTCCTTTGGCAATCACCGGATTGCCATTGTCGTCAATAACAGGTTGGCCATTGTCATCCAATGCATAAATCGGCGGGGTAGGAATCAGAAGCTTGTTGAAATCAACCATAAATGTGAGCCGGTTGAAATCATCCACATCAAGGGTTAATGAAGGGCCTAACCTTAAATTCGTTGGAATAAAATCCCTCTGGGTATTGTCATCCGTGTAGGATATTTTTGCCCCGATATTGCTTATATTAATACCCCAGGCAAAATATCCTTCCATGTTTTTAAATGTGAGATCGCGTTGCGAATAAATAGCGATATCAGCAGCGACAGTATTACCAGGCTTGGTGGAGGCATTGCCGGAAGATATGCCCTGGGTGAGGTTAGAATGGATATAACGCGCAGAAACTGCTCCGGAAATATTATTGGTAAGTTTACGGGAATAGGCACCACTAATGGCAAATTCATTGGGACGGTATGTTCCTATCGGATCACCCAGGACATCGGTGAAGTTAATATCACCAAGGGAGAAGAAAAGCAACGAACCAGAGATTACCTGATCGTTGGCCAACTTCTTATAACCGGTAAGATAGGCCAGGTTGATATCACTAACCAATGCCCTTAGCCAGGGGCTATAAGAGAGTGAAAAACCCATATCACCATCAATGTATGTATATTTTGCAGGATTCCAGTGCAATGAATTGGCATCGGGAGCCGAAGAAACACCGACCTCTCCCATTCCACCGGAACGGGCATCTGGTCCGATCTGAAGAAACGGAACCGCCGTCGTAATGGTATTCAGGTCTTGTCCTATAACAGTGGAGGATTGTGCAACAACTGTTGCAGAAGAAACAGCAACAAGCCCTGAAATAAGGGCTAACCGCAGACAGAAATTGATTCGCATAAAAAACATTTTAATTGAAGGGTGCAAAGTTATTGATCTTTTTTGTGATAATAATGCATTAGAAACGGATTACATAAAACAATATTGCCCGAATATGCCTTAAAACCCTTATAGCAGTTATTATAACTGTGGATTGTCAGAATTATTGTATTTATCCGGCGTAATGACTATCAATAACAGTAAAGTTTAAAATTAGTTCTTATTTATGGACTTATATATTTCCCAATCTAGAAGAGTTCGATAAAGGAAGTTAATAAAACAGACCACAATACTACCGAAAGGCTGAGCCAAACCAAAAGGTTCCGTCGGGAAGAATAGTATTTAATGGCAAGAAAGGTTCCAAAAGGAATTGACAAGAGAACCGGGGTAAGTATGATGATTCCGGGCATACCATACCTTCTTCTGATTTTTACAATTGTACGGTTTCTCCTGTTAAATATTTTTTTTCGTTCTGGCCTCTGTTCATAACCTTCAGCCATCTGTCGTTTCAGTCCTGGAAAAACTCTGAATATTTTAAGGAAAAAAGGAGAATATCTGCGATACAACCTGAATAATGTTCTGCTCAGAAAAAAGAAGAATACAACGCCCATCACCCCGCCGACTGCCGTGTTAACGAGGGTGTGTATGTAAGAGTAACCCAAAAGGTAAGAAACAGGTGCAGCCACCAATAATTTTACGGCACTGACTAATAAAATGCTTAGTTGTTTAAGCAGGATGGCTTCAGAAATCATAGTTTGACAAGCAATGTTAGTAGTCCGTGACTTTAATGTTTATTCATCTTCTTTCAAAAGGTAATTCGTTTTCAGTAATTATATTTTGTTGGATTTCAGTAAGTAACAATCCCTGTTGAATATTGTTTAAACGATTGTTAAAAAACCAGTTAAGTACATGCGTAATAATTATTTCAGAAAAAATCATCCTGATACAATCCGTTTGATTTCCGCAGAAAGCCTTTATAGATTATCTTTGAAGTCAACCATTTTCCCAATCCGGTATATGTTTAACGCCCGTTTTCTTAGCAGCTTTATATTTATCATCTGCGGTATTGCCGTAAATGCTCAGGAGAACTATCCTAAAGATTATTTCAGGTCTCCGGTCGATTTTCCGATCAGTTTATCAGGCACTTTTGCGGAACTCAGAACCAACCATTTTCATTCGGGCATCGACATACGCACTCAGGGAGAGGAAGGTAAAAACGTGTATGCCTGCGCCGATGGATATGTTTCACGGGTTAAGATTTCCCCTTATGGCTTCGGTAAGGCACTTTATATATCTCATCCCAATGGTTTTACTACCGTCTATGCTCATCTTCAAAAGTTAGATCCGGTTATTGAAGCCTGGGTAAAATCTGAGCAATACAGGCTTGAAAAATTCGAGGTTGACCTATTCCCGCCAAAAGAACTTTTAAAGGTTAAGAAAGGAAATATTATCTGTTATTCAGGTAATTCAGGTTCGTCAGAAGGGCCTCACCTGCATTTTGAAATCAGGGATTCAAATACTGAAATGATCATTGATCCGCAATTATTCGGACTACCGATTAAGGATATAATCCGTCCTGTAATTTCATCATTTAGTATAATCCCTGAGGGTATCGGTGCAAAAATCAACGGTGAATCCAACCTTTTAACGCCGGAACTTGCCGGCTGGGGGCCGGTTTACAGACTAAAAAACCAGAATACGATTAGAGTCGCAGGCAATTTTTCGCTGGGAATTCAGGCGCACGATTTACTCAACGGCAGCAACAACAAAAATGGCATCTGCAGATTCGCAGTCTATATCGATTCCGTTCTTATGTACGAATGGCTGGCGGAGAAATTCAGTTTTAGTGAAACAAGGTACATTAATAGTATGATTGATTATGCCCGATATATTAAACATGGACAACGCTATATTTTGACCAGGATTGCACCGAACAATAAACTAAGTATGTACAGAAATTCCACTAACCAGGGCGTTTTTACTACAACTCCCGATTCTGTCCATCAGGTAAAAGTGGTGGTGAGCGATGCCAGCAATAATGAATCTGTCTTAAAATTTAATGTCAAAGGTGAAAAAGCCGGGATTTCCAAAATAACTGAAATCAACAAAAACCCAATATTCAGCTATTCGAAAACCAACACTTTTTCAGAGAAGGGCTTTAAAATTGTTGTACCCGGCAATTGCCTGTATGATGATCTGAAATTCACTTATTCAGTATCAAACGCCCAGCCTAACACCTGCTCTAAAGTTTACCAGATTCATATTGCGGAAATACCGCTGCATGATTATATTGATTTGATCATAAATGTTGATTCAGCCTACCGGAGTCTTGGCAATAAACTCGTACTTGCTAAACTTCGGCCAGGTAAATCGCCTTCTTCAGCCGGAGGCAAATTTGAAAATGGAAGCCTGAAAGCACGCATACATGAATTCGGGCAGTATGCAGTGATGGCGGATTCTGCAACTCCTGTCATTAAACCGCTGAATATCAGCAATGGCAAGTTAATTACAGATCAACAAACAATAAAGATTACTATATCCGATGATTTCTCAGGGATTAACAGCTACAATGCATACCTTAACGGTAAATGGATTCTGATGGATTATGATGCTAAGAACCGGCTACTTGAATATAAACGGGATGACAGACTTGTACAAGGGATAAATGAATTCCTGCTTAAAGTGGCGGATTATTGCGGGAATGAAAGCACCTATAAAGCCATACTCAATTATTAGAATTGAACTTAAGGTTAATGGAATGTTGGAATGATGGAATGATGGAAAGATGGAAAGATGGAATGATGGAATGGTGTTGAGCGAAGCAGCTTGCCCTCCCGCCAACGGCAGATGAATGATGGAATCAAGCAGGTGCCTGCCTCAGGCAAACAGACCTGGAGTCTTGTCACTCATTGAAAGGGTGGCAATGAAGAGAAGTTTGAGACATTTAATGTGTCGGCTTTCAGCTAAAAATCCGGGTAGAAAATGCAACTTTATGTGTAAATATATTTTACATGGCCAAAATTCCTGTTTTTCCCGGTAAATCAAGTATAAAGATTGGTATTATTGCTTTATATTATTATATTCAGATACTTATATATTTTTCCCATATCGAAAAACAAAGATTAAGATCCAGGCCAATCCGGTTGGCGAAATAAATTTCTGCATTAAAATCACAAATATTTGTTAAACCTCCTTATTAATTTGCTTTCTGCAAATCATACTATTTATATTTGGTCTTAATTAAAATAGCATATAAAACCTAATTTGCCTTATTAATGATTTCGCACGCATTGACCATCATAGTAAATGAGTTAAAAAAACATTTTGAGGATGTTTATAGCGTTCCGTTCACCAATGATGAAGTTGGCCTTGGAAATCTATCGGAAGGCCTTGCAGTCGCCAACGGCGGAGCAGGCGTGGCAAGAAACAGGCTTATATTGTCGCTGGTTAACATCCGGGAGGAGAAGTCTTTAAAGAACCAGCCAAATTTTGTCCGCAATGATGTCACCCTGCGCACCTCTTACGAAAATCCGCCGGTTTATCTTAATTTCCTGATTCTGGCCACAGCAACCCATACTGAATATTCAAATGCGCTATTGGTATTATCCCGTGCAATCAGATTTTTCCAATCCGGGCATGTGTTTACACAGGATAATGTTGCCCCGGCTTCTATAACCATCAATGCGCCAACTAATTTACTGGACCGGCTGGAAAATTTCAAACTTATTTTCGACCTTTATTCTCCCAGTATGGAGGAGATCAACCACATGTGGGGAACACTTGGTGGCAAGCAGTATCCGTTTGTTATGTATATGCTCCGTATGTTGGATCTAAAGTTCAGGGCGGTACACAGCGAAAGTGGCCTCATTACGGAAGTAGCTGCAAATTTCAGTCACAAAAATCCATTTGGCAACTGATATGGCAGAACAAATATCTACCGGATACAATCGCCTTTTTGAGGTGCGGATTCTCCACCACTATTGGCTGGATGAAGGGATTGTGGTTTTCGACAGTCTCGATGAAACCAGTAGGAATAAGAGACTACTCAATTATAACATCTCCGGGCTTATTGCTATAAAACCAACTCCACAAACCGCTGACTTAATGCGCAACATCCGGGCAGTAGCAAAGCAAACAGGCATTGGACTGGTTGTAGCTGTGCCGGCTGAGATGGTGATTCCTGATGAATCAGTTTTTACATTCGCTATTGAAATAACTGACCCTGCTTTTTATTCCTATACCGCTCTGACATTGCTTAGCCGGAAAATATACGAATGCTATTCACCCGGAGATGATAAAATATACAGGTACAAAGAAAATCTTCCGGTATTCTCAAATCTCACCGGCGTACCGAGAGGAGCTGGCCCGGGCAGGCAATTGTTTCTCTCAAAAGAAATACCTGCAACAACTGCAACAGATAAAGTTGAATACCTGGTTATCAGCGGGAATGCTCTTTTGCAGCTCACCGGAAGCCAGCCGGGTGCCACTACTCAACAATTAAGCGCAAATGCTCAATCAGCACCGGTATATTATCATCAGAATGATGCTCCACAAATCCTTCCACCAACCGGATTAATCGGAGCACCTGAACGAGGCATTGAACTGAGCAATGAAATACCTGACAATGCCTTTGGGATAATTAACATCGCTGCAGAGAAACCGGGCGATCCGGAATACAGTTGCATAGCAGGAGGGCTGGCTAAAGAAAATCATCCTGTTTTCCAGATCAGGTTCAGGAACAGGTCCCTAACCTGGACTTATCTGAATAAAAACAATGGAAACCCGATTTCTGAAAGTGCCTCTCCCCTTCCGCTTACCTTCTCAGGAAATGCAGACACCAAACAAAAACCATCGTCGGGGGTAATAAAAGCCGATCACGAAGACAATAACCCGGCCAACAGAATTGAACGAATCTTTACAGAAATATTTGAATAGCAACCATTTAAAAACAAATAAAAACCAATCAGAATGGCAACATCGTATAAAACCCCAGGGGTGTATGTAGAAGAAATTCCAAAATTTCCACCCTCAATTGCGCCGGTTGAGACTGCAATTCCGGCATTTGTCGGATATACTGAAAAAGCTGTCCGTAATGGAGAGTCGTTATCGAAAAAGCCCACCAGGATTGAATCACTGGCCGAGTTTGAACAATTGTTTGGTGGCCCGCCTCCGCAAAATGTTGAAGTTTTCCTTGATGGCGACAACAGTTTTGTAAGAAGCCAGGCTCAGAGTATGCTTTACCTGTTCGACAGTTTGCGTATGTTTTATGCAAACGGCGGAGGTAAATGCTACATTGTTTCGGTAGGAAAATATCCATCGGCGCCCACGGGAATCCTGGCTACCGATATTGAAGCCGGATTGCTTGAATTGGAGAAAGAAGATGAGCCAACCATTATCCTGATGCCGGAAGCAGTATCGGTTACCGGCGGCCCATACAGCCTTCAGCAAAAAGCACTGGCCCAATCGGCCAAACTGATGGATAGAGTGGTTATTTGCGACCTGTTGAACGCGACTGATTCTACAAGTTTCAATACCAATGTTGCCGATTTCCGCAATGGCATTGGAATTAACGACCTGAAGTATGGCGCTGCTTATGGCCCATGGATTAACGCGAACCTGCCCAGATCGTTGCGCCGTAAAAATCTGATTCTGAAGCGTGAAGGCACCAATGGCGCCATTCAGCTTGAAAGCCTGACCACCGATACTGATATTCTGAATTTATTAGCAGATGTTGTGCTGGCTGAAAATACCGGTGCTGCCATCGATGCTTCGGAAGCAGCCATCAGCGGTGCTCCGGAAAAAGCGCTTTCAGACGCGCTTCAGTTAGCATTAGATGCCTATCGGCTAACCGATGGCACTACTTCGGCTGCCAACCTGGGGGTAGCGCTTCAGGGGTTCACAAATCTGACTCTGGCTGTGCTCAAGGCTGTTCAGGATATCAATACTGCAGTTTATCCGGCTACATCACAATTTAAAATAAAGGAAGCCATTACCTCTTACCTTGAGAATCCTTCGCTAAAAAACTCAATAAAGAAACTTGCTGCAAACCACCTGTTTGTTGCCCAGGCCCCGGCTATAGTTCTTATTAACACAGCAAGTGCCAATTTCAACCCTTCCGCGGTTCTGCTTGGCTATGCCGATGGTGCAGCTCTGCTGGCTGATGTGGCGCTGGGCGATGTTGCTGCTGACTATGTTGACGCCAACACCAATAAAAAGCGCGCCGATGTTGCCCGTGATGCTGCTTATATTGCCTGTGGAAATGCAATTGCGATGTTCAGGCATGTTGAAAAAAGTACCGATGAATTTGAGAAAAGCCTTAACGATGCTTTGCAGGTATCATTTGGAAAATTCAAGGAACTTACAACAAAAGGGGCCGAAGCGCTAAATCTCCTACCGTCAAGTGGCGCAGTAGCAGGAATTTATGCTAAAACCGATAATGAGCGCGGCGTCTGGAAAGCACCTGCCAATGTCAGCCTGAGCGCTGTGATCAGCCCGGCGGTGAAAATATCGCATGAGCAACAGGCTGAATACAACGTTGATGTGAATGCCGGCAAGTCGGTGAACATCATCCGTTCATTCACGGGCAAAGGAACCCTGGTTTGGGGGGCCCGAACCCTTGCGGGAAACGATAATGAATGGCGGTATGTAAACGTCCGGCGTTTCTTCAATTTTGTTGAAGAATCAGTTAAGAAAGCGACAGAGCAGTTTGTATTTGAGCCCAACGATGCCAACACCTGGGTGAAAGTTCAGGCCATGATCGAAAACTTCCTCAACACGCTCTGGCGCCAGGGGGCTTTGCAGGGAATTAAACCCGAACATGCATATTATGTTGCGGTTGGGCTGGGTAAAACCATGACAGCCCTTGATATCCTTGAAGGCCGCATGATCATTGAGATCGGCATGGCAGCTGTTCGCCCGGCAGAATTCATTATTCTGAGGTTCTCGCATAAGATGGCGGAGTCCTAGATGAAGCTCAATGTCTAAAGTTCGAAGTTGAAAGTTGAAAGTAGAAAGTAAAAAGTAAAAATCAAATATCTAAAAACTAAAAACATGGCACAAGAATATCCGCTACCCCGTTTTCATTACCAGGTTGACTGGGGTGGAGTAAAAATCAGTTTTACTGAAGTCACCGGCATGGACCAGCAGGTTGAAGTGATAGAATACCGTCACAGCGACAGCAAGGATTTCAGTAAAATTAAGATGCCCGGGATGCGCAAGTTCAGCAATATCACCCTGAAAAGGGGAAAATTCGAGGGCGACTTTGATTTCAACAACTGGATTGATGAAATTTCAAACGAACGTGTCGGTGCCCGTCGTGATGTTGTGGTAAGGCTGATGAATGAAAAGCACGAGCCGGTTGCGGTATGGAAAGCAAAAAACTGTTTTCCGATTAAAGTTACAGCATCGGACCTTAAATCAGATGCCAATGAAATTGCCATAGAATCTCTGGAACTGGCACATGAAGGGCTCAGCCTCGTACGATAACCATGGCAACGACTGCAGATTACTATCCACCATGGGGATTCTACTACAAAGTAGAATTCGGCATCAGCCAGAATATTGCGGATGTCAGATTTCAGTCAGTCTCGGGCTTATCGGTAGAATATGAATACGAGAGTTTTAAGGAAGGTGGTGAAAACCGTTTTGAGCACAAATTGCCCGTAAGGACAAGGTATAGCGATATGATCCTGAAGCGGGGCATGCTCACCGATTCGGAAGTAATCAACTGGTTTAACAGGGCTTTTCGCGACCGACAATTTGAACCTTCTGACATCAATGTATTCCTGCTGAATGAGAAGGGAGAGCCACTGAAGACCTGGAAAGTTGCCCATGCCATTCCCAAAAAGTGGCTGATCAGCGACCTGAACTCAACAGAAAATGCCATTGTAGTTGAAACAATTGAATTAACCTACCGATATTTTACAGTTCAGTAGGATAATACAAACAGGTCAGTTGATAATCAAGTACTAACGCTGTTCCCGATTCCTCTGAAAAAGGATAAGGAACTATACAACCGACAAAATGCCAATTGAGATAAAAGAACTGCATATTCGGGTCAATGTCACCCCACCGGCTTCAAGTCAGGAAAAGGGTGTTCCGGCAGCAATGCCGGGAAGGGATACCGCTCTGTCCGGTGGGGACAAACTTGAGATTATTGCCGAATGCGTAGAACAGGTTATGAAAATTCTGGAAAATAAAAAAGATCGCTGATGGCAGAGACCGGTAAACTTGAGAAAATGTTGATTCTGGCTTTTTCTGACTCGGAGAAAGCCGAGAATGGCGGCTTGCTGGAGGCAGACGATGTTTTTGAGGCACTCATCAACCCCGAAGGCTACTCCCTGAACTACAAGCTTAAATTCTCAGATGCAGCCCAGGGGCAGGGCACCAGCGGGCAGCAACTTAAATATGAGTACACGGAACCTGAAGAGATCAACTTTGAGTTTCTGTTTGACAATTCCGGGATTATCGATGGGAACCCACGCGATAGCATAGCTGACGACCTCAAGCGCTTTAAAGAGGTGGTTATTGATTACAAGGGCGACTCACATGAGCCCAGGCACTTTAAGCTGGTATGGGGCGAAAACTCAATCTTTAAAGGAAGGGTTACCGAACTTTCAATCATTTATAAGCTTTTCAAGCCCGATGGCACACCTATCAGGGCATCTGCCAATGTAAGGTTTAAAAGCAGCATTGAAGAACAGAAACGGGCTGCGCAGGAAGATAAAAGTTCTCCCGATCTGACCCATCTACGAAAAGTTAAAGCCGGTGATACGCTTCCGCTGATGTGTTACCGTATTTATGGTGACCCTCAATACTATCTGCAGGTAGCAGCAGCCAACGGAATTGCCAATTTCAGGCAACTTCAACCCGGAACGGACATCTTCTTCCCACCCATTGAAAAAGCTATTTAATCCGCATGGCCAGTGAATCGAACATACCAACCCCGGCAACGCCCGATGTCTGCACAACCGCAATTTTAACGGATGGTTCGCAGATACCGGGCTCATACCACGTTATTTCGGTTTCGGTAAGCAGGGAACTTAACCGCATACCCACTGCAACTATTTATCTTAAAGACGGGGAAGCATCCCGCTCAACCTTCGAAATCAGCAATTCCGATTCATTTATCCCCGGAAAAGAAATTGAAATTCAGTTAGGTTACCGTTCTCAGAACGAAACGGTTTTCAAAGGTATCATCATCAACCACAGCATCAGGGTGCGGCGAAACAGCAGTTTATTGGTTATAGAATGCAGGGATAAAGCTGTAAAAATGACCCTGGGAAAGAAAAGCAAGTACTTCACAGAGATGAAAGACAGCGACATCATGGAAGCGCTGATTGGCACTTATGGTTTGCAAAAGGAGGTTGAAGCTACAAATCCTGATCTTAAAGAAGTAGTACAATTCGACGCAACAGACTGGGACTTTTTGCTTTGCCGTGCTGAAGCCAACGGGCAGGTTGTGATGGTTGAGAATGGGAAAGTGATTGTTGCAAAACCAGCCACCGGCAGTGAGGCTGTTGTGAGCGTGCATTTCGGGAACACACTGCTTGAACTGGATGCGGCCATTGATGCCAGGATTCAGAGCGAAAGCATTAAAGCTGAAAGCTGGAACTCTGGTGATCAGGAAATTGTTGAAGCGGAAGCCCGTGAACCTGAAACTACAGGCAACGGAAACCTTTCGACATCAGATTTATCGGCAGTCTTCGGCGGTGGAGCGCGTGAAATATTTCATGGGGGAGCGCTCAGCCAGCCGGAACTGCAGACATGGGCCGATGGCAGGCTAATGAAAGAGCGCCTGGCCAAAACACGTGGAACAGCGAAATTTCAGGGATTTGCCGGAGTTTTACCAGGAAAGATCATTGAACTGACTGGTATTGGCAACCGCTTCGAAGGAAAAATGTATCTCTCAGGGGTCAGACACACGGTGGCTGAAGGTAATTGGGAGACCGATGTGCAGTTAGGACTGAATCCTGAGCTTTTTGCCGAAACCTATAATCTGCGACCGCTTCCGGCTTCCGGACTAATACCCGGTATCAGCGGGCTTCAGACAGGGATTGTAACTCAACTGGAGAATGATCCTGATGGAGAAGACCGCATTAAAGTTAAACTTCCGCTGATCAGTACTTCCGATGAAGGAATCTGGGCAAGGATTTCCACGCTCGATGCCGGAAAAGACCGGGGTACTTTTTTCAGGCCTGAGATAGGAGATGAACTGGTGGTTGGGTTTCTGAACGATGACCCGCGAAATCCGGTCGTACTCGGGATGTGCCATAGCAGTGCCAAGCCTGCGCCGGAGCCGGCCAAAGACGATAATCACCTGAAAGGTTATGTAAGCCGTGAAAAAATGCGCTTCACTTTCGACGATGAAAAAAAGATCATCCTGCTTGAAACCCCGGGCGGGAACAAATTGTCGCTTACGGAAGAAAACAAAGGAATTCTGTTGGAGGACCAGAATGGAAACAAAATAACCATGGATGACAGCGGTATTACCCTGGAAAGTTCAAAAGACCTGATTTTAAAAGCCGCGAAAGACATTAAAATTGAAGGGACCAACACCCATTTGAAAGCCAATTCTTCTTTCAAAGCTGAAGGCATCGGAAGTGCGGAGGTTTCGGGTGCAAGTACCACGATTAAAGGAAGCGCAACTACCGTGATTCAGGGAGGAGTGGTGCAGATCAATTAAGTTTGAGTGTAGAAAGTGAAGAATGAAGAGAGTGAAGAAAGTGATGCTTCGACTTCGCTCAGCAACCAGGTGAAGAGTGAAAAGTTGGAGCTTGGTCCCGATAACTACCGGGATTGGATATTGGAAATTAGAAATTAGAAATTAGAAATTAAGAAAATGTTACCAGCAGCGAGAGTCACCGATATGATCAGCAGCCCGGCAACTTCGGGGGTTCCAACACCGATAATTCCACCGGGAGCGCCAACTGTGCTGATTGCCGGACTTCCCGCTGCGCGGATGACCGATTCATGTGGTGCCGATGTCATCATCAAAGGATCAGCAACGGTTCTGATCGGGGGGCTTCCGGCAGCAAGGATTGCAGATCTGACGGCATCAGGCGGGGCTATACTACCTCCGGGCGCGCCAACAGTACTGATTGGAGGGTAGTAAGTTTTAATTTCGGATTTCGGATTTCGGATTTCGGATTGAGGATTGAGGATTGAGGATTGAGGATTAACAATTGAGGATTGCGGTTCTATTTGAATGACAAGGAGATAAGGGGAATAAGAAATTTCTAATTTCTAATTCCTATAATCCCAATTTTAATTTCACAAAGAGTGAAGTAATGGAAGAATGGAATGATGGAATACATGGGAGATGCTGGAATGTCAATAATAGGAGGTAAAAGGCCAAGTACATCAGCTTTTTTCTGTGGTAGAGCGAGGTTGGTGAACAATTGTCGAATCAAGTCGAGACCACCCGAATAAAGGGTGCAAGATGAAGGGCAAAGGCAAAACGATATTGAGATGGGACTATGTTTGCCGTCACTCGTCCCCCGTCCCAACTTATTAACAAAGAACACTTATCCCGGCAGTGCAAAACGAAACGAGAAAAAATAAAAGAAATAAAATGGAACAAAACATGACATTTCTTGGCCGGGGCTGGTCGTTTCCACCAAAGTTCAGCCGAAGCCTTAAGAGCGTGGAGATGCTTGAATATGAAGCAGATATTGCTTCAGCACTTGAAGTGCTTTTGGGAACCATTCGGGGTGAAAGAGTGATGCTTCCCCAATATGGCTGCAACCTTGATGAACTGGTATTTGAAAACCTTGATACCCGCATGAAAACCCTGATGGCTGATAAAATTGAGTCTGCCATTCTTTATCATGAACCAAGAATTAAACTTGAAAACGTAAAACTCGATGACAGCCGTGAACTTGAAGGAGTTGTATTGATTGAAGTGATTTACCGGGTTAAAACCACCAACTCACGGTTCAACTTCGTTTACCCGTTTTATAAACTTGAAGGAACTGATATAAATCTGTCAACACGCGTTAATCTGATTTCCTGAATTAAAGTATTGAACCCATGCCTGATAACTGCAATCAAATCATTGACCCGCTGAAACTGATAAGGGACGGAGTAAACCAGGAACAGCGCCTTTCGGATGCGCTTAAACCTGAGTATGCCCCGGTGAATGAGCGTACTGTAGCGCATGGAATGCTTTTTGCCCGCGCATTATCTGCTTACCTTAGGTATTTCGATATTGATAACACCCACAATGGCAACTGGTCTGCATTCTTCGATCGGGATATTTCCATAAGACTGGCGGTTGCTTCCGTTCAGGAAATTGAAGATTATAAAGCCCAGGTCAAAGCAAGCCTCGATTTTCTGAATAACCTCGATAACGAAACAAGGGCAGCCGACCTGATTGACAATCTGAGCTACCTGTTTAGCTATACCAGTACGCTGGCCAAACAACTGGACGTGCTGAAAGAAGGCCTTCCGGGCGAAGAAGAGAAGTCCCCTGCATGGCTGACCCAGAAAACCAGTCTTCAAAACCTTATCACCAGCCAGTTAGCGCCGGCGTTCCAAAGGCTTACTTCATACCACAAAGCCGGAATATCACTTGGTGTGATCACGAATATTGCTCCGGTCAGCGAACTGAAAATTATGGGTGAGCAAGCCGCTGCCTTTGAAGTAAATGAGGCATCGGGCTTTTCAAAGGACTGGGTTACCGATGGTTCTGCCGACTGGAATACCTTTGTTGCTGGCATTACCCCGGATGGTTCTGTCTATGGCAATCCGGCAGGAAGTATCTTTGAACTGACCAACCACATCGCTACACACAATCTTTTCACCTCAATTCTTGATCAGTTTCTGAAGGTTTATGCACGGGTTATCAGTGACTCACAGCTTGCATTGGAAGCAAGTTTCACCAAATGGGACCGTCACGATCCGCATTACACACTGTTTCTGGGATTTCTGCGGCTTTTCGAACATGCCAGAAATGAGGCCAATACCCTTACGGGAAGACATCTCGATTTCTATTACCGGGATATCCTCAGGCTAAAGGAAAAACCTGCTGTTCCGGCCAGCGTTCATCTGACGGCTGTATTGGCCAAACAGTCCGAATCCCACCAATTTATGACCGGCGATCAATTTATTGCCGGTAAGGATGCTTTGGGAAAGGAAGTTTTCTTTGCCAACACCCGCGATATGGTGGCAAACCAGACTAAGGTAGCTTCCTTGAAATCGCTTTACCGGCATGGCAGTGAATTGGTTGGCAGCGGGGTGAAAGCAGCAAAGCAGGCCGGAAGATTGTACGCCTCCCCCATTGCCGATTCGGCCGATGGATTGGGTAAAAAGATTGAAACAGAGGATAAGTCATGGCATCCTTTCTATAATAAAGTCTATCGCGACGGCGCACTCACCGACATTGTTATGCCGGAAGCCGAAGCCGGATTTGCCATTGCTTCGCATTACCTTTTAATGGCTGAAGGGGACAGGAAGATAACATTGCAATTTTCGGTTACCGGAAGCCCGGATGCGCAGATCGCAGATTGCAAAGTTGACGTTGTTTGCCTTGTTACAACCGAAAAAGGATGGCTTGAAATTACAGTTACTGAATTTAAAAAGCTTGCCAATTCACCGTTGCAACTGATTGCCAGTCTTTCGGGTGCCGATCCGTCCATAAAACCTTACCTTGCCAAAACGCACGGCTATACCTTCGATACCGGTCTTCCGGTGATGATGATCAGATTAAAACATCAGGCTGACAGGCAATATATTTATTCAACGCTGGAAACCATTGAGATTCAGCAAATCACACTTAATGTTGATGTAAAAGGGCTTAAAACCCTCGCGGTGTCGAACGATTTCGGCCCGGTCGATACATCGAAACCTTTCCAGCCTTTTGGAGCCCAGCCGGTTACCGGAAGTTCTTTTTTAGTTGGGTCAGCAGAAGTATTTCAAAAAAAACTCGATTCAGCAACAATCAAGGCAGGATGGCTCGAACCACCCAGTCCATATACAGGTGCCAATCCAGCAGTGAACATTGACTTTTTAAATTCAGGCTCCTGGGTGGATTCAGGAATTTCTGATTATGATATTGATGAGACGGAATTCGAATTGACCAGCAACCTGGATAAATCCTATTTAGATGCAGTTAATCCGAATCCTGACGAGCATTATTCAACTAAATCAAGACAAGGCTTTGTCCGTTTGAAACTGACTGATGATTTCGGACAAACAGAATTTCAGGCTGCCTTATTTGCATACCTTCGGGACTCCGAAGTAATCACAGAACCTCCTGTACCTCCTACAGGACCTTTTATAAATTCGCTTACACTGGACTATAATGCAACCCAGGTTCTTTCAATCAGCTCGTCTGATGAAACGGCTTTTGCGCAAAGAAGTGCAAAATTCATTCATTTACAGCCTTTCGGGTATGCCGAAAAACATACACTCCTTAGTTCATCTAACAAAATATTTCTTCTTCCACAATTCGGTTTTGACCGGAATGGGGCCATTCAGCCGTGCGAAGCCGAATTTTACATCGGGTTAACTGGATTGAAACCACCTCAGAATATTTCTTTATTATTCCAGATTGCCGATGGCACAGCCAACCCTCTGTCGTTGAAGCCATCGCCCCATCTTCACTGGAGTTATCTGTTCAACAACGAATGGATAACATTTAAAGATAACGAAGTTGAAGACAGCACTGAAGGATTGCTTAAATCAGGGATCGTTATGCTGGCTGCACCCTCCGACGCCAATGACAGCAATACATTGCTACCATCCGGACAGCATTGGATCCGAATGGCCGTATCAGGAAAAACCGATGCAGTTTGCCGGCTTTTGTCAGTTGCAGCACAGGCAATGCTGGCTACTTTTACCGACCATGAAAATGATCCGCAATTTTCTGCGACTGTTTTACCGGCCGGTACCATCACCAAACCTGAAAAACCCGATGGGGCAATTAAAAAAATAAATCAGCCTTTCGATTCATTTGGCGGACGTGCTGCCGAACTGCCTTCAGCATTTTACACAAGGATAAGCGAGCGCCTGCGTCACAAAGACAGGGCCATCACACTTTGGGATTATGAACACCTTATACTGGAAGCATTCCCTGAAATTTACAGGGTTAAATGTCTGAACCACACGCAATACGAACCAACTGAAAGCGGCGACGGCATTTACCGTGAACTGGCTCCCGGTAATGTAACTATTGTGACCGTGCCCGACAAACAATACCACAATCAGCGCGATCCGCTGCGTCCATATACCAATCTCGGAACCTTGCAGGATATTGAAGCATTTCTGAAGTCCAGAACCTCATGCTTTGTAAGGCTGCATGTCAGAAATCCAAAATTCGAGGAGGTTAAGGTCAATTTTAAAATAAAGTTGTTTGATGGCTATGATGAAGCTTTCTATACAAACCGGTTAAAAGATGCCATTACCCGCTTTCTTTCACCCTGGGCTTTTCCGGGAGGAGGAACACCAACCTTTGGCGGCAAAGTTTATAAATCTGTATTGATCGATTTTGTTGAAGAGCAGGCCTACGTGGACTATGTAACTGATTTTGAAATGTTCCACCTGATAGATGGGGTCGGGAACACGGATAAAGATGAGATTGAAGGATCAAGAGCTGTTTCCATTTTGGTTTCGGTTCCGGCTGATAAACACGATATTACGGTTATTCACCCCAATGCGGAAGCAACTGCCGCTGAAAAATGCAACTGCGAATCATGAGCCAGAAACCTGTTTCCATCACAAAAAAGCCCGTCCTGAAACCGGCAGAAAACTATTATGAGCTTCGTAGGGAAGGCATTGGTTATATAGAACAAATGGGTAGCGTTCAATGGACCGACTACAATACCCATGATCCCGGCATCACCATACTGGAAGCACTCTGCTATGCAATCACTGATCTGGCTTTCCGCACCGGCCGTGACATCAAAGACATCCTTACCCCTGCTACACCACCATCCGACAAAAAAAAGCCTTATCCCGATCAGGCATTCTTTACTGCCCGCGAAATTCTGACTGTAAACCCCTGGACATCTGATGATTTCAGGAGATTGTTGATTGATGCTGAAGGCATAAGAAATGCCTGGCTGATTTGTAAGGAATGCGCCTGCGACCTGCATTATTACGCCTGGTGCGAAGAAGATAAACTGGTTTTATCTTACGAACGTCCTGCAAATCCACAGATTCAACCTCTGACTGTTTCCCCGCGCGGTTTATATGATGTATTGCTTGAACTTGAAAACGATCCGGAAGCAGGTGACCTGAACGACCGCAAGATAGAGTTTACATACCAGGTTTTCGACAGCGACGGAAAACCACATGCCACAGTTATGGAAATCCGTTTCCCCGCCTGGGAACTTGAAAATAAAACCAACTGGGATATTTTCCTGAACAGCAGCGATGCATTCAACGAAACCAACGGCGCTTCATTTAATTTGAGCCTGTTGCAGTTCGGTGCGACCAAATCTTACAATGTTATCACTGATCCCCTTTTGAACGATGACGGGAAAAACAGCTATCTGCGAAAGCATTGGCGAAACCTGTTTTATCTCGATTTTGAGATTGAACTATTGCCTGGCAGCCATACGATTACCATTGAAAATGCGACTATCCGGTTTGTCGGCGACACTTTTGCAAAAAGCAACAGCACGGTTTCCGGAATAGCCGATATACTGTCTGATAAAAGCAGTTCAGGTATTCTCCGGCAGCATCGCAACAAATTAATCAAAGCCCTGGCCGCAGTTGAGATGGCTAAAGACCTGCTTTACAGTCATCGCAACCTTGATGAAGATTACTGCCGTATTAAAATTGTGGACATTGAAGAAGTTGCCGTTTGTGCCGATATTGAAGTAGCTCCGGATGCAGATATTGAGCGCGTTCAGGCGCAGGTTTGGTTTGAAATTGAACGTTACTTCAACCCACCGGTTCCATTTTATTCTTTGCAGGAGCTGATGAATGAAAACCAGGCAGTTGAAGATATTTTCAACGGCCCCGAATTGAATAACGGATTTCTGAAAGCTGCCGACCTTGAATCTGCGACCTTGAAACCAGTGTTGAGAACTTCCGACATCATCAATCTGCTGATGGAAATTGAGGGCGTTATAGCAATAAATAACCTTGTTCTGTCGAAATACAACACCGAAGGCAACATTGTGAAGGGCGTTTCTGATCCCACCTGGGTTGGCGGAAATCCTGTATTTGACCCTTCAAGAACCAGTGCAAAATGGCTTCTCTTTATCACAGCCAGCCATCAGCCAAGGCTTTACCATAACCTTAGCAGGTTCCTTTATTTCAAGAATAGTCTTCCTTTTACCCCCCGCATGGATGAGGCACTCGGCACCTTAACCCAACTGAGAGGTGAAGCCGAACGTCCAAAATTTAAAAATGCACCAAATGACATATTTGCACCATTGGGCTCCCATTTGAACACCGAAGACTATTTCCCGGTTCAATACAGTTTGCCCTTGATTTACGGCACCGGAACTGAAGGACTACCTTCGCATGTTGGCGAAGACCGGCGGGCCTGGGCCAAACAACTGAAGGCTTACCTGATGATTTATGAGCAATTGCTGGGCAATGCTTTTTCGCAAATTGCCCATACACGCGACCTGTTCTCGCTTGATCCGGCAACCGACAGAACCTATTTTGTAAAGGAATTCAGTGAAGCCCTGATTGTGGGGTATGGTACTATCACCGATGGGTTAACAAAAAACAGACTGGAAGGGATGACCGAAACGCTCAATGAATTTCATGAGCGAAGAAACCGCTTTCTCGATCACCTGATGGCCCGCTTTGGCGAACAATTCAGCGAATACGCCTTGTTAATGACCAACTTACAGGGCAAATCTGTGGCTGCTGCACACCTGATTGAAGATAAAACAACCTTTCTGAAAGCCTATCCAAAGATCAGCCACGACAGGGGAAAAGCATTTGACTACCAGTGCGAAAGCGGAAATTCATCGGGGCTTAAAAAACGGGTGAGCCTCATTCTTGGATATCCTGATCTCGGGTTCAACATTGAACCAACAGCCGTAGGAGCTTCTGTGTTTAATATTGATTATAAACTGATTAGTTCATTTAAAAAAACACTTCTTGCCGGGTTTCTTACCGTACATGCAACTGATAAAACGGCGGCTGAAACAGAAGCACGGAAAGTTATTCTTCGGCAAATGGTAAAATTGAATGCCTATCAGGTTACAGCCTCGGGCAGTGGATTTACTGTTGTGATAAACGATAAAGATGGTAATCTTCTTGGAACAGTCCAGGATTTATTTGATACCCGGTCAGCAGCCAGTAGTATGGTTGAAGAACTGACCGCATGGAGCAGCAATGAGCGCGCCATTTTAGTCGAACACCTGCTGCTCAGACCAAAATTTACCGGTGATGCGCTTTACCCGACATGCAGCACAGGATCATGTGCCACATGCGGCGATGAAGACCCCTATTCGTTCAGGCTGACACTGGTGATGCCAGGCTGGACAGGCCCGTTCAGCACCAACCTCGATATGCGACGGTTTGCCGATAAAACCATCCGGCAGGAAATTCCATCGCATCTCCTTGGCAAAATATGCTGGACAGGCAACGACGGATTTATTGAAAATCTCTGCGATCAGGTAATCACGACAATCACTGGTCTTCTGATGAAAAAGAGCCTGACTGAAAGCGGTAACAGACCCTCAGAAAACGAAGCCTGTGCTTGTGCTACCGCTTTCTATGTGCTTTTCTCCGATTCCTTCAGAAACTGGTATGAGGACAAAACGCTTACCTACATTCATCCGGATGCCATTAAAACCGCTCTGCAGAATGAGTTCAGCAGTCTTACTCCCGCCTCAGAATGTTCATCTATCATTGATCCTGCGCTGTTTGATGAGATCAGAATGGTTATGGTCGGCCATTTTTTGGATATTGCGCTGAACGGTTGGCAGTTTGAGCGATTTGAAGAAGCCTGGTGTATCTGGTTAAAGGAGAATTCGGCCATTGACTGGACCAAAGAGTTGTTGAAGGAGCGAGTTGAAGCCATTCTGCAAACAAATTTTATTCAAAGTTCTCCGACCAATTTTACAGATCTATGCAATTGTGCAGGCGAAATTCTTTCAAAATATGGTCTGGCTTTTTATAACTGGATGGAAAATCAGATTGCACTGGGAATCCCGATGGCCGGTCTGCCTGATTTCAACGGGCCTGTTGTTGATTTATGTCCGGGTAGTTTATTCAAATCCGGGACTGCCGGAAATCTCAAAGCATTTCTTGACGAGAGCTACAATGCTTACAGAAATGTGTCTTATGCCCTTCACGTAGTCGTAAATCTGCTGAGTAAATTCAAGAACATCTATCCGGGCGCCACCCTGCACGACTGCGACGATGGCAGTGACCAAAATCCGGTGAGACTTGGTAGCACAACGCTGGGCAACTACCCGATGAGGCGGACCCTGATTGTTCCTGCACCGATAGAAGAAAAAGCAAAGTCAGAGAAAACGGAGAAAATCAAAAAATCATCTGCCAAAGCAAAAACAAAGAAAAAAAGTAAACCTGAAAATCCTCCAAAGGCGTGAGGTGTCCGGATAAAAAATATTTAAACAATACCCGCTATGAAACCAACCCAGGATAAATACCCGCATTTTGAGGCCAACCAGGTGCTGACAAACAGCCATCTTAACCAGGTTTTCGAATACCTCGATGAACAGAACCGTTTGACCCGTGCCAACCTTATTGGTATTGGCATTGTTTGTGGACTTGAATTTAAGACAGAAACCAATAGTGGCAGCATCAGCATTCATGTTTCAAGAGGCGTGGGAGTGGGATCAGCGGGTTATCTGCTTAATCAGCCCGATAATGTTACCCTGGTTTCCTACCGTGAATATGCCCTTCCGAATGAGGTTGATTATCCTAACTTTAAGTTTGATGACGGCGGGTTGATGAAACAATATCCTCTTTGGGAACTTTTTGCTGCAGGTGAACCGAACACCTTTCCGCTGAATAATCCGTCCGGATTCCTGAACGACAAGGCCCTGGTCATCTTCCTTGAGCTTAGGATGGATGGCCTGCGCAACTGTAGTCCCAATGATTGCAATGACAATGGTGAAGAAGTCACAGCAATACTTCGCCACCTGCTGATCAGAATAGCCGATCTGGAGAAAATTATTGCTGCAACCAGCAACCTGCCAGGCAATTTTTCACTTGCCGACCTGGAGCAATCTTTCACCGGCAGGTTAAACCTTCCGGATATCAGGATGCCCCGCTGGGATGTTGTAGCCACTACACCTGTGTATTCCCTCGATGTTTTGAAAGGTTTTCACCGGGCTTTCAGCCTGGATAAAACTTCAGACCTCACTGGCAAAGCGCTTTCAGCCGCCTACCTGGCTTTCAAACCATTGATTGGTTCAGAATTTCCAATAGACCCTTTCGCTGGATTTGCATCAAGATTCGGGTTTCTCGACAACACAAACATCCCTGCAGAACATCTGAAGTTTATTCAATACTACCACGGATTTTTCGAAGATATCCTGAATGCCTACGACGAATTCCGCTGGAAAGGCATTAGGATGATGTGTGCCTGTTCACCACCTGAGGATTTGTTTCCACGTCATCTGATGCTGGGAGTTATAAATCCATTTTCGGTAAACAATCCTGAGCTTTTCAGGAATCATTTCATGCCATCGCCAGCCATCAGCGATTGCGAAGATCAAATCGGGGAATTGAAACAGCTTTTTGCACGCCTTGTTGAGATGATCGTTAAATTTACCCATACCCCACCCCTGCCGCAGTCAGGCCAGGAAAACAGACTGGCACAACAAATCAGGATTACTCCCGATAAGCTGGCCGATGTTAGCTTGTCGGAAAAGGCCATACCATATTATTATTTGCAGAGCGGTCCAAAACACCTTTTCCGTTTGTGGAATTACGAAAGAACAAAACGCGGTAGGGCAAATCAGAACCTCAGCTACCGATCAAATGAATTCATTCCGGTTCCGCCAAACTTCGTGCTGAATCCTTTGCGCTTCGACCTCGGGCCATTCAACTTCCTCAGGATCGAAGGCCACCTCGGACAGAACTATCAGGCGGCCATCAGTAGCCTGTTGACCCAAAAAAACAGGTTCCGCCTCCCGATAGATGTCATAGCGCTGCGCACAGGCGTTTTCGATGAAAAAAACCTGAATGTCAGGAACGAAGGATCCTGCCATTTCAATGATCTTGAAGCCCAATATGACAGCCGGATTGCCGAACTGATCGGTTTTCTGGGCGGTAACCTGAAATTCTTCTACGATCTTTTCTATGAAGAAGCCAAAGGCTTGATTGAGGTGCCAATTCCTTCAATAATTCCATGGTTCGTCGCCTGGGATTCCGACTTCAGGGTTAAACCCGGTACCCTGGGCGCATATCTGGAAAAGAAAATCTTCAATACTCAACTTACAGCACCTTACTTTGATCCGGACAATCTTGCAATTAATCTATTTCAATTTCTGGCTAACTCGACCGAAAGGGACAAAGAATTGATCCTTATCTACATCAGCTATTACATTGCCCGCTTCCCTGATGTTCTTCCGGCAGATTTGACTGAACTGGATCTTGATGAATTAACCAACCGTGAGAATGACATCACACGGGTGGCCGAAGCCATTGAGTTAAAACACGAACAATTCTTCACGCAAAGTGAACAGAGAGAACCCGTGGTAAAATGGGAAGACCTCGACGACCGGCTGGAGGCGCTGGTTTACGGCCATTACAGCGATTCGATAAAAGCACTGCTAAAAGAGTATAGGCGAAGACTGGAAGAATTCAACAAACTGCAATACCTAAGCAATTATCTGAGAAAAAACCCTGGTTTTCAGCACAAAGCCGGCGTACCATTGGGAGGGACTTTTATTCTCGTTTATCATGGAGATGAAAGATCAGATGAGGGCAACATCAGGCCCATTACCGGTAACTTTACCATACGCGGGCAGGTTGTAATTCAAAATCGCCAACCTATTCCGGGTGCTGCTGTTCTTGTCAAAGGCACCAACAAGGGAGCCTCAACCGATTTTTTCGGCAATTTTGTTATCAGAACTTCAATTCTACCAGTCACCCTTCGTGTAGTTCTGGCTGGATTTTCACCTGTAGAAAAGGTAGTTAAAAAGGAAGGATTTGTTTTGATTGATTTGCTTTCAGGATCCGATAAAGCTGATCCTGGCATTTCTTCTGATTTCTTCCCCGGTGAAGTTATTGCGGATTTTTATTTACCCTATCTGTGTTGTTCCGATTGTGCACCGGTACAGTTTGTTTTGCCTGTGGTACCGCCGGCTTTCAGTGCTGAAATCGGTTGTACCGATGAGAAAGGTAATGCCAGGGTAATTCTCAAACCTGTTGGCGGTTCACCACCATACAGACTCAGGATTAACGAAGGGAATTATACAGAAACCGGCGAAACGATAACCCTGCAACCAGGTGAATACACATTGATAATTCAGGACGCCGAAGGAGTAGAATCGGCCCCTAAGACCATCACGATCGCTGAACCACTGGTTTTAGGGGAACCGAATTTCGACTGTACCGGCGACAACAATGAATACGTTGCTGCCATTGAAATCATTGGTGGTACACGGCCTTACACGTCCAACATTGGAAGAATCCTGAACGATAAGACTTTCTTTGCGGAAAGCCTTGCGGGTGATAAAGATCATGAAGTCATTATAAAGGACAGCCGTGGGTGCACAGCCTCGGTTATTATCAACCACTCATGCAGCCCTGATTTATCCTTCCAGACCAAAATCGGATGTCCCAATGCTGATAACTTTACAGCAGTTGAAATCATCGTTTCCGGAGGTACTGCGCCGTATGAAGTTCAGGTTGACAACGGCCCTTTTGAGAAACTTGCCGGCCTGATTCATTTGCCTGAAGGCAAACATTCACTGATTGTGCGGGATGCATCAGGAACTTTGACGCCCTCGCAGGAAATAGAAATTCCGGGCCGCATAAATCTTGGAGAACCAAACTTCGACTGCATCGGCGAAAACAATGAATACGTTGCTGTCATTCAAATAAGCGGTGGTACACCACCATACACCTCCAACATCGGAAAAATCCTGAACGGACAGACTTTCTTTTCTGATGCCCTTGCAGGTGATACAGATCATGAAGTTATTATCAAGGACAAACGTGGTTGTACAGCTTCAATCATTGTCAACCATTCCTGCCTGGAATCAATCAATCTGGATTTCGAAACAAGCATAAGTTGCACCGCTTCCGATGGCACTTCGCTGGTTGAGATTTTTCCCGCAAGTGGGTCAAAGCCTTATTCAATCCAGATTGGTACAGCACCATTTCTACCTTTGAATGGGCCAATAACCCTTCCTGTTGGAAATCACCAGATTACGCTGAGAGATGTCAACCAGAATACCGGTTCGAAAAGCATAATAATTCCACTAGCTTTGGACATGGAAGATATGGAATACATCTGTAATCAGGAGAAAAACAGTTATCAGGTCAGGATCAGGATTAATGGAGGAACCGGGCCTTATACATTAATTGATGGCACTTCAATCGTAGAAAATGAATTTATAGCAGGCCCATTCCCGAGCGGGGAAAAAGTCAGCATCATTGTCAATGACCAAAATAAATGTGGAGCTTCTATTGATTTAGAGCATACGTGCGATGAGCCATGCGACCTGCCCTGTGAAGGAGAGACGCTGGAATGTGCTTACAGGCTCTGGCTGCAACCACCAACAAAAACGCAGCGGTATGAAGTTTATCAGCAGGTGAGTGAAGTCACCCTCAGATTTAATGATAAACCAGTACCATTACCAAAGGCTGATCAACTTTTACAAATATTAACAGAAGATCTAAACAATGATTTCGATAGTGCCATTCATAGGGCTGTTAAAATACTGAACAATGCTATTGATCAGGCTTTGCGCAAAGAACTCGGTGATAAAGGCAAAAACAGGATTATACTCAGTTATAACCCGCAGGAAACAGATCCTTTCTCTTTGCTCAGAATTGAACATTTTGTTTGTGATAAGTTTGGCATCGAATTCAGTTACAATTTTGGAAAGTCAAACCCGGTATTCAATCTGATTGTGAAATATACAAACGAACCACAGAATGAAGGATTACCACTCAACGGAGCTATTTTTACCAATCTGGGGCTTGATGAAAAGCAGATGATAGTGCCCGCCTTCGATTGCAGTCAGCGGAACATTTGCAAGAATACATCGTTTGAGAAAATCTGTCAGGATAACAACCTGAAACCGGATTTTGCTATTGAACCTTTGGGTAGAATAGGGTTTCAGCTTCAAAACACCACCCCTGGAAATAATCAGGCAGCGTGGGTCTGGGACATTTTCGGAACATTCGCCGCAGAGCCATTCTACGAGGGTGAAAATGTCAGAATACTGGTTTCAAAGCCAACAGGCTCAGTAAGGTTAACAGTTATTACAACCAGAGGTTGCTTTGCTTTCACCGATAAGGAACTTAAAAGATGACCCATCAGATCAGGCAGCAGTTTCTTGAGGTGGAATTCACCGGCACTGAAGCGGAAGGACTTGAAATACAGCGCCTTTTGCCTGAATTGTATTACCGGAAACTGTTGCCTGCCATTGAGAAAGCATTTGATCAATCCTTTCCGGACAATCAAGTACTAAAAATTGATCGTCTCCATATTGAAATTGGCTCTATAAATCTTGATCGTTTAAATCATGATTTTGCAGATCTGGCAATTAAGGAAATTCTAAAAACCATTCGGGCTGACATTTATAATATTTCAAATTCACCGGAAAGATCAGAACAGGAACTCCCTGATCAAAAATCCATTCCTGAAAATCTTTCTGATGTCTTTTTATATTTCCTTAAAACAGGAATTCTCCCATGGTCTTACAGATTAAAAGATGGGAAAACGTTAGAAAATGAGCTTGATAATGCAATTAATACCCGCTGGTCAGATAATGACGTGAGGTATTTTACATCCAGAGTGCATGAAGCCTTGTATAGTAAAGTTACATTCAACAGATTTGTAAACCAGTTTTCGCATTCTTTCAGGGCCCGTGTTCTTATGCTTATTTCGAATGAAATTGCTGGTATTACAGAAAACATTTACTCAATTGAAGAATTAGAAGGATTGTCTCAGGAAGAGTTACTTAGATTTAATAAGAGTTTATTTGAAAGCGCGTTCACGCTGGAACCTGGTAAAGCGGGTCTGAAATCAAATGCCAGACTTCATGAAGATTCTTTGATTAATAAAACTGAACTTTCTTCTGAATTTCAGGCAGATAAAGAAGGCATATATATTGAAAATGCCGGGCTGGTCTTATTACATCCGTTTCTATCCTTGTATTTTGAGGCTCTTGGCGTAATAACCGGTGATGAAATGCTCCGGCGCGACCGCGCCTTGTGTTTGCTTCATTACCTGGCAACAGGGCAAAGCAAGGCTAATGAATATGATCTGGCACTACCTAAAATCCTCTGTGGCCTTTCAGTATACGACGCCATCACACGAGAAGCGGATATCAGTGAGAATGAATCAATTGAATCGATCGCCTTGCTAACTTCTGTAATTATACATTGGTCTGCCTTAAAGAATACCAGCCCCGACGCTTTGCGGGGAACATTTCTGATGCGACCGGGAAAACTATTTCTTCGAGATGACGGTAACTGGCTCCTACATGTGGAATCGAACAATTTTGATGTCCTGATTGATCAATTGCCCTGGGGCATTTCAATGATCAAATTGCCCTGGATGAAACAAATGTTGATTGTTGAGTGGAATGCCTGATTTAAGGCTTCATTTTCCGATATGGGAAGTTGCATGTTTGGATGATAGCGTATTACCCAAATTGAGCGATTTGAAGAAGAAAATCGCTCAATCGATAAGGAAATAGTAAGCAATTCACTGATAATCATTTTCAGGGGTCTGGTAAATTGTAACAATTTCCAAATCGGGGTTTACCTAAGTAAAGCGATTTATCGCTACACTTCAATCGCTCAACTTAGGCATTGGTTGTTTGCAATTTATCAAGACAACTTGTTGGGTAACCAAACTGGTAAACAAACCCACGGAAAATTATGAAAACAACTTTAGAAAAATCTACATCCGCAAAGGCTTCAGCCATAAGACTGGATGTTAAGCCATTTTTCAGAAGAGCAGGCGGTGGCGATTTTTTTCCACCGGTTAACGAGAGAGTTCCATCAACATTACATATAAAACCTGAAAATAAGTTTCAACAGGAAGCTGATCAGGGTTATGCGAAATCTGCATTTGAGCCAAATCACGGGCATGTTAAAAATGATAATTCAATCACACAATCGGATTTTACTCTTCAAAAAGATAATGAAAAAGATACAACTGATGACAGGGCATCATTTATAGGAGCATTAGAGTTGCCTTATCTGAATTCAATGAAAAATAAACCTGTAACTGAACATCCTTCTTTGGGAAATAATCATCAGTTTGCAAGAGTTTCTGTACAGGGACTTTCCAATAATTCACAATTCAGGAAAAAAGACGAGTTGTCAGATACAGGTCTGCAATCTGGTCCGATAGAAATGGCAACCAAAATAGTTGGCTATTTTGAAAAATCCAGTTCCTATTCAGGTTCGCTTAAGGAGAAGATTAGACAGCTCCGGAAGCACCCTGGAATCATGCAAAATGATTTTGTCACGTCTGAATTTCAAAAAAAAATAAAGATTGAATCAGAAACAACTCCAAAAGGGCAAATTACGGCTGAAACAAGAAGCTCACAACAAACAATACAACCATCCGGCGAGAGTCGTGATACTACACCGGTTAAAAAAGAAACTTCAATTAAAACTAAAAAAAATACAGATGCTCCTGATGTCTCCGGGCCTGTATTAAAAGAGGCACCTGACAAGGCCACTGAGCCGGATATTTCAGGATCGACGAATGTAGAGAGAGCTCCTGAAACCCCAAAAGAAGATCCGGAATTCGGAAAAGTGATGGTTCACACCCGACGGGTTAAGAAAGGCCAAAAAGACCACCAGAATCCCGAAGTTAAGTTAACGGAAGTTACTGATTCAGCCCAACTTCCTGAAAGTGATCAAAATGCCTTCAATGACCGGAAAACCCATTTAGAATCCATCAACAAGATTGCCGGTAACAACAAGGAAGCAGAAAAGAAATTCACGGCAGGACAGTTCAAGGAAATACTCAAATCTCAGCTCGATGAGCTTGAGAAAAAGCTGCCACATAGTGAAGAAGCAGCGAAAAGATTCAAGAAAGAAAAACCGCTGGAGGAAATTAAAAATAGTGTCAAAAAACAAGTCAGCGACGAAAACGAAAAAGTTGCATCGCCCATCTCTTCAGAAACAAAGAAAACAGAACCACCACAAAGTGGTATTGTTCCCATAACTCCAAAGCCACTAGTTGTTGAGAAAACCGGAACAAAACCAGGGGCAATCAACTCAGTAGCGGCGGCACCCAAGCCAAAAGCCGACCAGCAGATTTCGATGGAAAAAGAAAGCCTTTCGCTTGACGAGTTGATGAAGAAAAACAATAATACTGAGGAGCAATTTGCTGAGTCGAACGAGCCAAAATTCCAGAAAGCACTGAATACCAAAAAAGAGGCGCAGGCTAAAGCGGCGGCCGCACCGCAGGAATACCGCGATAAAGAACAAGTGATTCTTTCATCGGCTCAAAAAGATGCCCGCCAGAATGCGAGTGCCGGATTCACCGGAATGTTTGGCAAGCGTGAAGCTGCCTTTACAGAAGTGTCTTCGAAACAATCCCTGCATGAGAAGGATGATAAATCTGAACAAAATTTTATAAAAAAGGAACTCGAAAGAATTTACAATGAAACCAAATCAGGGGTTGAAGGTATTTTTACTGAATTATCGAAATATGTAGAAACTACATTTGAGAATGACTCCAATGATGCTAAATCGATATTTGAAAAGCGGGTTGAAGACCAATTGGATGATATTCATGGATTAGGAATTCAGGATTTCATTTTCGGTGAAGATACAGAAGCCATTGAATCAGTATTTGAAGCTGAAAAGCTAACATTTCTAAACTCAATGGATAGATCGCTCGACACTATTGCCCAAAGAATTGCCGCTGATCTGAACCTTGCGGTTGAAAAAATCCACAAAGGGCGAAAAGAAGCAGAAGATTTCTATGAAGGTCTCGACGTCGAACAAAAGCGGTTGGCTAAAGATTCAATGGATGCATTTCGGGTTCAATTTTCCAACCTCGAGTCCGGTGTGGAAGAAAAACAAACAGAACTTGCGCACAATTTGGCCGCGTCATACAAGCAAAATGTCGATTCACTCAGGAAAACATTTGAAAAAATTAACGAAGATGTTAGCAAGACATGGATTCAGCGTGCAGCCGAATTTGTAATCGAAGTAGCGACTACCATTTACAATCTGGGCAAACTTTTAGTGACAGTACTTATAAGGATTGCCAGTGTTATTGGCGATATTCTCGCTCACCCCATCCGCTTTCTCGAAAATCTGGCAGCAGGGATAAAACAAGGATTCAATACATTCGCGGAAAATTTTGATACCTATCTGATTGAGGGGTTTTTCGAATGGCTGAAAGGTAAGGTTGGAGGTACCGGCATTAAAATGCCTCCAAAACTTGATACTGCCGGCCTGTTCAGCCTGGCATTGCAAGTCATTGGTTTAACCTATGATAACTTTCGGCGGATAGCGAAAGAAAAGCTTGGCGACCCGGTTGTGGACGCAATAGAAAAAGGCGTGGAAGGTGCACAGGAAGTTTACAAACTGCTGCAGATGGCCCGACAGGATATCGGGGCTTTCTGGACCCATTTAAAAGAGATTCTGGCCAATACAGTGGACGAACTTTTTGTAAAGATCAAAAAAACAATCCTTTATGAAACCATCAAAAAGGTGCTTGCCTATATTGTTACCCTGTTTAATCCGATTGGCGCCTTTATAAAAGCTGCTCAGGCTATTTATGCCGGAATCCGTTTTCTGATGGACAACATCGAGCGCATCATTGCCCTTGTCAATGCATTTCTGGATAGTGTGGAAATGGCTGTTCAGGGAAATGTCAGTGGCATCGCAGCAAAAGTGATATTTGGGTTGAAGAATGCGATCGTAATGGGAATTGATTTCCTCGCCAAACTGCTTAATTTAGGAAATTTAGCCGACAAAGTAAGGACCCTCATAAAGCAGATTAAAACGCCTGTAGAACGGGCTATGGGATTTGTCGTAGATAAGGTTTTGAAACCGGTTGTGGGGCTGATTACAAAGGCAGGAAAAGCAGCAAAAACAAAAGCCATCGAAATAAAGGATAAGTTATTTGATTGGTGGAAAGCACGCAAAAAATTCCAGGGTGATGATGGTGAAACACACGAATTATCATTCAAGGGAACAACAGCCAATGCCGAACTGATTGTATCTTCAAGCCCTCGCACTGTTGCATCATTTTTGGTTGAAGTAAATAAGAAAATACAAGCAATGCCCCCGGATGAGAAGGCCGAAAGAGTGGCTGCTGAGAAAAACTGGAAAAAGGCAAAATCCCTGGACGAGGAAATTCATAAATTGCAAATAGCTCTTGCCAAAGCCAATTCCGATCAGAAAGCGACCGATAAGCCAATACAGGCAAATCAGGCCTTATACTCCAAACTTCAGGGCAAACTGGAAGTGCTTGGCGGATTGCTGGGGCCAATGATGAACCAGACCGGGCCTAAAGTGGTTGCTCCGCCTCCGGTATTACCTCCGTTCTCAAATAATGTACGTGGGCAATCACTTGAAGCCCAATACCTGTCAGCAGATAACAACGTACCGGCGGGGGAAGATTCCAGCAAACATGGAGGTAATTTAGGTGCCTGGGAAGAACTGATCGATGAAGGTACCCGGGTACGGGATAATTTTGTTCGCATGCACTTGCTCCATCACAAATTGGGAGGCAGGGCTACTGACTCTAACCTTACGCCTGCTAAATCGGTGATTAATTCAGATTATTATCAGAAACATGAGCGATCGGCTCTCGAAGAAACAGGGTTGTTAACAGGCAGGAAGAGTAGTGGCAGTACAAAAAATAAAGTGATTTGGTATTCCGTTAAAGTTGACTACCATACCGGTGGCGAGCTGGAAAAGAATTTCATAAAATCAATAGATACTAAATACGGTTACTACGATGAAACTAAAAACTGGGAAAAAGGTCCTCCAAAACAAAACTGGAGTGCAACACCCGGAGTACCTGATCATGCTGTAAAGAAGTTTGTTATTAATGAAGATGGCAGAACAACGCTCAGGCAGATGAAATTTCAAAAGAAACCGTTTATGGAAGATTTTGCTGATTTGATTGTGCTGGAACGCAATGAATCACTCGGAGATGGAAAGAAGATACTTTACTCTGGTCGCGACAATCTGCAGAGCCGGTTGAAGAAAAGAATAAAAACGGAAAGCTGGAACGGCAGCCTGACGAATGAAGTTGGACGGCTTTTTACCGCTTTGGCTAAAAATGCCAAATCTGAAATTTTCCTGAATGGAACGGATCAATAACCGTTATCAAAGATGCATAAAAAAAAGTGGAATTCAGTGCTTTATGTATTTGTAAAAATTGCATTCTTATGACCAATATCAGTAACCTCGCTCAGGCGTTGGATTTTATTCGTTCAGTCGTCACAGGCCGTTTGCGTCTTGAGCTCTCTCAGGCCGAAGAAGTGGAGGTTAGTCTTCCGCAATTTTATCAGAATGAAAGTCCTTTTGCTCAGTTTCTTGAACTACATGAGCTTAATTTTGATGAGTACACAACCCTTATGCTGGCGCTTACCCCCTATTTGCAACCAAACCTTTTTAGCCAGATCATTGAAGAACACATTCCGGAAGGAGGTGAATTCCCGGAATTCGGGGGTGTTAGAGGAAATAGTCACCGCGGTATTTTACCTACCGGTGAAACCGTACAGTTTATACTGGCAGGTGATGATCTTGAGAAACGTTTCCATGTTCAACATATTTTGGGAAGCGACCATTGGTTTGCCAAAAAACACATCCTTTGGCTTGAACCGGTGCGCGAAGGCGAACCAATCATGAGCGGAAGACTGATGATTGATCCTGACACTGTTGAATTCCTGACCACGGGAAAAGTAAGCAAACCAAGGTTCAGCAATAGTTTTCCGGCGGAATACATTGAAACTGAAATGGACTGGGACGACCTGGTGTTGCATGTTGCAACCCGGAAACAGTTATGTGAGATCGAAAACTGGATGAATCACAACGAAGTTTTAATGAAAGATCCGACCTTGCGAAAAAGAGTTAAACCTGGTTACCGGGTTTTGTTTTACGGACCACCCGGAACCGGTAAGACACTTGCAGCAACCCTTTTGGGCAAACAAACCGGCAAAGACGTTTTCCGCATCGATCTTTCAAGGGTTATTTCGAAATACATCGGTGAAACCGAGAAAAACCTCTCTGGTCTATTCGATCGGGCGGAAGATAAAAACTGGATTCTTTTCTTCGACGAGGCCGATGCTTTATTCGGCAAGCGGACCGATATCAGGGATGCACATGATAAATACGCGAATCAGGAAGTCGCATACTTGCTTCAGCGAATTGAATCATTCAATGGCGTCGTGATTTTGGCTACCAATCAACGGGGAAATATAGACGACGCTTTTGTAAGGCGTTTTCAGTCCATTATCCATTTCCCCATGCCTGGCATTCTGGAACGTTCATCAATCTGGGAAAAAACACTGCCCGGAAATCTGGAGAAATCAAAAGAAATTGATTGGTATAAGGTAGCTTCGCGCTTCGAACTCAGCGGTGCCGGGATTGTTAATGTGTTGCATTTCTGTGCCTTGGAATGCGCCACCGAGAATAACAATACACTCTCCAGCAGCAGGCTTGAAGCAGCTATAATGAGAGAATACATCAAGGAAGGCCGGATCGTTTAATCTTCCATTATAAAGAAGACTTTATAATTTGTTACCCCCGACCTGTCAGGTAGGGCTATAAGAATGAACCAAAGGCTTTCAACCTTTTCAGGTATGAAGTTCTATGCATGGGCAGAATTCATTTTGCAGAATGCTGGTTAGTGTTTAGCTATCGCTAAAGAAGTAAGTCTGTGATATCATATCTTTGCCAGATATTCAGGCCCGATCGTTACAAGAATTCCCTGGCCGATCTCACCCAGTCGCACAAGCACTTTCTTTTTTCCCCGGTATTCAACCAGTTCACCCCTTAACCCGATCAATGGGCCGGCCTGAACTTCGATTGACTGTCCGGGTTTAATCTTATCCGTTGTGATTTCTAATTCAATACCCTGCCCCAGCAGCATTCTGATAGCTTCAATCTGAACATCCGGAATCGGAACTGCTTTTTTTTCAAAAGTTATAAATCTAACTATACCATCAGTTTGTAAAACCTTTGAAAAATCCGAAGCGCAAACACTGACAAAAATATACGATCTGAAAAGCGGCTCATTAACCCATTTTATCCGATCACTCCATTGCCGGCGGGTTCTTTGCAAGGGCAGGTAACAATCGATTTCCGACTCTACAAGTCGCAGATGTGTGGCTTTCTCGGCCCTTGGCTTGGTATAGCAGGCATACCAAAGCACATCTGTTATTTCAACAGCTTTTTCGGGCTGGCCATTTAAATTCATCGCTATTCTGATTTTCGGATGCAAAGATATTGAATCAGCATCAAAATACATCAGGAATTACAGGAATCCACTTGGAAACGGATGTTTGTTTTTGAGTAATTGGAAATTCTAAAAAAAATCAGCCTGAAAACAGGTCGATTAGTCCTTTAGGTTTAGGCAAATTCAATTGCAAAATCCGCTGGCTATGCAAATAAATCTGTGAGCTTTCTAGAAGAAACAATGCCATGGATCAATTCAAACCCTTTGGTAAAGAGGGGTGGAATTTCAGTAATTTCGAAACTGTCAATGGTGCACGATTCAGGCCCAACACGGCACCATGCAACAAAATCCAGGAGGCGATCCATTTCACCTTCAGCCTCAATCTTAATGGCATGGTCGATATACATTGTACTTCCACTGATATTCAGCCTTTGGGCCATTTTAAAAGCCTTATTGCGAAACCCTACACGCTGAACATTGCCAGTAATGTAAATCTGATATCTCTTATACATAGAAAGTAATTATTTGACGTTTACACGGAAGTACCATTAGGGAACAAATCGCTCTTAAGTATTTATAGTATTTTTAGTATTTTTAGTATTTTTAGTATTTATAGCATTTCCTATTTTTCACAAAGATAAGGCTAAAAAATAAAAATACAAATGAATAAAACTGCATATGTGATGAATCAGGTCAAAAATGCATTAAATAGTTATCAAATGCCAGCATATTTTTATCAGGTGCTTTAATAGACAAATATTTCCAAATCCCAGATTGTTAAAAATTTATTTTCCAAAGGGACAATTACCTCAATTAAAATCTTTAAAATATTTTAAAACTATTTAAGGTATAAATAGGGTCTGATAAAAACCTCTCTTACCTCTGCTAATTTTTTATGTTTCGGTGTTCCTGCCTCATCAAGCAGACAAGCCTGTTTGTCTCTGACAAACAGACAAGTTGCACCTTAGAGTCATTGTAATAAACTTGTTTCTACCAATGTTGTGCCAGTCTGTGACTAAATCTATCAAGGCCGTTGAATTTTCCACAATAAAGATGCAGTGGCTATTAGGGTAACTGGCTGATTTTCTTACATCAGTTCTTTAATATCTCGAATTATATCAATGATATATACATTAACCAACAGATCCTAAATAGTTACATTCATATAACCTTAAGTTTTTCAGGATTCTGATTGTTTATTCCCGATTGCGTATGCCAGCATCTCCTTATAGACACTAACCCATCCTTTCCATCGCTTTTCTTCAGAAAATGATTCATTGTGCCAGAGGCTGATGAAAGTACCGTTAACCGCCTTCACCTGATCAATCAAAGGTTTGATGTAATCCATTGCTTCGGAAGCATCGAGGTTAAGGTAATCACGCAAGGTCCCTTCCATCAGGGCAAACGGGTGTATAGTCAGATCGGTAGGGATCTCAGCTTCAAGGTCGTACCATTTGAAGGCTGTGCAAATTCCTGCTCTGAAGCCCGGATTTCCGGCAAATCCCATCGAGAAATCGTCAGTAATATCCAGGCTAATTAGGTTTCTATAGGTGTCAGGGAATGAAAGCATAAGGAAATGTTGCCTGCTGAAGGTTATTTCAGCCCTTATAACCTGTGAAAGCCGGGAGATTTCTTTTGAAAGCAAAGCAGGATTTCTGTTCGAGGCGTACGAAGGGTGTATGCCAACCTTTGCATAATCGGCCAAAGATTTTATCAATGTCTGAAACCTGTCGTTGTTAACAGGAATATTTTTGTCATTCAATCCATAATCGGCAAAAAGTATAAAAACCCTTGGCTGAAGATTAAAAGAACTATGAATTTCATGCATTAAACCATAGGTATCAAAAGGATCTTTATCAAGCTTTAGGATAACCCTGGTCCTTTTTCTCATTTCACCCAGATCGAAACTCTTTAAATCTTTCAGATATCCGCCAATTGTCCTGATCAGGCCTTTATTTCTATATGCCCATGCTGAATCAATATCAATGGTTGGCAGAAACCTGAATTCACCGGTGCTAAATTTTAGCCAGGGGAAAATCTCTGTCAAAAGTTTTTTCAGATGCAATGCCCAGCGATTAACCACAGGAACCTGAAGAAACCCCTGCTGCATGCCAATACCAGAATTTACGGTCATTCTGCCGTGTTCATCGCGCATATACGGCAAATATTCTTCGTATCGGCTAACGAGGTAAAAAGAAGCAGAGAACAGATCGAACGGAACAGGCGAAATCTTATTGTAAACCGGAAAAAAGGCTCTGGAAGAATCAAAATCAATAAAACTGAGCCGATGACTGTTGATTCCCTTTTCAGTCATTAGTCCCGCAGGAATTATAACCAATTCCTTTCCGGGTACAATCTGTTGGTTATGATAACAAACCCTTGCTCCTTCAAACGCACTATATTCATCCTGGTTACTGGTAAATGAAATCTGCAACCCCAGCATATCACCCAGCATCAGCCCGGCAATATACTGAAGCCTGGGTGTAATCCTTTCACTGAAAACCAGAAGTTCGGATTTCATGATTTAAATACCGGAAAGTTATTCATATCGCAACGAATCAACGGGATCAAGGCGCGCAGCCCGGGTAGCAGGAATTATCCCCGATAAAACAGCAACTCCGAAGCATAAAACAACACCGAGGATAATCCATGCCCAGGGCACAATAAAGCCAGATCCAATAATAAATGAAAGTATATTGCCAATTGAAATTCCGAAAATAATCCCGACAATCCCACCTATCTGGCCTATTACCACAGCTTCGGTCAGAAACTGGTTGCGAATTGTCCGGCGGTTAGCTCCAAGCGCCATTCTGACTCCAATTTCGCGGGTACGCTCAGTAACTGAAACCAGCATAATATTCATAAGCCCGATGGCTGCGCCAATCAGTGTAATTATCCCAATTATGGTAGCAGCATAACGCAGGTATTTTAAATTATCGAACAGCATTTCCGAAAGATTATCACTCTTTGCCAGGTCAAAACTATCCTCTTCATCAAATCTTACTTTCCTAATAATCCTGAATAAACCTGTAGCTTCGCCGATGGCTGCATCCAGCCGTGTAGGATCAGCAGCCATTACATTGATAGAGAATGACATGTTTGGGCGAGAAAATGCTTGTTTTACATTGGTAATAGGCAATATACAAATGTTATCTGGGTTAAATCCGAGGCTGGACCCTTTGGCTTTGAGAACACCTATAACGCGATATTTCCCCGGCCCAATACTTATTATCCTGTCAACAGGATCGACACCGGCACCAAAAAGCTTACTGATCAGATCGGCCCCTATAACAGCCACATGTGAGCCTGTGTAAACTTCAGCCGGAGAAATATTACGGCCGCTTTCAATTTCATTGCCGGAAGTTATAACATAATTTTCATCTGAGCCAATTACGGGCACATTTGGATTGGTTTTTTCGGACCCATACTTGAGCGTTGCCGTATGTGTAGCAAACGTAAAAACCGAAGTAAAGGCAGGGAAAGTATAACTCTCTTTAAAACTCATCGCCTCATCCCATGAAATCTCGCGGAAATTCTTTGGAAGCGAGGTCTTATTTCCCATCTTCACACGCATACTCCTGTTGCGGATGGTAAAAGTATTTGCCCCCATCATCGTAAAGTTCTCCGTAAGATAATACTTTATAGCATCGATGGATGTGAGAATACCGACCAATGCCATAATACCGAATGCGATAATAAGAACAGTCAGTGTACTCCTTAAAAAATGAGAACGGATAGAATCGAGTGAGATTCTGATATTTTCCTTAACAAGGCCTGTCATAGGCTTTTTTTTTACAAACTTACGATTTTTCGGATTATCATTGTAGTTAGTCCCACTGAAAAGTATGATGTATTTCAGAACTCAGGACCACGCGTGATCATGCATTCAGGATTAGCATATCCCCATACTGGGAATAAAAAAAAGACAGCTTCGTTTCCTGGCTGTCTTACTTTAAAAAAATAAATCTTTGACTAAATTTTATTCCCGTAGGCAAGGTCACCGGCATCGCCAAGCCCCGGCACAATATAGGCCTGTGCAGTTAGTTCGTCATCTATTGCACCTACCCAAAGTGTAACATCATCGGTGGGGAGATTGCGTTTGAGGTGGTCTATTCCTTGTGTGCTGGCAATTAAAGTAACAATATGGGTATGCAGGGGTTTCCCTTTTACAATAAGGGCTTTGTAGCTGAGTGCCAGCGAAGCGCCGGTAGCCAGCATCGGATCAGAGAGAATTACAACACGGTTGGTGAGATCAGGGCCAGAAACATACTCCACCTGAATATTGAAATGTCCGTCTTTGCTATGTTTTCTGTATGCAGAAACAAAGGCGTTTTCTGATTTGTCAAATAAATTCAGCATTCCACGATGCAAAGGCAAGCCGGCCCGCAGGATGGTTGCAAGCACAGGAAAGGCCTTTAAAACAGGCACTTCAGCTACGCCAAGCGGGGTGGTTACTTCTTTTATTTCGTATTCAAGTTGTTGACTAATTTCATAAGCAAAGATTGCACCCATCCGTTCCATGTTATAACGAAAGCGGAGGCTATCCTGCTGGATAACCGAATCACGGATTTCAGAAATATACTGATTGAAGATTGAATTCTGTGCACCCAGATTTTTTATCATGTTTTTGCGCTTAATTCCTGAAAAACAGTATTTTTAACTTAAAGACACTGCAAATATACTGAAATAAGTAAACTTTATGCATGGTTGGAATTGTTCTATCTATTCTTAAAATACATCCGGATCGTTTAAGATTTGCTTTTGAGATAAATATCAAAAGAAGCTGGTGCAATAATGGTGTTTCCGTGTCCCGATAGCCATCAGGATGGTGACAGAAAAACTTTGACACCATAACCCTGTTCCTAATGGTAATAAAGATTTAAACAGATACAAAATCCTTTGGTTTTGGTTGTCAGGGTTATTGATTCTTTCTAACAACTTCAATGCAACGGACCTTCAAACTCAGGGTGCACCCAACCAGTTTATCACCAACTGCCGGTATGAGATTCCGATCGGGAGCTTTTCTTTTCCAACCATGATCGCTGATTTGCTGTATCTTCCGATATAATCCTTGTTAACTATGTATGATTTGTGAATTCTGATAAATTGTGATTTTGGTAAAACACTCACCATTTTATGGGTAGTTGAAGTGCCCAGTATCATTTTAGAGGTCGTAAACACCTTAACGTAATTCCCGTAGCTTTGAATATACATAATATTGCCAGCCTCAATTCTTTCAAAATCACCTCCAGTATTGACTTCAATTATTTTTGCTTTTGCAGCATCTGCATCTTCATGGAAACCTATAGCAGATCCCACCCTTTCCAATGCCCTTTTCACAGCCCTGTCGAACAAATCACGACTGATTGGTTTTACAAGGTAATCAACCACATTATAATTAAAACTATTGAAAGCATAAGAAGAAAAAGCGGTAGTAAAAATAATCATTGGCTGCTTTTTGAGGGAGTTAAGCATTTCAATACCATCCATACCAGGAAGGTTTATGTCGAGAAATAACAGATCGATCCCTCTCTCCTGCAGGATTTTTGAAGCTTCAATACCATCATAGGCACAAGCTATTAATTCGAGAGATTGTGTCTCCGCAATGAAATTGCTGAGTACCCATTGTGCCGGTTGCTCATCGTCAACAACCAGGCAACGCAATTTCCGGTCTGGATATTCCTGTATATCGTTCATACCTGATCAACTAATATGTTTAAAACTTTTCAGATCGATAAATAATGTAGTTTCAACTGATCCATTTTCAAACTGCGAGGTAATTTTGTGAGATGAAAGATAAAACATTTTCAGCCTTCTTTTAGCATTTTCCATTTCCGTGCCTTTATCCCGGGCACTTACTTCATTGGATGGCACAGAATAATTCGATACCAAATAAAGCTCCTTGTTCTTTTCCTTAAGTGTGGTTTTTTACTGATGCCAGCGTGTTGAGACATCAGCTATTTTTAATGGCATGTTACACAAATGGCTGAAGCAACATTGGGGGAAGTTTTACATTGGGATTTGTAATCTCCGATTCGAAACTCATTTCACAGCGTTCACCGAGACGGAATTCCTCGATTCCAAGAAAACTTTCGATAAAAATATTTTCTTCTGCTAAAGTAACTGATTCTTTGTCAGAGCTTTCAATCTGATATCAAAGAAGTGAAGAGAGTGTGTAAATATAATTGAGCGCCAGTTCTGAATCAACTTGAATGGTTGCGGCACCGATATTAAGACTATTACCCAAATTGAGCGATTTGAAGAAGAAAATCGCTCAATCGATAAGGAAATTGTAAGCAATTCACTGATAATCATTTTCAGGGTTCAACAAATTGCAAATCGGGGTTTACCTAAGTAAAGCGATTTATCGCTGCACTCCAATCGCTCAACTTAGATATTAAAAGGAAATGAGGATTCAACTGATTTTTAAGACGATCGACCTCCATTTACTTTATAATCATCTGATTTTCATAATAATTACTTTTTGTTATCAATTGATTGCAAATAACATTCAGAGCTATTCCCGCAAGGACAAAGAAGAACGATACTCCCAATGCCTCAATCCATAAACCTGTATAGTCAGGGTTATTTGCCGATGCTGATGCCTGGCAAACAAAAGACACGGCACTTAGTATTATCAGTGTGAAAGAAGTCAGTAAATAGATGACCAACTTTTTCAATTTCAACAGGTAGTGGTTAAAACCCAGATTATGAACCAGTACAATACCACACATTAAAAAATAACGATAGCAATCTCTCAGGACTATATATTTTGCTGGCTTCAGTAGTGAAAACAGCAATGATAGCCTGAAAACAGGATATAACTAAAACGATTAAAATTAACTGAAGTAATAACCGCTTCAACGAATATTTCATAGATGTAGATTCACGGATAAAGGTACTATGGATTTATGAATTAAGAACTTTTTTGCAAATCCTGATGATAAGTTGGATTCAGCAGTAACATGGGAATTGCATTTGCGTGTTCAAAATATTGCATCTCCGAATCATAATGGGATAAATCACCAATTATAAAAACAAATCAGCGCCTGATCTTTCTTCTTAAAAGAAAAGCAGGCGCCAGAAATATAAACATAGAAATTATCTCTTATACGGAAGAATATTCCCTTTTTTGAATAGCTGTTATTTTAGGAAGCAGTTTAAACCGTGAGGGTCTCGTAAAACCAACTTAAACCCAAATTGATCGATTTTAAAAGGGAAATCGCTCAATCGATCAGGAAATTGTAAGCAATTCATAATAAAACAGGTTCATGGCTACGGTGAATTGCAACAATTTCCAAATCGGGATTTACCTAAGTAAAGCGCTTTTTCGCTTTGCTCAAATCGCTCAATTTAGGTTAAAATTGCTTTATTTGTCGGATTTTAGCAAATTTTTATTAATCGCATGCCGTTGGCTTTTATGAAAGGCATTCATTGCGAATGGAATTATTGTAAACACTGTTCCAAGAAGCAACAGCAGCCCAAATAGTTTCATGGTTCCGAGATATTGAAATTGCCATGCAATCAGAACAAAAATAATATTAGCAATCAGAAGTGTATAGGTTGCATTAAGGTGGGTATAACCCAATTTCAATAAAATATGATGCATGTGTGCCCGGTCGGGTGCAAATGGGGTGCATTTCCTGTACAGACGCACGACAAAAAGACGAAGGGTATCAAACAAAGGCACGATCAATATTGCAAAAGAAAGTGCCGGAGCAGCTTCAACATTCCGGAACGGACTTCCAATTACATTCAACTCATTAAACCTGATAACCAGAACAGATAGAATAAAACCCAGCAGCAGCGAGCCGGTGTCTCCCATGAAAATTTTATACTTCGAATCCAGAAGATTATACCTTAGGAAAGCAAAAAGCACACCAATCAGGCTTAGCGCCAGAATTACCATTCCGGTTTGCCCGGCTCTATAAAACCACTCTCCAAAGAAAACCGATGAAACTATGGCCAGTCCTGCGGCTAATCCATCAATGCCATCAACCAGATTGAACGAATTGATTATTACTAAGAAAACAAACAGCGTAACAGCCACACTCCAGAAATACGGAAGATGGTACATTCCCATGATACCATGAAGATCAGTAAGTCTGACGCCTCCCGGAATAATGACGATGAGAGCGGCCACCATCTGACCATAAATCTTTTTCAGCGGAGAAAGCTCAAGCATATCATCTTTTAGTCCCAGAAAAAAAATAATCATGGCACCGGCAATCAGATATGCAGAAAGAATAGTATCGCTTTCCAGATTAAAAGTAAGAACTGTAATAGAGAACCCGCCAAAAATAGCTATTCCACCCAAAGTTGGCACTTTGCCTTTGTGAGAGGTACGATGATTGGGCTCATCAACCAGATTTTTGCTGCGTGCCACATTAATAATTGTAGGAATTGATTGGTAACCAATCAGAAATGAAACTATAAAAGCAGAAACCAGGCGAAAAGCGGGATGTGAAATCCATTGTAAATATTCAGGCATAAATCTTAGTTTATTTAAAAGATCCCGGGTAATAGTAAACTATCTGAAGTTTCAAAACCCGGAAAACCAATTAATTTTCCTTCTGCTTATTCTTCAAAAATCACCAGAAGCTATTCTATAAATCGCTTTACAGATTAAAAGTAACTTGTTAAATGGGCAGATCTATTTTAAAAATTCGGTTCATAGAATTACGTCTGCAAAGTTACTGGTTTATAACCCTTCATTGAACTATATGTTTAAGCATTAATAATATATCTTTCATTTTATATTGAAATTTTCCCGATAGTATATTATCAGAAGCATTCCTCGTACATTATCTCTATAGTTTCAATTACGATATTTTCATTACCGAAATTGATAATATTCAAACCCAGTAATTTATAACCAGAGAATAAGAATCACAAAAAAGTGAAACCTAAACCGGGACCTTTTCAGGACCGGCCTTTTTCCCTCGCCTGAATTTTTCGACCCAGACTACCCAAAGTAAAAAGATAACCACATAAAAAAACGGTCTGAGTATCCATTCATGCACAAAATCCCAATGTTGTGGAATCCAGAGTGCAATGAGCGAAAGAATAACAATCCGTAAGATATTTGTAAGAAACATCACAAAAAAGCCAAAAGGAATATACCAGAGTTTATGTTTCCATGGCCCTGGGAAAAGCAGGAATAATACCAAGATCTGGTAAAACTGCTTTAAACCTGAACAACCTTCATCAATGGCAACATAACTACCATTGGAAAACCACATGGTATTAGGCTCAGTCGTAGTTATCAATAATCCAAGGATATGCCTGTTAAACCATAATGAGGACAGGTAAACCTGCCGTGCAAGCCAATCGGCAGAACCAATAATAAAGTCAAATGACTCTAACCATGCATAGAAATTCCACCACAATCTGTGAAATATATAGGTTATCAGAACAAAAATTATGACATCAACAAACGCCTGAAGTTTATGCCGGCGTATGAAGTCTTCGGCAGAAAGGTAGTATGATTTCAGCATATCCAATTAAGAGTTAAAAAATACAATCAAAGCAGCCTGGTTTTACGAAGCCGTTTATAGAACCTGCAAAAACTGTGATAATATAATGCAAAAGGGTTTAATAAAATTTCCCGGCAACCATGGGGCCCAGCCATCGGATGATAAAACACGGGGAAATTTTCCAAAGGAAACTCAGGATTTTTCTGTCAGGCATATTTATATTAAATGGGCCGATTCTGAAATTATCATTGCGTGGGGGATAAGAAAAATTCCAGTAAAGGGTTGAATTTTTCGTTCCCCATTGCTGTTTATAGAGGTGAGGACCGGTATCGCGGGTACTACGGCCAAAACTAAACACCTTACAATTTCGATCAATTGATAATTTTATGCATTCCCACCAGAGGAAGTAAGAAGTATAAAAGGTATTGTAATCCTCCAAAGTTGAAAACCAGCAAGCTTCACCATAATCGCCCTGCTTCAGCCAGATAGCGCCTCCAATGGCTTTGCCGTGGTGCCAGGCTATAAGAACTGCTGCTTCTCTTCCGAAAGCTTCAACTATATTTCCATAAAAACTTCGTGACATGGTCGGTGCTCCCAGCCTGTGCATATTATGCGAGAATACACTGTAAAATTGTCCGATTAATTCACGGCCTCCGGTTTCAATCACAATATCATTTGCAATGGCTTTATTGATTTTCCTTCTTACATTGGAGGAAAACCTTGCGAGTTGGGCTTGCGGACTTCCGGCCAAAGGCAACCAGGAAACTACCTTAACGGTATGAAAATATTCTGAAACGGGCTTTAGCATACGCACCTGCCATTGTACTTTTGGGTCACTGCATGTCAGCAATTTTCCATCGTAGGTAAAAACCGGGGTTGACTCAATTACATCAGGAATTTTGTCTGTTATGGAGGCATAAGAAAAATAAGGCAGTGAAACCAGAATATCATCCATATTTACCATCATCATGTAGCGCATCCCAAAGGGTGTATGCACGACATACCATCCCAATGGTCCTGACTTCCGGTAAATCATTGGCCATTTTACACTCATATACTCAACAGTTAGAACACAAATTTAATGTTTTTGAAATTAGCCCATGCGATTGACTAAACAAAAAGAATTTTAGAAGAATTACAGTTCAAAATATAGTCACACACTGATTAACGAAGGAATGATCCGACTTTTGAATTTCAATATTCTAAGTTTTATGCAGTTTCATACCCTGCTACTTCATAAACTCAGGCTTTGGAGGCAGATTTTTAAAAAACAGATAAGCCCATTGGTTTTTGGGCATTACAATTACCGCAGCAGTCAGAAAAATGATGACAAGGTCTGTATAAAAGCTAAAGTGTTCCAGATACCACCTTTCCAGTGCACCCTTGTAAGGCGATAGATACAACCGGTCAAATTCGTGAGGATCCATATCAGATTCAGAATGAAGTTTCTCTTCATCCCGAAAAACAATGGACGCAATTCCGGTAAGTCCTGGTTTGCAATCGTAGAAGTGCGCTTTAACTTCATCTGTAAACTTAACGAAATCGGCTTCCATCAGAGGCCGGGGACCAACCACCGACATGTCTCCTTTCAGGATATTGACTAACTGCGGAATCTCGTTAACTTTTGTCCCTCTCAGGTATTTTCCCATCGGTGTCAGACGCCAATCGTTCCTCACTGTAATGCTGCCTGTACCAAGCCCCGGGCTTGCTTTAAGCATAGTCGCAAACTTCCATATCTTAAACATCTTGTTTTTGTAGCCCCTTCTATCCTGCAGATAGAAAATATAACCCTCGCCGGTCAGCAGAAGCAGGATAGAAAGAGGAATGAAAAACGGCATGAACAAAATAATTCCTACCAGTGCAAAAAAAATATCACCAAGTCTTTTAATGATTCTATACATATTCTTACATTTTTTGATCCAGGTTTTTACCGGTTTCGACGTGATGAAAATTGGGAAGAAAATCATTCATCACCTTAACAATATCAGCTTTTGTGAGAGATGGTTTTCTGAGTACCCTGTTTAAGTTGCCTATAATGCGTTCAATTTCAACCAGGGACTTCTTTGTCGCATTTTTAATTACCCCAAGTGCGTGAAATGAATCCCGATCAAGTTCTTCACCTTCTGTATAAAACTCTTCGTAAGTCTTCTCCCCTGTGGTTTCAGAAACAAAAAAGTAAACCGGATATTTTTTTGAATCCGGTTGAAGCTTTGTTGCTTCATATCTCGCTTCTTCCTCGGTAGAACAAATCAGGGGTTCGTAACCCAATTCCTTTAGAAATGAGATCGTGATATCTCTAAAGTTCATCATTTGACCATCATCCAGTTTCGGAAAGAAAATATCCCCCGAATTTCCCAGCATACAGGCCATCAGGCATATTTGTCCCGATTCCTGTGGTGAAACGAAGAAGCGACGGATATCCGACGGGCACGAAAACGGCTGTCCTTTCATCAGGCGTTCCAGGTATCCGGCAAGCAGACTGCCATTAGAAAAAGCTACATTGGCAAACCGTGCGGTGGTGATCGGGAACAGGCTTGAATAAGACATGATCACCTCTTCCATTATTTTTTTGCTTGCGCCCATAATATTTACAGGGTTGGCAGCCTTGTCGGTTGACACACAGAAGAAATGTTCGGGAGGATTTTTGGACAGTTTTCCAAGCAGATTTTCTGCCTTAACAATATTATTCTCAAGCAAAGCAGTCACTGAATAGTGGTCTTTTTCGCTCCGGACATGTTTATGAGCAGCAAAATTCGCTACAATATCAAAAGGGCCGTATTGCTCAAGCACTTTATCAAATAAAGGATCACCGAAGCTAATCGGATAAGTAATGTAAGTATCCGGAACCTTCATATTGTACCGGCTCCTGATATCCCGGGTAAGTTCTGTAAGATAGTTTTCGCTGATATCAACTACCACAAGACTGCCAGGTTCGAATGCAAGAAGCTCGCGTATAAAGGAAGATCCAATAGTTCCACCGCCACCAATAACCAAAACCGATTTATCCTTGATTCCGACCGATAATTTGTCCTTATTGGCCTCCATGTCTTTATGGAAAAAGCTTTCCTTACGGAAAGTAATGTGATGAGCAATAAAATTTTCTATGTTGATCATTAAGGCTATATTTTAAGATATTATTTCCTTGATTCGGGTAACAACAGTTTCCCTTTCCTCATCCGTGATATTCGAACTTGACGGAAGGCACAATCCGGTTTCAAAGAGTTTATCAGAAACACCATTGATGTATGCCGGGCAACCAGCAAATATTGGTTGCAGGTGCATGGGTTTCCAGAGCGGTCGCGACTCGATGTTCTTCGATTCCAGGTATAAACGTAAATCCTCACGGGACTTTCCGCCACATTTTTCAGGATCAATCAATACAGCCGTCAGCCAGTGGTTTGAGAAATAATCACCATTTGGCTCATCCTGAAAACTGATACCAGGGCAATCAGCCAATTGCTTTTTGTAGTAGAAGAAGTTCTCCCGTCTTTTTTCAATCCTCTCCGGCAGCACTTCCATCTGCCCACGACCGATGGCGGCAACAATATTGCTCATCCGATAGTTGTATCCTATGGTTGAATGTTGATAATGAGGTGCCTGATCCCTGGCCTGGGTCGCCAGAAATCTCGATCTGTTTACTAATTCATCGTCATCGGACAGCAACGCACCACCACCTGAAGTTGTAATTATTTTATTTCCGTTAAAGGATAATATGTTCATTACGCCAAATGAGCCCAGCCGCTTACCTTTATATCGGCTTCCCAACGCTTCAGCCGCATCTTCAATAACCGGAATTTCGTAATTGGAAGCAATGGACATTATTTCATCCAACTTCGCCGGCATTCCGTAAAGGTGTACGACGATGATTGCTTTCGGTTTCTTGCCTTTTGCAATCCTGTCTTTGATCGCTCTTTCAAGTTCAACCGGGCTCATATTCCATGTATCTAGCTCACTATCAACCAGTATGGGCAAAGCATTGACATACCTGATCGGATTCACTGTAGCCGAAAAAGTAAAAGAAGAGGCGATCACTTCATCCCCTGCTTCAACGTCGGCAAGAATCAAAGCCAGATGAATGGCCGCAGTGCCGGCACTCAGGGCAGAAGCGTGCTTCATTCCGACATAAGCAGCAATTTCCTTTTCAAATTCATTTACATTGGGCCCTAAAGGAGCTATTAAATTTGAATCAAGCGCTTGTTGCAGATATTTCAGCTCCCTGCCACTGGTGTGTGGTGATGAAAGCCAGATTTTTTGATTTGAGGTCATTTATGTTTAGTTGGATTTTTTGATAAAAAATTAGTAGTGATCGAAGAAATTTAAGAGATTCATCGCTTCGCCCTGAACGACAGCATTATATCACCTCAAATCCTTCCCCCTTATTAAATGATAAATACTTGTCATTCAGAACGCAACGAAGTGAAGTGATGAATCTCTTTCATGAAGAAGAATTTTAATCACTGATAAACAATGCATAATCTTCGTATAACATTGGTTATCTAACAAATAAATTTGAATAATTCTACAATCTGTACTTTTCGATGAACAAAAAATTAGCAATTTTGACACTCTCAAACAGTACAACCTGAATGCCCTCTTTTTGTTTCCACCAGCCTTTGCCGTTGTATTTACTATATTTACTCGGACAGGAATACACAACTACCTGCATTCCTGATTTTTCAAATGCTTTTTCAAATATCATTGACGCCCTTCGTGTATGATCAGAAGAAGTCACCAAAAGGATTGTATCAATTCCATTCCGGTTTTTTATATAATCACGAATTATGATAGCCTCCTGTTGTGTGCTGCATGCATCACCGGGCAGCACAACTATACTTTCTGACGGAATACCAAGTGCAATGGCTGCATTCCGGCACTGTTGGGTATTGGAGATTATGTGTGCACCACGTGCTTCTAATTCGCGGTAAGCTCCCATGCTTTCTTCCACGATAACAACGCGATCAGTAAGCCCGGCCTTGTATAAGTCAGAAGCTTCAAGAACCCTGTCGGGAATGCTGCCCATTAGCAAAACCAATGCATCGGCATGAGCAGGGGGATCTTTTTTGACTAACCAGGTTCCGGCATTCCGGCAGGTAGTTACCGAAACAAGTATCAAGATCAGAAAAATGACGGAATAGAAAATCCGCTTTCTATTAATTAATCTTCCGGACAACAATTTAAAAATAATTTAAACAAAGCATGCATCAATTCTCATCTCCAAACTAAATCTTCCTACTTCTTACTTCTTACTTCCGTTCCGATAGCTATCGGGATCCGACTTCCGACTTCTCAATTCTAGCTTTAAACGTAGCCTTCGCCATTAATTCGCCCACTCTTCTTTCAACTTCTTACCAATCAGCGTAAAAATAATAATCTTAATATCAAGCCAGAAAGACCAATGCTTTATGTAGTTGATTTCAATTCTTACCTTATCCGGATAGAGCACCGTGTCATTATATTTCACAGGATCGTCCTGAAGAGCCAGAAGTTCTTCTTCGTTTGAGTATTTAAGGCTGGCAGCGCCGGTAAGCCCTGGCCGGATTGTAAGCAATAGCCTGTCCCCGCCGGTCAGTTTGTCGGCATAGCCAGGTACATCAGGTCGCGGACCAACGAAGCTCATATCACCTTTCAGTATATTCCAGAATTCGGGAAACTCATCAATTTTGTATTTGCGCAATTTAGCACCCAAAGGGGTAATACGATTTTCGCCTCTCACTGAAATTGAACTACCTCCATGATTCATTTTCATTGAACGGAATTTGATCATTCTGAAAAGCTTACCATGCCTGCCAACCCTGTTCTGTTTAAAAAATACAGGACCTGGCATATTAATTTTAATCAGTAAAAAGACAATCAGGAAAACCGGGAATGTAAGTATCAGTCCAAAGATGGAGGCGGCAATGTCAAATAACCGTTTTACAATCATATTGTGTTTAATATAGAAGGGTTATCTATTGGTTTAACAGATTTGTTGATATGGTTTACAACACATTAAATAAAAGCAAAAACCCTTATCAAGAGTATTTTAGCTGAATTAAATAAACCGGCATTAATCAAATATTTTCCTGAGCAATACCATTGTTTTTTCAACTTTAAAACCAAGTGAACTAAACGCTTCATTAATCTCCTGTACATTGAGTCCGCTGGTAATAGCTTCTACCCGGCTTACCCCACGGCTAACCAGAGCGTCGATGACCGCAGCTTCAAGCATGGCAGCATAACCCGAAGTGTTGTGCGATTGGGCCATAAAACCATAGAAGTACCTCACGGTGTTTTTTGTGATAAACTCACCATTCCGGAATCCGGCAAGTTCGCCGGTATGATGATTAATTAAGCCGTAAAGGAATTCTGTACGGTGATTGGCAATTGATTTCTTAAGATACAGTTCCAGCCTGCGCAGCGATATCCCGGCCGGCACCAAAGGATCGCGCGAGAAACGATCGTCGGAGGAATAACTATTGATGATCCCGAATATTCTTGGAATATCATCTTCATTAAGTTCCTGAATCTGATAAGGAAAAAATGAATGCGCACCCATTTGCAGATTTTCTATCCTCAGGTACCGGAACATTCGAAATTCAACAAAACGGAACCCCAGTTCTTCAAAAGCATGTATTGTGGGCAGGTCAGTCGCATCGCACAAGCGGTTCATGTACCAGGGATTCTCTTCTTTAATCAGCTTATTCAGCCCGTGAACATATTCCTCCGGTGTTGTCTGATCGCTTATTTCCAGAACTTTCCGTCCAAAAAGTTCGGTTTCAACCTTAAAAACATTATACTCAACAGGATTTTGCTTCATGGTTTCTATTTGGGAACTGCAATAACTTTTTCCTTAAACCGGTAAAATACAACTTCGTCGTTACCAACATTTTTATCGAGAACCATCCCGGCCATAATCTTATTGTTGTTTCCAACCTTGATTCCCGGGATGGTTGCACTGTTTATCCCAAAGAGGTTACCGTTGCCGATTTCGGTAAAACCCGAGAAACAAACGTTGGGGCTGATAAAATTAAATTCCCCGACTTTGGTATCGTGCCCCATACTGCATCTTGAGTTTAGCATGGAATAGTCTCCAACAACTGAATTTGGGCCAAGATTAACCATAGGTCCAATAACCACCCCATTGCCCAGCGAAGCACTGTCGGAAATGTAGGCTGTGTGATGGATTAATGAAATAAACCTGCCACCGGCGGCAGTGTATTGATCCACGAAAAGTTTTCTGTAGGTAAGGTTGGCAATCCCCATCAGATATTCTACATCTGTCCTGACTTTGTGATCCCGGACCCCCCCGATAAGCGGAGCGCCAAATTTATAATTTGCATAGTTGACGGGATTATCATCGAGGTAACCGATGATTTCAAAATCTCTGACACCAGAAACTCTTTCGTTATACAGAATATAGTCGTTCAGTTCTGCGCCGTGCCCACCTGAACCAACTATGATTATTTTTTTCATTTGCTTTTAGACCTTTTTATTAATAGTGGTTGAATTTCACCAATGTGTATGCAGAAAATGAAGCCTTACCTGGCCGTATAGCCACCATCGATCACAAGATTGCTGCCGGTAACCCACCGCGAAGCGTCTGATAAAAGGTAAATACAGGCATTTGCTATGTCTTCAGGCATTCCTAGTCCAAGCGGGTGCAGAGCGGTTATCTTGTTCAATGATTCTTCATCCTGACTATAAACTGCCTTTTGAGACATGGGTGTTAAAACCACTCCCGGCGAGACTGAATTAAACCGGATTTTTTTAGATGCAAACTCCAGCGCCAATGATCTGGCTGCCGATACCAGGGCCCCTTTCGTAAGGCTGTACAGGGTTTTCCCCGTCTCGCCAACAATACCCATCACCGATGAAAGAAAAATAACACTCCCCCCCTCGTTGCTGACATTCGCTTGTTTTGTAAATAGTTTCGACATTTGGATGGCTGAATAGACATTTGTTTTGAAAAACTCATCCAGCTTATCGTTTGATATTAGTTTTAATGGGAGTGTGGTAGATATACCAGCCGCATTAACCAGGCCATGCAGTTTACCCATTTTCTCAACTGCTTCTTTAATTGCAGCTTCAATACCAGCCAGATCGGCAAGATCAAAAGAATAAACCAGATGCTTTTCGGGCGATTCCATCAGGGCAAGGGTCTCATTCAACCGTTCAGTATTGCGCGCGATCAGCACCACTCTTGCCCCCATTTGACTGCAGGCCACCGCCGTTTGACGGCCAATACCCGATGAAGCTCCGGTAATAATGATGTTTTTCCCGGCCAGGCTAAATGGATGTTCCATAGTTGCTAAACTTCTGTAATCTTACCCAGCCAGGGACTGTCAATGTTTATAACAGCGGTTCCCAATGACAGCCCTACGCCGAATCCTGAGATCAAAACTTTATTTGCGCCTGAAAGTTTTCCATTAAGTTCAGAAACGATGGTTATGGGAATTGAAACAGAACTGGTATTTCCAAACTTTTGCAGGCTAAAAGGTACTTTCTGTTCTTCGAGTTTGAGTTTCCTGTTCAGGTGCTCATTCATAAACTTATTCGCCTGATGAAAAACAAAAAAATCTATCTGCTCTTTCTCCTGCTCGGCAAACTGGAGTATTTTTTTGATTGATTTGGGCACTTCAGTTATTACGAACTCAAATACACCTGCCCCATCCATATAACCCTGCTCATCACTAAAAATACGCCCATTCTCACGTTCACGTTCTATAAACGACTCAGGGGTTGAAGGATTGCGGTAACCTCCGGAATGAATGGATATATAATCGCTTTTTGCCCCGTCGGAGTCAAGCATAAACCATGATTGTCCGTACTTTTCGTTTTTATCGACCAGGCAGGCTGTTCCCGCATCACCGAAAAGGAACCCGGTTTGCCGGTCTTTAAATGAGTAAACCTTTGTACGGGTTTCACCGTTCAGGAGCAATACTTTTCTGATGGATTCCTGCTGCAGAAGGCTGTAAGCCAGATTTAAGCCAACAACAAAACCCGAACAACCCAGATTGATATCAAAAGCGAGACATGACTTTGGCAAATTCAACCGATGCTGAAGGATAATGCCCGTTGCCGGCATCCGGAAATCAGGCGTTTGAGAAACAAAGATCAGAACATCAATCTCATTTCGATCGATACCCATTTCATTGATCAATTGTTCTGAAGCCGCGAAACACAAGTCAGAAGCACAGGTTGCCCCGTCAGCGACCCTGCGCTCAAATATTCCGGTTTTTTCAACGATAGCCCTGGCATCTTCCTCCGAAAAATTTTTGTTATCGGTTAAATTGCGATAGACATGTTTCGGCACTGCAGCAGCCAGGCCGGCAATACCAGTATTGTTGTAAATAAAATTAGCCATGGAAAAGGTTGTTTATGAATTTGCAGCGATGTAGTCAAATATATCCTTCACCTTTGTCATCTTACCAAATTCCTCGCGTGGAATAACGATCCCGTATTCTTCATCTACAAATGAAATAACTGATAAGTAAGCCAGGGAATCCCAATTGTCATATTCGCGAAAAACATCAACCATTGCGACCGGAGTTTCCCTTTCAAGTAGTTCTGTGAACTGTTCCAAAAATTTTGTTTCCATTTTTCTTAGTTTTTTAAGGTTTATGTTATTTGTTATTTACGGGTTTGTAAAGCCAGAAGAATATTACTAATTTTCAGGCTTATATTTATTATACTCCCGATCATAAAGTAACTTATCCGGACCTGCAATTAAAAATGAACAGAGATTCAATTTCGGGTCTGCAAGAAACATTTATTCAACAACCCTTATTACCATAAAAGCTTCTGCATGTAAGAAACCAACTGTAGAGCCCCTGAATTTTGAAAGTGCTGTTAGTGTTTCGATCGAACGGGGGTTTGGAAATTGTTTCAATTGGCTTTTAAAGCAGTTCATTGCTTCAAGTTTTTTGTTAAAAATTGTTGAAACATCCACAAATTTAGTGGGAATAAATGCATCGTCACCAAACGGTGGAGCCCACTCAGTTTCGGACAATGTTTCGTAAGCAAAGATCGATTTCACAGAACAATCGCCAACCGGCCTGGCAGCAACGAGACAGGCATTGAATACAACCCGGTGATCTCCGTGAATATCGCCCCTATGCGGAATATATAAATCCGTAATACTGAATCTTTTAATCACCTCAGTGATTTCCCTGGAAATTTCAGCCAAAGATATCATGTCAAGCTCAGGGGCCGGAAAATCAAGGAATACGGTCTCTTTTACTCCCAGCATCCCATGTGCACTCCGGGCTTCTCTCCTTATATTGTCAATTTTATCAGCAGAATATAGTTTAGGTGTGCCTCGGGTAACTACCAGAACAAAAACTCTTGAGCCTTCTCCGGAATATTTTGCTATTATTCCACCGCAGCCCAAAACTTCATCATCAGGGTGTGGTGCTACGATGAGAATATTTTTAGTCATATATTACTGATTAAGAAATTAATCTGACAATTTTTGTTCGGAGTGACATCATTGCATACGAATAAAACTGATAGCCAGCCTTAGCAAATGCCTTTTGGGCCGCGATATCATCCTGTGTAGTGTATGTCCATACCAAATCACATTCTTTTGAATAATAGGCGGGTATTAATTTAAGCACACTGGTAAATATACCTTTTCCACGATAATCTGCATGGGTAACACATGGGCCTATTTGTTGATCCTTTTTACCCATAAACGGGAATCTGAAAACCTTCGGTGTAATGTATGAATAATGAACTACAGTTTCATTATCCAATAGAATCAGTATGTTGAATCTCCCCATTGTTGTTAAATACCAAAGAAGATTGACAAATAAACCATCCCCATATTTGTTCAAATTTAACAGGTTCGGTTTGTAAATATACAATTTGTAACCAATGTAATGATTAGGCCATTGGTTAACTGATAAAATATCTGAAGTGAATATTTTATATACCAGAATCCTTCTTTTCATAATTCCAATGATTTAGATTAAGTTGACCCTAAAGAATTATATAACCTAATGTTATGAAAAAAAATTGAATTAATGGATTAGCGAATTCTCAATTTGTCTAAATGAATTAGATCCGATCAAACGGCTCTACAATTTTAGTCCGTGTATTCATTTTTGCGTAAGAAACGAATTCAAAACCAGCTCTTTCAAGTGCTTTCTGAGATGCTAAATTTATGATGTTACAATAAACCCAAAGGTATTCGCATTTATTTACATGATAAGTGGGAATCAATTTTAAAACATTGGTAAGAATTCCTCTGCCCCTGTAATCAGGATTTGTAGTTGCCTGCCCAATATTAATATCATTTCCGGACATATATCCGAATCTATATGTCTTAGAAGTAAAATAGCAGGAATGTACGATAGTTTCTTTATCGAAAAGATAAAGAATATAGACCTTGCCAAGCGTAATAATATACCATAGAAGATTAACGACCATTTCACTGTCGTACTTTCTGAGGTTAAACAGACTAGGCTTATATATAACCAACTTATAACCCATGAAATATTCAGGCCAGTCACTTATAGACTCCACTTTTGATGCGGCAATTCTATAGAGCATTAGATCAATTGACTTTGACATAAATAAAGAATTTCTAATTATTACTTGTGTTTGGTTCAACAACAGACTAATAAGCTATTCTGGCTCGCAAAGTTGTTTAGAATAAATTCTGAGAATTCCTATTTCTAAAAACTTTGAACAACCCATGTCATATAAGGAGATCAAAAATATTTCTTGAGACATACTCCAATTCACGGCTTCCATATCTCTGGTCAATTGGAACAGGAACCATAAAGTTTGACATCCACGCTTCAAAAGAATTCTCCGGCACCTCGCTTAGGACAGATTTCCACCATCGGCCGGTATATATTTTCTTTTCGCGTAACTTATCAACAAAACCTTCATCTTTAATTACCAGCGGATAAACCATCGGTGTTGAATTTTTGTCTGTGAAAATTTCCGGATCGATTATATTGATTTTTCTGTACAAATCGCAAGCTATTCTGAAGTTTTCACGCCTTTTACTCTTTATGCTTTCATAATCGATTCCAGATAACAATACTCTTGTCAATTCTGACATATTTAAAATGTCTGATGCATCAATTCTCTCTTCATTTTTCATCCTCCCGGCATACGATGCATTGCAACCTATTTCATGTCTTTTCAGAAGAAAAGAGGAAGTGTCAGAAGAATAATCCTGGCCGTATTCATCAATATACCTTTCGGCATTTGTTCCAATTACATAACAACCATCAGGAACCCCAAAGAATTTACGTGTCGAATAAACACTATAACAACCTTCCATTGGTTCACTATAAAAAGAAGGGCAGTTGTCAATAATCACTCTTTCATATTTTCGAACTAAAGAAAGCAACTTACTTTTTGACAGTATTCCAAAATAATTCACTATCAGAACTGCAGCTCCGTCTTCGATGAAATCGATCTGAGGCTCAAATTGATTGTTGATCCGGTACTTTATTATTTCAATATCTTTTCGACTAAGAAAGAGACCTACAGAAGGGCAGAGATAATAAGGCAAATAAATTACGGAACAACCATACAAGCGCATAGCGTGGTATATACCACTTCTTGCTGAATTGAGTCTGGCGACATTTTCAGAACCGGAATAATACTCACCGGTCTGCTTAAGGTCCAATTCCAGAAAACTGCCGATTTCCATTTTACCCTTTCGTTTGGTGTTGCATTACGTTGGCCCAGTCATAGCCGCAATTCATCAGGTAGTCCAAAACAGTAACATTCTCCTGAAAGGGCCCCCACAACTGCGGATACTCAAATGGTTGGAACCTGGAATATCTTAATTCTATGCCACGATTAACGAAGTTATCTTCATTTTGATAAGCCCGTGCTCCAGTGCCGGAATAATAGACTTTGCAAGCCAGGGCATCACAAATATCAAGAATTTTTTCCTCGCGGCTTGAATGAATGTTCAACTCAGATGAGTTCACAAATCCTGTAGAAATTCCAAATTTTCCACATATAAACTCTACAATGCTTCTGTCAAACTCAGCAATACTGATATTATCCGGACTAAATAGTTGTTTCAGGTCATTGAAAACCTCTTCAAAATGTTTCGACCGTTTATAATTACCTTCAACAGTTTTCAGATGCTTCTGTTTCCAGTCAAGATCACTATTGGGAAACACCTGATTAATACTTTCACCGAAAACTTTCTGTACAGGAATCTTAAGCCGGAAAGGACCTTGCGGTGTTTTTATATAATGGTAATTCTGCATTCCCTGATTTGAGAATTGCACATCGTCTAAAAAAACAAAAATATCTGATTGTGAAATCTTGTAGAAATACCCAAGCCATGGAATATAGTTTGGTTGATGAATCGAAATAATTTTTCCGGTTTGCGACATCTTTCTTTGCTTTATTTATTCTTCAGTTCCGATCCGGTGTTGCCATCATCTTTTCTATAGATGTTGTCCGTTTTAAAAAAGAAGAATAATGATGACAGAAACAGTTTAAGATCATAAGTAAAAGAGTAATTTTTAACATATTCTACATCAATCGGGATATTGACATCCCAGTCGTGGACTTCTCTGCAACGGACCTGGGCAAGACCACTGATTCCCGGCTTTACCTGAAAACGTTTTTTTTCAAAATCAGAGTAATCCTCAAACTGTTTAGGAAAATAGGTTACAGGGGGTCTTGGCCCGATAAAGCTCATTTCGCCTTTCAGTATATTTATTAACTGAGGTAATTCATCAATGCTGGTTTTCCGGATAAACCGCCCGACTTTGGTAATCCTGGGATCGTTCTCATACAGTTTATCCACTTTTTTAGTTTTCAGTGGCTGATTCACTCTCATGGAGCGGAATTTAAAAACCTTAAAAATGTCCCCATTTTTTCCTAATCTTTCCTGTATAAAGAATACCGGCCCTGCAGAGTCAATTTTAATCAATACCGCAACAATCAAAAACAAAGGAATTAACAGGAATATTGCAAAAAATGCTAACCACCAATCCAGTAAGGCTTTAAAAAATGATTTATACATAAAATAAATTTATTGAAAACATCTTTTTACAATAAACCACTAAAAGAATCTGGAAACATTTTCGGAAGTAAAATCTTTTGACGCTGCCAGAGATTTCTTACTGAGTTCATCACGAAATGAGGGATTGTCCATAAGGAATTCGATATATTCTGTCATTTCCTGTTTCATTTCAGGTTCATAGCAATTACCAACACCATATTTACTGACAAGTTTCCCAAGATCTGAATCATTGCTTGTCAAACAGAGCATTGGTGATCCAACCGACAGGAAGTTATAGAATTTGCTTGGGATTGCCAATTGCGAAACTTCTTTACCGAGGCTCACTATAGCCAGATCAGCAGCAGCTATTGCATGAGGGAATTCATTGGTCTCTTGCCAGGGCAGAAGAAGACAATTCTTCAGGTTTAGTGAAGCAATCAATTTTTGAATGAAATCCCATCTATTTCCCTGCCCGATGATTACAAATATCAAATCATTTCTCTGCATCATGGAGGCCAGTTCCACAATGGTCTCAATATTTTGAGAAACACCGATGTTACCTGAATATAAAACAACAAACTTATCCTTTAGATTGTACTTCCTAATAAATGGATTTTCGGCTTTTTCAATTGGTTTTAAGAATTCATTATCAGTCCAGATCGGAATAATTTCAACCTCCTTATTACCGGCATACTCCTGCAAAATCGCCTTCATCCCATCTGTTAAGGTAAAAATTCTTTCCGCCCTGGGGAATACTTTTTTGTGAGCACTCTTCCATGCCTTAACGATAATTGAATGCTCAGAGAAATAATTATACTCAACCAAAGCTTCAGGATACACATCATAAATAAGCAGGTAGAATGGGTTCTTACAAAATAAAGGCAATAAGGTTGTAAAAGGCGGGTTGGACACCAGGAACAATTGCGCGTTTCGATATTTCAATTTTATCAGTAATAATGCCTGTAAAAAACTCCATGGCCATGTAAAAAACCTGTTTATTGTTGAATTCCGTTTATAGGGGACAAGTTTTGCTACTTTCACATCATCGTGAAGTGGTTTATTACGTTTGTTCAGCAGTCCGGCCATCAGAACCCTTTCATCGAAGATATCTTCAAATGCATTCACAATGTCAATCATCAGGTAGCCAGAACTCTGATTTATAAAAACAATAGTATTTTTTTTCTTTTCCCGGGGCTGTATATGAACATTGGATTCATCGAAATGCTTTTTGATTAGAGAATATGAGATATCTACTGTGTAATTATCAAGCAAATACCGATAACCTATCACTCCCATTTTCTGATTGTTTTCGCTATTTCCTCTAAGGGTATTCATTTTTTCGAGAAATCCCTGAAGATCACCATGTAAAACCCAATGTCCGAATCCCTGTTCGGATATAATTTCTCCGATGTCAGTCACTGCATCTGTTGCGGCCAGCACTGGTTTTTTACACTCCATGTATGATAGAAGGCGGGACGGAAAGTTTGGAATAGTGAAATTCCCGCTAAGGAAGATCAATCCAACATCACAACAGCTCAATAACCGCGAATAATCATTCTTCGATAATTCGTTGATTAATATTGAGTTCCGTAATTTTTTTTCCTTTAAAAAAGAATGCATATACTCATATTCCGAACCTGAACCCACCGTTATAAAGAATACCCTGGAATCCTCCCCTGCCACCTCCATAACCCTCAAAAAGAATTCCAACCCCTGCGATTTGCCAAGATTTCCTCCATAAACAAAGATTGTTGCTTCTCCCGGAATTTTATATTTTTCCCGGAATTCTCGTTTCTGGCTATCTGTTGCAACTATTTCTACCGGTTCTATACTATTGGGGTTAACCTCCAGTTTTTCTACAGGAATTTCCGGATTATTTTCAAGAATATACCTGATATTAGCCTTAGACATACAGCCAATAGTATCAGATAATTTATAAAGCTCTTTTTCCTCTTTCCGGAAGTATTTATACGTTATTCCATACTTACTGATAAATCCTGAATCGATCGCTGCCTGCGGAAAAATATCCTTCAATAACAAATATGATCTGGCCTTATCACGATTCTTTAAAAATCTTACTACACGCGAAAAGGTAATGGGTGGTGTTGAATAAAGAATGAGATCAAATTTTATATCATAAAAATACTTCTTAATACCGTAAACAAATTGATATTCAAGCATCAGGTATGCTATTCCGTTTTCTATATTACTCGTTTTTTGAATATTCAGAGTCTTGATCTTTAATATACTCAGATTTTCCTGGATGATCAGGGTTGTTCTTTTTTTAAACTTCCGTTCCATTGGTGATACCACATACACCTTATGGCCCTCTTTGCAGAACTTACGCACCAGATCAGGGTAGATACCTCTGTCAGAAATATCTGTGAATCTGGATAATGTTAAAAAAACTATATTCATTTATAATCGGTATTACCCCAAACCACCCTGTTTACATAATCTGTGTATGACAAAATAATCCGAACCACTTTATCAGAAACATTGGGCATGGAGTAATCGGCCACCTGGCGGAAATTACGTTCATCTCCTGTTTTCTGCTGTTGTATTTGTATTAATCCCTGCATCACCCGTTCC
>JBBQIQ010000001.1:0-83077 GCA_038325075.1 Bacteroidales bacterium | reverse complement strand
GAGGTCAGAAGTAGGAAGTAGGAAGTAGGAGGTAGGATTTTAAAATCCGAAATCCGAAATCCGCAATCAGCAATCCGTAATCCGCAATCCGCAATCAGCAATCAGCAATCAGCAATCAGCATTCTGCAATCCGTAATCCGTAATCCGCAATCCGTAATCAGCAATCAGCAATCCGTAATCCGCAATCCGTAATCCGCAATCCGCAATCCGCAATCAGCAATCCGCAATCCGCAATCCGAAATCCGAAATCCGTAATCCGCAATCCGAAATCCGAAGTCAGCCCTTCGACATGGTTCGACGAGAGCTCACCAACCGAGAGCTCAGGGACCGAGGTCAGAAGTAGGAAGTCAGAAGTAGGAAGTAGTAAGTAATATGGTAGATTTAAAAAGAAGTAAGAGGTAGGATTTTAAAATCCGAAATCCGAAATCCGAAATCAGCAATCCGCAATCCGTAATCCGAAATCCGCAATCCGAAATCCGCAATCCGAAATCTGCAATCCGAAATCCGCAATCCGAAATCAGAACTCCCTTATTCTCTTTTCTATTAAACTTGTGGAATATCCCGGAAGGTAATCAATGGTAATAACTTTTCCGCCTTTAGCCGTAATTATATCATAGCCAACGATATCCTCGGGTTTGTAATCGGCTCCTTTTACAAGGATGTCCGGTTGAATGGTTTTTATCAGGTTGTAGGGTGTGTCTTCATCGAAGAGAACAATTGTGTCAACAAAACTCATGGAAGCCAACACCATGGCTCTGGCATGTTGATCGTTGATAGGCCGGGCCGGGCCTTTTAGGAAGCGGGTGGAGGCGTCGGTGTTAAGGCCGATGACCAGAATATCGCCCAGATCAGCAGCTTTGGCGAGGTAATCAATATGGCCGAGGTGAATTAAATCGAAGCAGCCGTTGGTAAATACAATCTTATAATCTTTAAACCTCCAGTAAGCCAGTAGTTGTTCTAGTTCAACCGGTTCAGGTATTTTCTTCAGCAATTTTTCCGGTTGTGTCATGGGCGATGTGTTTGTTAAAAACCGGAAGTAAAAGTAATGAAATTACGCCTGCCACAATGATCATAATGGTTTGCGAAGCCCATATAAGCCAGCCCATGGCATAACCTGTGGTTGAAGGGATAGCGTAAATAAACAGAGTTTCAGCCACGATAGCCGGGTAAATGCCAATCCCTCCCTGCACAATCATGATTCCGATCGACCCGAAATTAAGTACGGCTAGTCCGGCATCTAGGCCAAGATGTGAGGTGTCTTCAAGACTGAAAAATACAATGTAAGCCATCAGCAGATATAGTAACCAGATAAGAAAAGTGTGCATGATAAACTGAAACGGCTTCTTAATCCGGGTTAGAGACCGGATACCTTCCATAAAGCCGGTAAAGAGATTGTAAAATTTCTTGTAGATGTTCGAATGCTTAAACCTTTTGTGGATGACTAAGGCCATAATTATGCCTGATAAAGCCATTGCAGCAAGGATTATAATAAGGTAGATGTCGGGGTTGGCAACAAAACTGAACTTTTGCTGCAATGGCCCGTAAATCTTTTGCTCTAAATAAATATGCAGTTTTCCCGAAAGGGTGAAGATCATCAATAAGAAAAGCAGGATAAACATGAGCATATCAATAACCCGTTCAGTAATCACTGTTCCAAATGATTTATTGAATGGGATTTTCTCATACCGGGTTAATATCCCGCACCGGCTCACTTCGCCCAGCCTTGGCAGCGCCAGGTTGGCCAGATAGCCAATCATAACGGCCATAAAAACATTGCTTGTGCGGGGTTTGTAACCCAGGGGCTCCAGCAATATCTTCCAACGCAACGACCGGCTAAAGTGGCTCAATATGCCCAGCAGGATTGCGATCAGAATCCAGTAATAATTGGCAATTCTAAACGATTGATAGATTTCATGCTTTTGGCCGGAAGTGAGGTTGCGCATGAATAGCCAGATGAAGAAAATTCCCAGTCCCAGGAAAAAGCTGAATCGCAGAATGGAGCCAAGGGTCTTTTTCAAAGCAGGCTTAGACTTTTTTATTGTGACTGTCGGGGAAAACGATGGCTGGCTTAAATGACTTAGCCTCCTCGGGGGTCATTTGGGCGAATGCAGCGATGATTACCAGGTCACCAACTACGGCCTTGCGTGCAGCAGCGCCATTGAGCGATATCATTCCACTGCCACGCTCACCTTTAATAACATAAGTCTCCAGTCGTTCACCATTGTTGATGTTGAGAACCTGAACTTTTTCAAATTCAATCAGGTTTGCAGCTTCCATGAGGTCTTCATCGATGCCGATACTGCCGATATAATGCAGGTTGGCCTCGGTGATGGTTGCCCGGTGAATCTTCGATTTTAACAATTCTATCGTCATAGCGCCGCAAAATTACTAAATTAATCTGATGTTATCGATAAGCCGGATTTCTCCGGCGAATACGGCGATAAAACCGTAATTTCCAGGCAAAATTTCACCTGTAACAGGTTGCAGCGTTTCACCATCAGCAATTGAGAAATACTCAAGTTTCAATAAAGGGTGATCGCTGAATTTTGCTTTTACAAAACGAATGATCTGGCTGGCCTGGTGAACCCTGCCAAGGCTCCGGGCCTCTTCCAGCACCAAATGAATATAAGGGACAGCTTTGCGCATTTGAGGTGAAAGCCTTTCGTTGCGCGAACTCCTGGCCAACCCGTCGGCTTCCCGACTAATAGGGCAGGGGACAATGTCTAAATCCAGTTTTTCATTCCTTACCAAAGCCCTGATAATCTGCAACTGCTGATAATCTTTTTCCCCAAAGTAGGCTTTGTGGGGCAGGGTTATCTCAAACAAGCGTTGCACCACAGTTGCCACACCGTTGAAATGCCCGGGCCTGAATTCGCCTTCCATCACCGTTGCCAGATCGCCGAAATCATAATCTTTTTCTACCTTTTCGGGATACATCTCATGTACTGAAGGATTAAATATCAGATCACAGTCAACGGCTGAAAGCATTAACAGGTCCTTTTCAAGGGTCCTTGGATATTTTTTAAGATCGTCCGGATTGTTAAACTGAATGGGATTCACAAAAATACTGACAATGACAACATCGTTTTCCTCTTTTGCCCGTTTTACCAGCGATATATGCCCTTCGTGCAAAGCACCCATGGTCGGGACAAAACCGATGGTTTTACCCGATTGCCTTGTTTTTTCAGCAAAATCACGGGTCTCTCTTATTGTTTCGTAAACAATCATATAATTGGGTCGAAATTCTGAGGCTATTTATTTTCCGGGATAACTTCCTTACCGTTAAGGATATTCAGGAAATCCTGTTCAAGGGAGGTGACAGGTGTTTCAATAATGCGTCCTGTTTCTTCGCCATCGATGGAAAAAATAAAAGTTGGCACGAGGGTTACATTGAAGTCTCCGATGCAAAAGTTTCCGGCCTTTTTATCGCGGTCAACAGCCACCATAAAGATTTGCTCAGGAGGATAGGAAAGCTGATCCATGATTTTCAGGAAATGTGGCACCTGTTCACGGCTGTCGCCACACCAGGACCCTAAAACGATAAACACATAAGGATATTTGCTGCTTTGCGATTTCAGGCTGCTGATGATTTCCTGATCCGGCAGATAAGCATTGTATGCTTCATTAAACCAGTCGCCCATTGTGATCAGTCCATCGCGGGTAACAGTTCCGATGAGGATATCTTTGCCCGATTTCTCATCAAAGATTCTGTGATTATCATCCTGTGCATTCAGATTGGTGAAAATCAACAGTAAAACAGCGGTGATTAGAACATTATTCATAGATTTTCTGATTGGAAAGAGTAAACAAATGGAAAATATAAAAGTTACTTTTTTGCGTTACAAAAATAGAAAAGGTTTTGATGCACATCAAAACCTTTTCATTTCTCAATCAGAAGTTATTCATGCACTACATTGATCCTGCATCATAAGCCTGTTCGCCGTGAATTGAACTGTCGAGCCCGATCAGTTCATCAGATTCACTGACCCTTACCGGGGTAATCAGGTTGATAAGCGCCAGCATAGGATAGGTAGAAATAAATGCGCACACGGCGACACCGGCTGCTGCTATTGCATTAACATAACCAGACTTTTTGCCAGAAGCATTAGGCCGGTGTTCCCCGTTTTGGCGGCTTCGTTTAAAATAATTTCAATTTACAATTTTACGAATTTAATTGTTCAACTATTTTTTGCCATAGTTCGGTCAATAATAAATTGATACGTTTTATAAAAAAGGAGCTTTATGAATAAGCAGGAACTTTACTTTTTACCCGCCTGACCGAATTATCCTATTTTGAAGTATGTTTAATTTGGTCAGGCGGGCAGGCTTTAGACTTTTTAATTACCACTAAAGGGAAATGCCAAAGACAAGAAAAACATTCTCGGCCTGAGGATTTACAATAAAAGAAGTCGTAACCGGCAGGCTGAATTTGTCGGTAATCTGAATTTCTTTGGCGACCGTTATCCCTAAATTGATAATCCCGGGATGAGGGCCATAGAAGCCGGATTCGCCCGGTTCTTTATCGGGACTGGTTGGGGTGAAACCCATAAAAAGGTTGTATTCAAGCTCTTTGCAACTTCCATTGTAGCCCAGTTCGATGTAGGTGGAATATTGCTTTTTCCCATTGGCCTTCCTGGCATCTGCACCCCAGAAATTAACAGCGGCCATCAGGGTAAATGGAATTTTGTCGGTGCCATCGAACGATACCGACGCTTCCAGCAAATGGCCTGTTGAATCCTCGTCAAATTCAAAGAAATTGTTGTTGTCAAGCAATTCATCAGTCAAGAAATAGTCGGTCATGGTTAGGGTGAACATATCTCTGATGTTATATCTCAGGTAAAGGTCAGTTTCCTGAACAGTAAGGCCATTGCTCACTGAGAAAGCTCCCCATGTTCCAATGGTGAAGTTCCCGATTGAGTATTCAAGTGTCGGTTGAATGCTTGGCGAAGAGCCCCCAAGGTTTAGTCCCCGCCATACATAGCGGCTCATAAGATCAACCCCAGTGTTGAATGAAGTCTCTATCTGAGCATTTGACCCACCGGCCATAAGCATCAGGAATATCAGCGTAATGGCTCCTGAAAATTTAATTACCTTCTTTTTCATCTTGTCGATTTCATTTGTTTGATTCTTTCGGATTTCCCATTCCGCAAAAATCGGAACTATTAAGCTGCTGAGCAATGCAACAACTGATTTTAACTAAGATCACTTAATTAAATCCGGGTAGCTATAATTGATCTGGGCCTGGCGCAAGAAAATAGAGTACCATTTTTTCGGTGAGGGAGGTTCTTTTCACAAATGAATTTTATTTTTCAAACCTACGTGATTTTTTTTTAGGCTTTTCTTTTTCATTATAAATACTTGCAAAATTATTTAAATTACATAATATCAGTGATATAAAATCTTATTATTAACATTAGATTATTTGTTTGTTAAAAAAAATGAACAAATTCTTACTTCAAAGGTTTCACTAGCTAACTCCCTGAAAATGGGGTATTTTAAAATTTTGAATTATATTAAGTAATTGATTATCAGTTAAATAAATAATGACGAATTCTTTAAACCCCGCTTGCAAATATCATTGTTCGGGTTTATATTTGCCACCTTATTTTTTAACTTCCTGATAACACAAGAGGATGAACATGGAGAAAATTGGGATTTTTTACGGTGGCAGTCTTAAAGGCAGCACATACAAAACCGCTCAGTCAATAGTAAAGCACTTTGGAAAAGATTTGGCTGCTCTTCACAATGTTATTAGTGCCACTCGTGAAGACCTTGAAAAGTATGATTATCTGATACTTGGAACCTCTGCCTGGGGAATTGGTGAGATGCATCAGGATTGGGAGCGTTTTATAGATGTATTGGTCGAAGCCAGCATCGAAGAAAAGAAAATTGCCCTTTTTGGGCTTGGTGATCAGATTGAGTATCCCGAAAGCTTTGTCGATGGTATGGGCACTGTTTTCTGTAGATTGCCTTTTAAACAGAACGTAGTTGGTTTCTGGCCAACCAAAGGTTATTCTTACTATTTCTCAACCGCTGAGAAGGATGGTAAGTTTGTCGGTCTTGCACTTGATGAGGACAGCCAGCCCGAACTGACTGCTGAACGTATCTCAAAGTGGGTCAGCCAGCTCAAATCAGAGTTAAAATTGAATTAAAGTTCGGGTTAGTCAATCCTGACTGTTCAAAGTCATTATTGTTACAAAGCCAAATTGGCTTTAAGAGGTTCTATGCCTAATTCATATTGAATCCAAAGTTGTAATCGGACAAATTTATTCCCTTCTGATTTTCCATCGGGTATTTTTATAATTTTGCGCATTACCGGTATTCTGAGCCCGGGGTTCTAATATTTCACTATGATGGTATCTAAAAAAACAATATTCCTGTTTTGCCTGTTATTTGCCGGTTCTTTTATTGCATCCGCGCAAACGGCAAAAAGCAGGGTTGATCAACTCAATACAACAATCACCTACCTGGCATCTGAAGAGCTTGCCGGACGAAAAGCCGGAACTGACGGTGATTCACTGGCTGCAGTCTTTATTCGGGGTAAACTGGCCCAAAGCGGGGCCGAACTTCTTGGAAACAATGGGTTTCAGTACTTTGGTATAATTGCAGGGGTTAAAAGCGGGGAAGGCAACAGACTGGGTTCAGGTGGTATTGAATTTGAACCAGGTACGGATTTTCAACCATTTTCATTCTCTTCAAATTCATCGCTTAATGCCCCTGTTGTTTTTGCCGGATTTGGCCTTTCGGGAAACAGTGGAGATCTTAGCTGGGACGATTATGCAGAAGTTGATGTTAAGGACAAATGGGTATTGGTTTTTCGTGGCGATCCCGAACCTGAGAACGCGAACAGCGCTTTTATTCCCATGGCTACCGACCGCGCAAAAGCATTAACAGCCCGCGATCGCGGTGCCGCCGGCCTTTTGCTTGTATCGCCGACTTCCATCGAAAAATCAGATAACCCCATCGATATCACTTTCGATAAAAGTGTTTCAGACGCCGGTATTCCGGTTGTCAGCATTACCCGTAAAGTTGCTTCGGTAATCCTAGGCATGAATACAACTGCAATCGATTCCATCGAGAAAGTTATGATTGATGGGAAAAAGTCTGCAATTGTCCCGTTAAAAAGCACAGTTAACGCCACAACCGATGTTATCCGGGAGAAGGTAACCACCCGGAATATTATGGCCATGTTACCCGGTAGCGATCCAATACTAAAAAATGAATTCATTGTTATAGGCGCGCATTATGACCATCTTGGTATGGGTGGCCCGGGATCCGGTTCAAGGGTTCCCGATGAACATGCAGTACACGGTGGTGCCGATGATAATGCATCGGGTGTAGCGGCTGTTCTTTCATTGGCAGAATACTTTTCAGTCAAAGAAAACCGCCCTGCCCGCAGCCTGTTGCTCGTTTCATTCGGAGCTGAAGAAATGGGACTGCTCGGTTCCAGATATTTCGTTGGGCATAGCCCGGTGGATCTGAAATCCATCAAAGCGATGGTCAACCTCGATATGGTAGGAAGAATGAAGTTGGATTTGCCCACATTGACTATTTCAGGTACGGGCACTTTTACCATTGCAGATTCGTTGCTCGATGTGCTTTCAGCTAACCGGCCTTTCGAAGTTAAAAGAAGCCCTGACGGTTTCGGTCCGTCTGACCATGCTGCATTTTACGGGGAAAACATACCGGTACTTTTCATTACCACCGGAGCGCATGAAGACTACCATACCCCTGCTGACATGGCTTCGCACATTAACTATGATGGTACAATGAAAGTAATTGATTTTACTGCCGATCTGGTTTCAAAGCTCGGCAATCTTAAATCTGCTCCTGTTTTTCGGGAATCAGGCAGCCGTAAGGAAGGCGGCAACTATGGCCGTGGCCTGAAGGTTACCCTTGGTATTATGCCTGATGTTTCCGGTGCGGAAACTTCCGGCGGAATGAAGGTTGAAGGCACACGAAAAGATGGCCCTGCGCAGAAAGCAGGTATGTTGAAGGGTGATATTATTACCGCAATTAATGGATTAAATGTTGGTAATATTTATGACTATATGAGCCGTATGGGAAAACTGAAACCCGGTGAAAGGGTTAATGTTGAAGTGTTGAGAGACGGTACAAAGGAAATCCTGATTATTCAGTTATAAACGTCACAGTAACGGCTGTAATTTTAAATGGTAGACATTTTAACCCCGGAAGTCGCTTACAAGTTTATTAAATTCGGCATTGTAGGCTTCTCCGGCGTATTTGTGGATTTTGGATTCACCTACATCTGTAAGGAATGGTTAAAAATACAAAAGTATGTGGCTAACGCCATAGGTTTTGCCATTGCAGCTTCAACCAATTACTACCTGAACCGGGTATGGACATTCCACAGTCAGAATCCTGAAATTGCAGTGGAGTATGGCAGGTTTCTTTTTATTTCAGCAATTGGCCTTCTGATCAGTACATTGGTACTGTATCTGTTGGTTACAAGAGCAAAATTTAATTTCTACTTTGCCAAATTGCTGGCAATCATTGTTGTAACCTTTTGGAATTTCTTTATCAACCTCAATTATACATTTCTGGTACAATAAGGTAAGTTAGCTGATTAGCTGATTAGCTGATTAGCTGTTATGTTGATTAGCAAATCTCTGACTTTTTTTCTCACTTACTTCATTCTTATTCCTACCTCTTATTTCTTACCTTGGTTCCTGAGCGATGGTTGGTGAGCTCTCGGTTGGTGAGCTCTCGGTTGGTGAGCTCTCGGTTGGTGAGCTCTTGTCGAACCATGTCGAACCATGTCGAACCAAGTCGAAGGACCGACTTTACTTTTTTTGCCAACTGCTCTCGTCAGACATGACGAGAGCAACTGCCAACGGTTACTAAACTTTATCTATTTGAGCTTTGAGCTTTGAACTTTAAGCTTTCGTCTTTGCCAACTGCCTGCCTGGCTGGCCAGATTGATGTAACGGATAGCAATCGTTAGCCAGTCAGACAGGCCAACCTCACTTATTGAATCATACTTTAAACTTTAAACTTTTTACTTTAAACTTATAGTTAATGTGTTTTGGTCATTGAAGTGGGCACTGCAATGATAAAATCAGCTTTTCCTTCATTCTCTTTCCTGAGGGAATCAAGATCATCCTGTTCGCTGGAATTAATGGTCAGGATTTTCAATTCAGGTTTCAGTCTTTTCAGGTACCATACTATCCCTTCATAATTGTCGGAATGATAAGTGCCATGAAAATGAATAAAGGTTTGACCTCTGGATATATTCTGTGCAATGAAATAAGCCATAGTTGCATCTTTGGCGGCCTGGGCTTTTGGGAGGTTTTCTGTGACATGTCCGCCACTGCCACCCATCATTTCAATCATACCTTTATATCCCGGTAGTTCAGGATCGTAGGCAATGGGTAAGGGTGCAATATATCTTTTGGCCTCTGCATCAAGCGAATCCAACCCTTCGAACCCCTGCCGGTTAACAAGCGAGGCGTAGCGGCGGGGTATGTTGGTCGCAATAAAACGTAAATTGCTGTCGCGGGCGAATTCAAGCAAAGGTTTATAGTCGGTTTTATAATTAGGCCATAGCCTTGCTTCGGCTTCAAAATTTCTGTCTTTGACTTTACCGCTCAAATATTCGCTGACAATCAATGTGTTGTCGGCCTCAAACATTTCAGCGCCCATGATTAGCTGGTTCTTTTTCTCTTTATAAAGCGATCTGGTAAGTTCTAATTGAAGCCAGTGACAAATCGGGCTGTTGTGCAACTCTCCGAAAAGGACAACATCCGCATCCGATGCTTCTTTAACCAATTTCTTAAAATCTACCGGTTTCCCTTTTGAATTATAAATTACATAAGATGGCAAATCGCTGGTCATAGAGGTTAACATTGCAAATCCCAGGACTAATAAAAAGAGTTTTTTCATGCGATGGTATCTTGTTTTTTATTTGCAGTTCAGGTGACTAAACCTGAAAGAAAGAGGAATTGTTCAGGTTTTAAATAATAATTCCTGATAAGAGATATTTGTACGGACTAACTTAGCGATCGACAGGAACTACCTGTGTTGCAGATTATTTGAATTGAACGACATCGGGAGCAGGCTTTCGATGCCATCGACCTGAATGATTTTACCTGTTTCGCCTGCAAAAATTATCCTGATCTTTTTATTCTGTTTGTTTTCATATTCGGCAATTACCTGTCTGCAAGCCCCGCATGGCGGAACCGGATCGATCACTTTATGGCCATCGGTATTCACAGTTATTGCTATGCTTTCGATAACAACACCGGGATTTTGGGCTGATGCTGCAAAAATCGCCACTCTTTCGGCACACAATCCGGATGGATATGCTGCATTTTCCTGGTTATTTCCCCTGACTATCTGATTGCCAGCTAGCCTTAGAGCAGCGCCAACCCTGAAGCCTGAGTATGGGGCATAAGCTTGTTTAGCTGCTTCGGATGCGGATTCCAGTAACAACCTGTCGGCAGGCTCCAGATCAGAAGCCTGATCGGTTTCAGCATAATTGATCGTTAATACCTTCGTTTTCATTCCCGATGATTTGAATTCAGGGTCTAAATGTAAGGATTTTATCATAAGGGGGCCTTGTTGTGTTTTCAGTTCGGGTAATTCAGGCCCGCGCTTTCTGCCAAAAAGTAACAATGAATTGAAGAATGCAAAGAATGTTGCACCTGCCTGGGTTTCGAGGGTGTCCTCTGTCAACATCGACATGAAGATAATCGTGAAGAAAACCAGGTAGTAATAATCTGTGTACCTGCCTGTCTTAAAAGGTGGATAAAACAAAGTAAATAAAAACAGAATAAGACCGGCTATCCCGAAAGCGACGAAAATAGCAAGAAACTGATTGTGCGAACGGTTTCGGAAAGCATCATCGAGTTTCGATCCCATTTCAAGATATGCCTGAGAAAATGCCGCGTTCAGGTCGCCGGTTCCAACGCCCGTGAGCCAATGATGCCGGATAATGTAGGCAGATGTTTTCCAGTATTCCACTCTTTGCATGACCGATGAGGCGTTTGGCTCGCCATGGATTACATAATTGGTGTAGCCCATCACCATTTGGTCAATGCGCGACCGGAGGTTAAAGTTTTCGAGGTAGGCAATATTTGCAACCCCGTCTTCGATGTGTACTATTTCTTTATCGGTAAGGCTTCTGACTCCCTCTGCATCTTTTCTCAACCCCTTAGAACTCAGAAACCGGATCAGCGTATAACTTAGATTCTGGCCTTTGTTATCCCGTCCGTCATAGCTCAGGCTGCTCCTTCTGTTCCATTCCTGCCTTAACTCTGCCGTGGCTAAGTAAATACCGATATATTTCCCCTTTTCCACTCCATATCCGCATGTATCGTGGACATAAGGCGTTCCGTAATGGGTATATTTATCCAGTTTTTGATAATCTACCGGTTCTACCTCGGTAAACTGTCGGGTCTGTTGAATAAAATAATTGACCGCAAAGTATGGGGAAATGGCAATTGGAAGTAACACTGCAATTTTCAGCAGCCGAAATTTTATGCGAAAACTTAAGGCTACAGCGAAAATGAAAAGAATCAGCAAAGTGATGGCCAGGCCTGTAAGCGATTCCAGAATGAAAAGAAAAAAGAAGAGCCAGGCAATCCCAAGGGTTATTATGATTTTACCAAAGCGGGAGGTGTAAAAACCTTTATACAAAAAGTACATGAGGATAAATATGGAAAAGCAGATGGTGAGTCCAAACCTGATGTGTGAAATAAATATACTTAGTTCTCTTGGGTCGCTGATATTTCTTGTCAGAAGCACATACATACTTGCCAATGTACCGGCAAAAACAGCCAGGATAAAGAAACCCAGCAATCTGTTCAGACGCTCCTTTGACAAAGCGGCGGAAGTTGAAATAATGACAGGAAGGCTTATTAAAGGGAGCTTTATTCTTAAATCTTTGAGTGCATAATTCAGGTCAGAGGTATAAAGCAGCCCGGCAACATGAAGAAGATAAAATGCAATGACTGCCATTGCCGCCGGATTATTAATCAGCCTCCTGAATTTACCGGCCAGGTTTAACCCAATGATTCCGAAGTAAGTAATAATTCTGCCGGATAAACTTCTTCTGATAGTAAAACCATGATTGCCGAAATCAGCGCCTTCGTGCACCCACAAACCCAATAGCAGAAACTGGGAGATACTCATGCCAAATTCAGAAAGAGGTATTGACATTGCCAGCAATATCATCCCATAGAACATCAGTGAGGAAACATCGGTCTTGATGTTTCGGATTCCAGGAATGATTGAGATTGCCGGGCCCATGAACTGCCTCAGGATTTGGTATTGGTCAGATTGCTGGTACCGTCTAGGATGGCCTTATAGGTTTTCTGGTCTTTGAGTATTTCAATAGCAGTGGTAATTTCTTTGTCTTCGGTGAGTGAAGCTTTTATTCTTCCTTCCTGATAATAGTAGCGCGAAACGATTTCACTCCTCAGTAAAGATTTTAGTTCATCACTGAATTTTTCGAGATCTGCCTGTTTGTTGTGCTGCATTTTAGATTCCAGGAGTTGAAATTCAGTTTTTAGTTCAGCATAATACTGTTCCTTCTCAGCAATTTTCTTAAGGTCCGACAACATCTTTTCACTTCGGGTGATGTAGTCATAATCTTTGTTGTTCAGCCAGGCTACAAAGTCGCTGTAGGTTTCATCGTTGATGCTAAAATCCTTGGGTTCAGCAATAGTTGTGTGTTCGCGTTTAAATTTACTGGCATAATCAAAAATCAGGTATTTGGTGATCAGGCTAATGGCGATGTTACTGATTTCTTTTTCCTCGGCAGTGATGTCGGGTATAATGCCCCCGCCATCGTAAACAACCCGGCCGGCCCTGGTTTTAAAACTATTGATCAGCGAATCAGGAATCGGGCGTGGAAATCCAAGACTATCGTGGGTGGCATAATCAATGGCCTGGATGCAACGGCCACTGGGGATATAGTATTTGGCTACAGTTACTTTCATCTGTGTGTTGTAGGTTAAAGGAATGATGTTCTGAACCAGTCCTTTCCCAAAGGTCCTTTCACCAATGATAACCGCCCTGTCGAGATCCTGTAAAGCTCCGGCAACAATTTCGGAAGCGGAAGCACTGTACCCGTTCACTAAAACTACAATAGGTATTTCAGGATCAAGGGGTTGCATAAATGTTTTATATGATTTGTTGCGGTCGGGGGTTTTGCCTTTTGTGCTTACAACCAGTTCGCCTTTTTTCACAAAAAGGTTGGCAATGTTCACAGCTTCATTCATGAGTCCGCCACCGTTATCGCGCAGGTCAATAATCAGTGAATTCATTTGACCGTTTTCCTTTAGTTTCATGAAAGCATCTTTAACCTCCTTGCCTGAATTTTGCGTAAATCCGGTGAGTTTGATGTAACCGGTATTTTCATTGATCATTTCAGAATAAGCAACATTTGGGATTGATACATTTTCACGGGTTACATAAATATCGAGCGGCGAGGTTTCCCCTTCGCGGATTATCTGCAATTTAATCGATGTTCCGGGCTGGCCTTTCAGGATTGCGCTGACATCACTGACCGATTTTCTCCTGGCATCTTTATCATTTACCCTGGCAATACGGTCGCCTTGCATAAGCCCGGCTTTCATGGATGGTGATCCCAGATAAGGCTCTGAAATTACCACATAATCACCCTGTTTGTGAATGAGGGCTCCGATTCCGCCATACTGACCGGTTGTCATAAAGGCGTAATCTTCAATATCTGCTTCCGAAATGTAAACTGTGTAAGGATCCAGCTTGTTTAACATAGCTTCAATCCCGGTTTTAACCAGATCGCTGTAGTTTAACTCATCGACGTAATTGTTGTTCAGTTCTTTGCATAAGGTTGCAAAAATGTCGAGGTTTTTCGAAATTTCGAAATTTGAGGATTCCTGGGCCTGAATGCTTACATTGCCTGAAAAAGCCAAAAATATAATTAAGGCAATCGTGTATATCTGTTTCATGTTTAAACTCTTAAAATTTGGAAATAAACTTAAGGTACAGGATCGTAACCGCTCCCACCCCATGGATGACATGACAATATTCTTTTAAGGGTCAGCCAGCCTCCCTTAAAAGGCCCGTGTTTCTTCAAAGCTTCAACACCGTAAGCTGAGCAGGTTGGTGTATATCTGCACGATGGGGGAAGATAGGGCGAAATAACGCCCTGATAAAGCCGTATCATGCCAATCATAAGCTTAGCGAGAAGTTGTTTCATATTCCTTGACTAAACGCTCAAGAAGCTTAATTATTATAGGTTCAAGTGATTTGAATGCAGGAAGTTCTTTGCCTGAATAAACCAATGCGAGATAATAGTGTTTACCTGTCAGCCCTTCTTCGGCAATTGCTTTATTTCGCCTGTAACATTCTCTGAGAAGGCGCTTTATATAATTGCGGTCAACTGATTTTTTAAAATTCCTTTTCGATACGGATACCAAAATTTTTCCGATAGGTTTACCTGTCCAGTCTCCTGGCAGCCAGTAAAGCTTAACCGGGTGTCTGAAAAATGAGTGCCCTTCATTGAAGAGTTTTTGAATTTCCGGGATGCCGCACAAATGTTCCTGCTTTACGAATGTCTGCATAAAAAACGGGTTATTTGCACAAGCACCTGAACTTCCGGCCTACAGATATGATTGCCTATTTGGCCTTGGTGCAGGCAGTCAGATATTGCTCAATCGCTTTAGCCATGGAAGGGGCTGTTGGGGTCGGAGCTTCGACCATTATATTCAATCCTGCTTCACGGGCAGCAGTGGCTGTAGTTTGGCCAAAAACACCCATTGATTTTTCGCCCTGTACAAAATCCGGAAAATTTTTGAACAGTGATCTGATTCCTGCAGGACTAAAGAAAATCAATAAATCGTATTTCGTAAGGTCAAGAAAGGTCATATCTTCGGAGACAGTCCGGTACATGATGGCCTTGGAGTAAGAAATTTTGTGCTGTTCAAGCATATCCGACAATTCATTGTTGTGCTCAGCGCTGCAGGGGAACAGATATTTCTCGGTTTTATGCTTCCTTATAATGTCAACAAGATCATGAAGTTCCTGGCTACTGAAGAAAATTTTGCGCTTCCGGTACTGTATGTATTTCTGAAGATAGTAAGCGGTGGATTCTGATGAACAGAAATATTTCATAGTTTCCGGCACATCTGACCTTAATTCAGCAGCCAACCTGAAAAAATGATCAACACTGTGTTTGCTTGTAAAGATAACCGCAGTAAAGTCAGGGAGCCTGACTTTGTTTTCCTTCCTGAAATCAATTGAACTTAAGCCTTCAATTTTAAAGAATTTGTGAAAATCAACGTTCAGGCAGTATTTTTTGATAAGTTCGCCGTATGGCGACTTCTCGAGTTCGGCTGGCTTTGGCTGTGAAATTAGTACATTCTTGATTTTCAATTTTTCAAAGATTAAAATTTAATTTACTCTGTTTTGTTCACCTTACCAGTGCTTAACTGATTATTAATCAGTAATTGAAACCATTCGGTACACAATCAGCAATGGTAAAATTTCGAGGGTGCAAAGATACACAAATAAATAGATTACCGAAAACGTTTGCGCTGACAATCCGATCATAAGACTTCTGAAAAATCTCAATGCCATGCCTATAAGTAGGATAGCGCCCGCTACCTTGATCAACAGAAGGTTCCCGCTGTAAAAACCGGCTACTACAAATGGAAAAATAACAATGCCGGTTGCTCCGTTAAAAATCATATTGGTAAGTATCAACTCGGCGGTATCTTGTTTTGTCCTGAATATCAACCCGGTTAAACTGATTGCCATCAACTTTAGAAACCACAACAAGCCGATACTCCCGATTATAATCAGAAAAATGAGCCATGGTTCGGATAAATTCAGCCACTCGCTGATTTGATTCAGGCCAAACTGGTATATAATGACCGAAAGACTGCTTAAATAGATTACTGCGAGGCCGGGGGTAATCCGTTCTTCAACCAGGTTTCCGTCCCTTACCAATTGGTTAACATTGTGCCTGCCTATAACTGCTCTGAATAACTGCTTGATTCTGCGGAAATTGTAATACCTGATCCATGATATTAAAATCAGGCAGATAATAAAAAGCCCGGTTAACCAGTCATGGTCCTGGGCTGGCCTGACTGTCGGGTTAAGGTCATGCGCCCTGGCTTTCGAAATCACAAAAATTGAAGGTTTGACATTTTCCACCTGTGAAATGGCAGAATCTACAGCCTGTTCAGGGAAGATGATATCTTTCAGCTCAAATCGGAAGGTGGAATCAGATTTGATAGGGTTAAGACTGTCGGCAATAAAATCGCTGTAAACCTGAACAGAATCTGTTTCAGGCCGGGGTTCCCGGCTGACTGGCCTTAAGAAGAAATCCAATTGGAGTGTTTGTTGCCCTGTGATAGTCATTTGCGCGGCAAAATTAATACTTTTTAGTATCTATGAAGTATCCGGTTTCTTCCGAATATTAAATTCGTTTGTTTCTACAAGATTGTTTCCCACGTTAAAATTCACTTGTCAAATATCAGAAAAACAATAAATTAGCTTGAGTTAACAAATTGTAAATATTGATTTGTTTTATAGGAACACAAATGAATAAGTTCTAAATTTGCGCCCTGAAAATCAGGTTTTTTATTTCCTCCCACTCAAAAAGATACGATAATGCCACTCATGAACACCATCAGGGAAAATGCACGGAAAGCCTCAAAGTGCATAGTTCTCCCCGAAGGTACTGAAGAACGCACACTGAAAGCAGCAGATTTTATTCTCAAAGAAAAAATTGCCAGAATTATTCTGATTGGTAACAAGTCAGAGATAGAAAGAAAAACGGTTGAATTTGGTCTGCAGTTTATTTCAAATGCACGGTTCATCGATCCTGTTGAAAATCCTGATAAAGAGCGGTATGCGAAGCTGCTTTTCGAAATCCGAAAATCGAAGGGGCTGACCTGGGATGAAGCAATGACGCTGGTTGAAGATCCGCTTTACCTTGCTACATTGCTCATCAAAACTGGCGAAGCCGACGGAGAAGTGGCCGGTGCCATGAATGCAACCGGAAATGTGCTTCGTCCTGCTTTTCAGATTGTTAAAACCCTGCCTGGAATCACGGTGGTTTCCGGGGCATTTTTCATGATTTTCAAGGATAACCCTTATGTTCCGGGCAATATTCTGGTTTTTGCCGATTGCGCTGTGCATCCCGACCCTACTGCTTCAGAATTGGCTGAAATCGCAGTGACCACCGCCATGACAGCCAGGTCAATTGCCGGTATTGAGCCCAGGGTAGCCATGCTCAGTTTTTCGACCAAAGGCAGTGCCAAGCATGCCTTGTGCGACAAAGTAATTGAAGCCACCCGTATCGCCCGCGAAAAAGCGCCCTGGCTCGAAATCGATGGCGAACTTCAGGCCGATGCTGCCATTGTAGAATCGGTAGGTATGCATAAAGCTCCCGGTAGTACAATCGCCGGAAAAGCGAATGTGTTGGTTTTCCCAAGCCTGGAAACAGGGAATATTGCCTATAAACTGGTGCAACGCCTTGCCGGTGCTGAAGCCATCGGGCCCGTTTTACAAGGCATGGCAGCGCCTATCAACGATCTTTCGAGGGGTTGTTCGGTAACTGATATTGTAAACCTTGTTGCCATTACCGCTACCCAGGCAGCAGGTGCGAATAATTAAATTAAATTTCAAATCATCATAAAATTAGTAAAATGTCAGAGCGATTAGAAGATTTTAGCCTCGGCAAATCCATGCATTCCAAAGGTTCCCTTCAAAAGGTCGGCATCGTTGGATGCGGTACCATGGGGCAGGAAATTTCCGTGTTGATGAGTCAATCGGGAATTGAAGTAAATTTCATTGATATAAGTGAAGATCGTGTTGCTGAAGTACTGAGACGCATTGAAGCCCAGCTTGATGACCGTATTAGTAAATGGGGACTGACCGGTGGCGAAAAAAAGTTGATCCTGTCCCGCATAAAAGGCTCAACCGACTATTCTGAACTGTCAGAATGCGAGATCGTTTTTGAAACGGTTAATTCCAAGAAAAAAGGAACTAGCCTTGAATTGCGCCAGGATATTTTCCGGAAAATTGAAGCAGCCATCCAAAGGGATGCCATCATCGTTTCAAACACAGCTACATTGATGATTTCCGAGATTTCATCGGTGCTCAGGCACCCTGAAAGGGCAATGGGCCTTCATTTCTTCTCTCCTGTTGGAAAGGTAAAAATAATTGAAGCCGTAAGATCGGTTTATACCAACGAAGAAACCTATGCCATGGTTAGCAAACTCGCGCTTCTTATCGGGAAAAAGCTGATCAGTGTAAACGAGTCTTCCGGCAATGTCAGCACCAGAATGCTTGTGCCGCTGATCAATGAAGCCTGTGAAATCCTGATGGAAGGAGTTGCAACAGTTGCCGATATCGATGAAACCATGAAAGAAACTTCAGGGTTGCAGTTAGGACCTTTCGAAATGGCCGATAAAATTGGTCTGGATAAAGTTCTGAAATGGATGGAAAACCTTTACACCGAATTTGGTGAGACAAAATACAAACCATCGCCCATGCTGAAAAGGATGGTCAGGGCCAACCTGGTTGGACGTCGGGTAGGCGAAGGTTTTTATCTGTATCAGGGTGGAAAACGCATTCCTAAAAAAGGGTCAATCACAAACCTTGGCCGCGAATAGCTCAATAACATAAGAAAAAAATACAAAATGAAAATAGTCGTATTAAACTGTGGAAGTTCATCCATAAAATACCAATTGTTCGAAATGCCATCGCAGGAAGTGCTGGCAAAAGGGCTTGTGGATAAAATTGGCCTTAAAGGGTCTTTGATTAAACATTCGCGAAATGATGGCGTTGAGGTTAAACTCGAAGGCGAAATTCTTGATCATCAGGCAGGTATCGAATACTTGCTGGGTATTCTGATCAGTGAAAAATATGGGAGTATTAAAACCCTGAACGAAATTCTGGCAGTCGGGCACAGGGTTGTTCATGCCGGAGAGAAATTCAACGGCAGTGTCTATATTACCAGTGAAGTTATCGATGCGCTCGAAGAGTGTATTGATCTGGCCCCGCTACACAATCCACCTAACCTTAAAGGAATTTATTCCATTACCAAACTGTTGCCCGAGATTCCACAGGTTGGTGTATTTGATACGGCTTTTCATCAAACAATGCCCGACTACGTATATCTATACGGAATTCCTTATTCACTTTACGAAAAGCACAAAATCCGCAGATATGGTTTTCATGGTTCATCGCACAGATATGTCTCTCAAAGGGCGGCCGAAATTTTGGGCAGGAAAATTGAAGATATGAAGATTATAACCTGTCACCTTGGCAATGGCGCTTCTGTTGCCGCTATCAAGAATGGCAAATCCCTGGATACTTCAATGGGAATGACCCCAATAGAAGGGTTAATGATGGGCACCCGCACCGGCGATCTGGATATAGGAGCATTTATTCAGATCATGAATAAAGAAGAGATTGATGTGCCTGTTGCCAATACTCTGGTGAACAAGCACAGCGGAATGCTTGGCGTGTCAGGTATATCGTCTGATATGCGCGATGTGGAGAAAGCTGCTGAGGAAGGCAATAAGCGGGCGAAGGTTACACTTGAGATGTACTACTACCGTATCCGCAAATATATTGGCGCTTATACTGCCGCCATGGGCGGTGTTGATGTGATTATCTTCACAGGGGGCGTTGGCGAGAATGATTCAGCAACACGATACCTTACCACTAAAGACATGGAATATATGGGGCTCGAATTTGATAAGGAAAAGAATGATGGCCTTCGGGGGAAAGAAGCAATTCTTTCAAAGGAGAATTCAAAAGTTACTGTTATGGTTGTTCCAACCAATGAGGAATTGGTCATTGCAATGGATACCTATGAAATCGTTACTTCTTTGAAATAATTTACTTTTAAATCACTATTGTCCGACTAAAATACTTGTTGGATATTGAGATTCTTCACTCCACTTCGTTTCGCTACCAATGACAAATTCACACGTAAATATTTGATATACAATAAAAAAGAGATTTCTCATTCCGCTGCGCTGCATTCGAAATGACACGGCTAAGGTGGTGAAAATGGGAGGAAAAAGGGTTTGGCGCAGAGCGCCCAACCCTTTTTCCTCCCCCTATTATTTTGCAAGTCTTGTCATTTCTCCCTCAAAACGCTGCGAAGCTTGGTTTTGAGGGAGAAATCTCCCGTTGGTCATCACCAATGGCTCCTTTAAGTAACAAATTGATATTTTCGATTTAAAAGATTACGCCCTGTGCTACCAATGACAACTTTACGTAAATATTTGATATACAACAAATAAGAGATTTCTCATTCCGCTGCGCTGCATTCGAAATGACATGGCTAAGGTGGTGAAAATGAGAGGAAAAAGGGTTGGGCGCAGAGCGCCCAACCCTTTTTCCTCCCCCTATATTTAGCAAGTCTTGTCATTTCTCCATCAAAACGCTGCGAATCAGGATTTTGAGGGAGAAATCTCCCGTTCGTCATCACCAATGGCTCCTTTAAGTAACAAATTGATATTTTCGATTTAAAAGATTACGCCCTGTGGTACCAATGACAATTTTAAGTAAATATTTGATATACAATAAAAAAGAGATTTCTCATTCCGCTGCGCTTTTCCTCCCCCTATTATTTAGCAAGTCTTGTCATCAAAACGCTGCGAAGCTTGGTTTTGAGGGAGAAATCTCCTGCTGAGCGGAGCGAAGAATCTCCTAATTTTATCCGGACAGTAATGTTTTCAAAAACAACAGGCTGTCCTTTATACAAGACAGCCTGTTTTTTTTGTGAAGAAATTCTCTAACCGAGTTCTTCCATCATCTCATCGGTGAGCTCAAGATTGTGGAACACATTGCTGACATCATCGTCTTCCTCGAAGAAATCAATCAGTCTCATTGTTTTTTTAGCCGATTCCTTGTCCAGTTTAATGGTTTCTTTCGGAATTCTTTGCAGTTCAGCATTTTCCGGCTCAATGTTCATCTCCTCCAGCTTCTTTATCATGGTTCCGAAATCTTCCATGGCAGTTATAATTGTGATGGTATCTTCTTCAACCTGAATGTCATCGGCGCCGGCATCTATAACATCCATCTCAAACTCATCTATGTTGATTGTGCCTTTCGGAATCGTAAAAACGCCCTTGCGGTCAAAAAGGAAACTTAATGAACCATTGGTACCCAGATTGCCGCCAAATTTATTGAAATAAGCCCGGATGTTTGAAACCGTGCGCTGAACATTGTCGGTGGTACATTCTATATATACAGCGATGGCATTGGGAGCGTAACCTTCGTAGGTTACTTCAGTGTAATTGGAGCCATCCTTTTCAGCACCTTTGTTTATGGCCCTGGTAATATTATCTTTGGGCATACTGGCGCCTTTAGCATTGGCAATGGCAAGCCTGAGACGTGGATTGCCGTCGGGGTCAGGGCCGCCTTCTTTTACCGCTACTGTAATTTCTTTATTAATCCTTGAGAAGATTTTTGAGCGTTTGGCATCCAAAGCTCCTTTCTTCCGCTTAATGGTTGACCATTTATTGTGTCCTGACATATCTTTGTAAATATTTGAATTTCAAATTTAAAGTACACTCTGAAAACTCGTTTTTTGTTACCAAAACACCAAGATTGTAAATTTGTATATGTTGATATACAAGACTTTGTGCAAATCTGTAGCCTGGTGTGCATAGCTGCGGATGTCCAATCTTCTCTTTTTTAATTATCCGGAGTAGGCTCAACCAATAACTTTAAACCTACTGATTTACCCTCTTTAATGGGGGTAAAATTAATACTTTTTTTAAAAAATAAAAATGCTGCCACCTTTTGGGCAGCAGCATTGGCAGATGCAACTCTGGCACCTGTTACCAGCTTGCAAGGGTAATCCCGGCTGCAAAAGGGTAAAGTTCAGGACCGCGGTTATCTTTAAACATACTATTCAGGCTGTAGTTGGCAAACAGGTTAATCTTGCCCCAACCGATACGGGCCATCAATGCAAATTTGAAAGGATTAATATCATAGCCTTTGGAGTCACGATCCTTGTCTTTTTGTTTGCTTCCGTCATCATAAACCATTTTTGTATGGGTTCCGATCCTCAGACCTGTCATCAGTCCACCTCCAATGTGAAAACTGTTCTTTTTTGATAATCTGTTTGTCTGATATTCAAGAAGAATGGGTAAATTCAGATAATTAACCACCATCTTACTTTTCAGATAACCCGTACCTTCCTCATTCATCAATATGGCATCTATTCCAAATTCTTCATCCCGTATAATTTTTACATTGTCGTCGAACCTGTAGTTATTCCATTCTACACCCAGGCCGGTTGTTAACCCAAACTCGTTGCCGATCAGGTTAAAATTCTGTTCCCAAAAGTTAATGGCCACGTTGAATGATTTTTCCATGCGAAGGTTCAGAAACTCATAACCTTCTGGCATGTCAAACTCCCGGTTGCTGTTTACATAGCCATTGACACCGAGATCAAATCCGCCCCAATGACCGTCGAACTGGTCTTTATTGTTGCGTTTGAAATCTACGTTTCCTTCGTCGTCAACCTCAAGCTCGTTGTTTCCAATAGTTACCCTGGTTGGATTGCCTTCAATCACCTCAACTTTGATGTCGCCGATATTAATGAGGGTTGAATCGCCAGATTCGGTGGTGCTGAGCACTTTTTCAGTATCACTGGCAGCAGGCTGTTCCGGATTTTCAAATTGCAGACTATAAGATCCTGGTTTGCTGATTTTTTTAAGAGAAGGTTGATCGTAGTAGCTAATACTGCCAGCCCCGCTGACTTCAGCATTCAGTTCGCTGATTGCATAAATCCTTGCCCTGGCGGCCCCACTGACACTGGCAGCAGTCGTTTGAGTGACTAATTTCAACGCTTCAAGATTGGCTGCCCCGGAAATGTTGGCATCGTGGCTTATTGCTTTACCCCTAAGCGTAACTTTCGATGCACCGCTGATATCACTCTTCAGCATTTGGGCATCAATGTTCAGGTTTACTTTTGATGCGCCGCTCGCTTCTATCTCCAGGTTAGTAACTTTCAGTTCACCTTTTGAATCGATACGGGCAGCTCCATCCAATTCCAATTCTGTTAATACGGGAATCTTTATGTAAACCCTCATAGCTGTCGGATTTCTGATTCCGCTTGATTCTATAACCAACCGGTTGTTATCTGTGCTGGTTATTATGCTTTCCAGGTAGTTGTCATCGGTTTCAACCGACACCATGATGGGTTCGCCCTGTTCCAGGATAATTTCAAATGCACTGCCTGCCTCAATTTCGGTAAATACTGATACCGTGCGGTCTTGCCTGATAAGGTTCCCGCTGCCTTTTGATTGTGCCTGTGTTGTCAGGCCGGAGGCCATTATCAGAATAGCGATCAATGATGACTTTCGGAGTGTTAAAGTAGTTTTCATGGCTTTGAGCTTTAAGATATTTGTATCGTGTTTTTCTTTGTGACGGGAAGTGCGCAGAATTTGTTACAATCTACCGCCTTTTTTTTCCGATATGGTGTTTCAGCGGCTTTCAGTTATCGGTCAATCAGAAAAAAATATTTTCAGGGTCCATCAATTTGGCCTTCTTGCTATTGAATATCCGGACCCACTTACAGTGAGCTTTACTTTTCCGGTACTCCCATCAGAGTTTACAATACGCTCAAGTTTTAATTCATTGTCAGTTAGCATGTTAATTCCTTCAATTCCCAGATCAGCCAACATCCAGCCGCTGAAAGATTCATTTACCTGTGAAGCGATCTGCACCCCGTTTCTGAGCAGGTTTCCCATACGTTTGCCGGTTCTCGAATATCCGGGCGAATTTTCTGGTATTATTGAAGGTTCAGGCTCAAGGCTTGCCAGCATTGGCTCCTGCGATTTTGTTATTTCATCGAAAAGGTCGGAATAAAAATTCCGGTTACTGCCATTGAATGGTTCCGGAGTGTTGTTGAGAATCTGACGGGATGGGGCACGGTTGATTTCATTCGTATTCCTCTCAGCAGGGGCAGGGGTTTGGTTTTCTGTGTTGCCTGTTCCTGATTTTGTTGTTTTTACAGACCCTTTAACTTTTACAGGAACTTTGGTTGGCCTTACTTTACCAGATGGGGTGTTTGATGAAGGAGTTTTCTTCTCAGTTGGTTTTTCGTCCCGGATTTCTTTACCACCGGTTTTTTCAACGATGGAGTCAGTTTTTGGCGGTTCGATCCTCAGATAAAGTGTCATTAATATTAGAATGCTCGCCGCTGCAGCGCTGAAGTATAAGAGTTGACGGATTCCGGCAAAAACCGGTTTTCTGAGACCGGCCGGATTAGGGAGCCTGATGGCCGGATTAGCTTTCAGCCTTGCTTTTGCGAAAAGCTCATACTCTTTTTTCAATTCCGGGTGACTGATGATAAAGGCCTCAACCCTTTTCATGCCCCTGGCCGAAAGGTCGCCTTCATGAGCAGCCACAAAATAATAATTGTAATTGGAAGCAGTCAGGTTCACAGCTTCCACATCAGCCGGCCGGATAAGCAGTTCTTTGAAATTAAACTGAATTTTCTGATCAGGATATAATACTACATCTGCGATGCCTGAAACCTCTTCTTTCAAATCAGGATTTTGTTCCAGAAACAGCAGTAATTCAGCCGTATCGACCGGATCAAGTGATCCGTCAAAATAGCTGATTACGAATGCTTCGTAATTCGATCTGTTTATTTTGTTCATCTCTCCCATGGCATCTCTCTCCTTATGCCTTTTGGTTAAATAACGCGGTCAAGGCTTCCGATGTAATTCTTCAGGCTTACCCTGGCCCTGTAAATGTAAACTTTTACCTGCGATTCATTCAGGCCGGTAATGTTCCCGATTTCTTCGTACGAATATCCCTCGTAATCCCTCAGGGTGATTACCGCCTTTTGAATTTCAGGCAATTTTAGCAAGGCAACACTCAGCACCTGCTGCAGATCACTGAACGAATTATTGACAGTCAGATCAACGTTAATCTCGTCGAGACTGGTAATGCGCTTTTGTCTCCTTATGTCGTCAATCATGGTATGATAAGCGGTCGTAAAAAGGTACGATTTTGCTTTTTCGGATGAAATATCCCCCGATTTCTCCCACATTTTAAGGAACGATTCCTGCACAATATCCCGTGCACGTTCGGTATCCCCTAAATTTTTAAGGATAAAACGGTAAACTCCGTCCGAAAATTTACTTACGCAACTGTTATATTCCGCTGTTGTCATCTGCCATGATTTGTTCAGTCGGCTAAGTCTATGACAATATTAAAGCAAAAATGTTACAAGCAGTGTGCATTTTTTGTTATTTTATTTTTTGTGCTCCGATTCTCTCTTCACTTCAGCAATTACTTTTTACTGTCGTTTAGTTAAGGTATATTGTTTTTCCCGCACATGCGGGAAAGGATATTTCATTTATGAGCTTGCTCCGAAAAGTCAATAAAGAAGAATAGACACCAAGTCTCCAGGACACCATTTTACGCATAATATTGTATATTAATATATTAACATTGGTGTCCGCCATCTGGCGGATCGTGTTTTTGTGATTTGGTGTCAAATAATTAGTTTTCGGAGTGGACTCATTTATTAATTTTCAAATCCGAAACCTTAACTAAGCGACTTTGAATTACTATTGGTTTTTTTTGGCATTAATCTATTGTATTTTACCGAATCTTTGACTTGATTGCTAATTATAAATACTCTATGGTTTCTCACAAACTGCCCGAACTTTTTTCACCCGATGAAGTAAAGTTGATCTCAACATCGGGCAAACCCTTAGTGGCCGGATATTCGGTGTATTCTTACATCAGAAAGCGTGGTGCCGGGCCGGGGTCATTTACATACAATAACAGCCGTTCCGAAAATCCGTTAACAGGCTTTATCAATCCATTGCCGCAGTTGTGGCTGACGGCGATGGATCATTTGTTGGGGCGGGCTGATGAAGAAGATGAAGAGGTTTTAATGAATGGAGTACTGCTTGAATATTTGTATGAATTGTCTGTTGAAGGTTCTGATTATAAATTTTTGGTCAGTAAGATCCCCCTGGAATTAGATGGGTCCGATTATGTTTTTGCAACTTTCCGTGATGTAACTTTCTACCTTGATTGTGTTGATGAGATCGGAAGCCGAAAGGTATTGTTCAGCCTTGTCGCCGAAAACATGTCGGATGTTTTTTGTGTGGTTGATATGGATGCCCGCCCGGCTTTTATGAGTGCATCTATTAAAAATCTGACGGGTTATACTGCTGAAGAAATTGTTGGTTTTCCCCTGAGTAGCATTTTAACTGACGATTCATTTGAAAAACTCGTAAAAGTCTGGCAGGAATTCAGGCAAGCGGATCAGGGTATCAGAAATGAATTGTTTGAAATTGAGTTTATCCGGAATGATCAGGAAAAACGCTGGGCTGAAGTAACTGCTGCATCCTTCGCGGGTCCCGATGGCCATATTCTGGGGGTTCATGCGCTGATAAGGGATATTTCAGAACGGAAGGCAAAGCATGAAGAATTGCGCACTTCGCTTGAGCGTGAAATTGAACTGAGCAATGTAAAGTCAAAATACATTTCTACCATTTCCCATGAATTCCGGACGCCGCTTTCAATCATATACAGCAACCTTCAGTTGTTGGAGAATCACAGATTTGAACTCGATGCTGAAACCATCAATGATGCTTTCGAGCTGAGCAGGATGGCAGTGAAATCCCTGCTGCGGGTTTTGGATAAAGTTACGGTTATTGACGCGGTAAATAAAGGAAAACTTGAGTTTAAGCCTGCCGTTACAGATATTACCCAACTCTGTCGCCATCTGGTAAAGGAACTCAATGAAATGGAGATGGTTCCCGATCGCATAGACCTTCTCCTGAAGCAAATTCCTGCTGAATTATGGATTGATGAATCGCTTTTTAGTCATACCTTTACCAACCTGTTGTTGAATGCCCTGAAATTTTCCGACAAAAAATCAAGGGTGAAATTTGAGGTAAGCATGTTAACCCCTGAATTGGCCTGTTTTACCATTTCTGATCAGGGAATTGGTATTCCTGAAGACGAAATGAATTACATTTTTGAACCATTCTACAGGGCAAGCAATTCAAAACATGCAAGAGGCTCGGGCCTGGGCCTGGCCGTTGTAGGTGACTGCCTGAAACTACATAAAGGTGAAATCAGCTTTGTAAGTAAGGTTGGAGAAGGTTCAATTTTTACAGTTATACTTCCTGTTGGCGGTGAAGCCGGGTTGCAAACACAATAAACGGAGACAAAATAATGAGCGAAGCCAATAATATTAAAGTTCTGTTAGTTGAGGATGATAAATCGCTGGCAATAACGATTTCCAATCTTTTGCGTGTAAAGGGTTACGATATTACCCATGCCAGCGATGGCGCTGCAGGAATTCAAAAGGCGTTTGCCTTATTGCCCGATCTTATCCTTTGCGATATTTCGATGAACGAAATCAGTGGCTACGATGTATTCAATGTTTTGAAAGAAAGCTCGGCCACAGCCATGATTCCGTTTGTTTTCCTAACTGCTAAATCAGAATTAAAGGATATCCGCTTTGGTATGCAACTGGGCGCCGATGATTATATTGTAAAACCTTTTGAATACGACGAACTACTTACTTCGATTGCCACACGTTTAAACAAAGCCGAAGCCCACCGCAAAGCGAATGAGGAAAAATTCATCGCACTGTCGATGATTTCACCTTACGGGATATACATTTACCAGGAAGACCGGTTTATTGAAACCAATCCGAGCCTTTCAACAACCCTCGGCTACAGCCGTGAAGAGCTGCTAAAAATGGGGTTCAGCGATCTGATTGTTGAACAGGATAAAGTGGCTGCTGTTGAAAAAATCAGCCGTTGCCAGCGTGGATTTGAAAAGGATATTCATATTAAATTCAGTATCAAGCATAAAAGTGGCGAAACCATCAATGCAGAACTGTTTGGTATAGAAGGGCTAAAAGTTAAAGGCAAATCAAGCCTCATTGGCATGTTGACCATCAGCAAACCTGAAGTTGCCGAAGCCCAGGGATTGGAAAAGCTAAGCCTGAGTGAAATAGAAGAGTTTGAAAAAGCAGTGGATATGCTCTCCGGTAACCGGAATTACATTTCAACGGAACTTATCAATAAGCTTATCTCTGTCTTTGGCGTAAGTGAAACCGTTAAAGAAAAACCTGCCGAAGATGTTATTAACTTCTCGGATCGTGAGGTTGAAGTGCTTGGCTATGTTTGTAAAGGTTTGTCAACCAAGGAGATTGCCGATAAAATGTTCATCAGCAGCCGCACAGTTGAAAAGCACCGGGCTAACCTGATGACAAAGATTGATGCTAAGAATATAATTGAGGTAATTATTTATGCGGTCAAGCATAAACTCATAAACATCTGATCCATAAAGCTAATCAAGCTTCAGCACCGCCAGGAATGCAGTTTGGGGAATTTCCACGTTTCCAACCTGGCGCATCCGTTTCTTACCCTTCTTCTGCTTCTCAAGCAGTTTACGTTTACGGGTTATATCCCCGCCATAACACTTTGCAGTAACATCTTTTCGGACGGCTTTCACTGTTTCACGGGCAATAACTTTAGCCCCGATGGCCGCCTGTATGGCAATATCAAACTGTTGACGCGGGATTAGTTCTTTCAGTTTTGAGCACATCCGGCGGCCAAATTCGTAGGCATTGTCCTGATGGATCAGTGTTGAAAGGGCATCCACAGGTTCACTGTTAAGCAGAATATCAAGTCTGACTAATTTCGCCTGTTTATAACCGGTAATATGATAATCGAAAGAAGCATAACCCTTCGAAATGCTTTTCAGCTTATCGTAAAAGTCAAAAACGATTTCGCCCAACGGAAGCTCAACGGTAAGTTCAATCCTGTCGCTGGTCAGATAAATCTGGTTTTTGAGCATGCCACGTTTACCAATGCAAAGGGTCATCACAGCACCAACATACTCCGATTTTGAGATGATTTGTGCAGTAATAAAAGGCTCTTCAATATAATCGAGATAGTTGGGTGCGGGAAGTCCGGACGGATTGTGAACTTCAATCATATCGCCTTTTGTAGTGTAGGCTTTATACGAAACGTTAGGTACGGTAGTAATAACATCCATATTGAATTCGCGGTCGAGCCTCTCCTGGATAATCTCCATGTGGAGCAATCCCAGAAAACCGCATCGAAACCCAAAACCCAGCGCAGCAGACGATTCAGGCTCAAATACCAGTGAAGCATCATTCAGTTGCAAACGCTCCATGGAAGCGCGTAATTCTTCATAGTCATCTGCATCGACCGGATAGATACCGGCATAAACCATGGGTTTTACATTGGTAAAGCCCTCGATGGCTTTTTCGCAGGGGTTTTTAACATGGGTTATGGTATCCCCGACTTTCACTTCGCGCGAAGCTTTAATCCCGGAGATAATATATCCAACATCTCCGGCACTCATAGTGTCGCGGGGCTGCCGGGTGAGTTTTAATACCCCAATTTCATCGGCATTGTATTCCTTGCCGGTTGCAAAAAACTTGACTAAGTCGCCTTTCCTGACTAGTCCGTTCATAATCCGGAAATAGGCAATGATGCCTCTGTAGGAATTAAAGACGGAATCGAAAATCAGTGCCTGCAGGGGTGCATCCGGATCTCCCTTTGGCGCCGGTACCTTGTGAATGATTTCTTCAAGAATCTTTTCAACACCCATCCCTGTTTTTCCGCTGGCCCTGATAATGTCTTCCGGCTTGCAACCAATCAGATCAATTATCTGCTCTTCCACATCTTCGGGCATGGCATTGTCCATGTCCATTTTATTCATCACCGGGATAATTTCAAGATCATGCTCAAGGGCAAGGTACAGATTTGAAATGGTTTGTGCCTGAATGCCCTGGGTGGCATCGATAATCAGCAAAGCGCCTTCGCAGGCTGCAATTGACCGGGATACTTCGTAAGAAAAGTCAACATGGCCTGGTGTGTCAATAAGATTAAGCTTGTAGTCAACACCTTCAAATTTGTATTCCATCTGAATGGCATGGCTTTTTATGGTAATACCACGTTCCCGTTCAAGGTCCATGTCGTCAAGTACCTGATCCTGTGCCTGACGTTCCGTCAACGTTCCGGTAAATTCAAGCAACCTGTCGGCAAGGGTGCTTTTGCCGTGGTCAATATGTGCGATAATGCAAAAGTTACGCGTATTTTTCATCCCTGCAAATTTAAGACGAAATACCTTAGGTTGTTAAGGTCAAATAAAACACGATTAAAGTAATCATTCTGCAATCGTTTGCGGATTTTTAACTTCTTCTTTGTTCACCATTTTGTTCATATAATAAAGTGTTAAAGCATTGTTTGACATATATTTGTAAATAAATATCAGATTATATTAGTTTTTCATTCAAGCATAAAAATAGCTACCTTTGCACTGTTTTTTTGAAAAGAAATTCATTCACCAAAATCTGAAAATATGTCAAAAATTAAATTAGGTATCAACGGATTCGGAAGAATCGGCCGCAATGTGTTCAAGCTCGCACTTGAAAGAAGCAATATTGAGGTTGTTGGTATAAATGACCTCACCAACACCAAAACCCTGGCTTACCTCCTTAAGTATGATTCTACCCAGGGCCGTTTTGACGGTAAAATTGAATTCGATGAAACATCGTTGATCGTCAACGGCGTAAAATTTCCGGTAACTGCCGAACGCAACCCAATCAACATTCTGTGGGCTGTAACCCCCGATGTTGTGGTTGAAGCAACCGGTATCTTCCGTTCTAAAGAAAGCCCGAAAGGCGGATATGGCGACCATTTGAAAAATGGCGCCAAAAAAGTGATTCTTACCGTTCCATCGAAAGATGCCATTGATCGTACCATTGTACTGGGGGTTAACGAACACGATCTGAAAGATACCGATCAGTGTATCTCCAACGCTTCCTGCACGACCAACTGTCTTGCACCGGTAGCCAAGGTGCTGAATGATAAATTCGGCATTGAGAACGGTCTGATGACCACCATCCACTCTTACACCAACGACCAGACTATCCTGGATGCACCCCACAGCGACCTTCGCCGCGCCCGTTCTGCCGCTGTTTCGCAGATACCGACAACCACCGGTGCTGCCAAAGCCGTAGGCATTGTTATTCCTGAACTTAAAGGAAAACTCGACGGTCTGGCTGTTCGTGTACCAACTCCTACCGGTTCATTGGTTGACCTGGTTGTTAATCTTAAGGTTGAAGTTACCAAAGAACAGATCAACGCAGCCATGAAAGAAGCCGCTGAAGGTCCGATGAAAGGTATTCTTGAATACACCGAAGACGAAATCGTATCGGTTGACATTATCCACAATCCGGCCTCTTCAATCTTCGATGCCAAGAGTACGATGGTTAATGGTAAGACTGCTAAGATTTTATCATGGTACGACAACGAATGGGGATATTCAGCCCGCGTAGTTGACCTTGCTGAAAAACTCTTCTAAACGAAGAACTGATTCAATAAAAAAAGGCTGCTGAGAAGTGGCCTTTTTTTTTGATGGACTTGAGTGATAGAATATTGGTAATTTGCAGATTAGCGGATTAGCGGATTAGCGGATTAGCGGATTACCTGATTAGTGGATTAGCCCGCCTGACCGCCTGCGGCACTCACGCAGGACAAACAGTATATAACCGTTAAATCCATTTGGCCGGTCGGAAAGGCTGATTAGCAAATGGGGAGAATCGAAAACCGGAATGATGGAATGTTAGAAATTGGTAATTAGAAATTAACAAATTAGCTGATTAGCAAATTGGATGTTGGAATATTAGAAATTAGAAATTAGATATTGGAAATTGGAAATTGGTCGATGCTCACGATGCCCACTTATCAGATCTTATCCGTTGTCTATCTCAACAAATGAATGCTATCAATCAATGACCGCTTCTGAATCCGCTTTTCTTCAGGCGTTTCAGGTGAGCCAACAACTTCATATACAAAGCAGGTGTAGAAGTAAACACCATCGGCACATTCGGCTTTTGAAGTTTTATCCCGTCCGTCCCAGTTAATTTGTGGGTCGATGGTTTCAAATACCAATACTCCCCAACGGTTGAATATCTGCATCTCAACCCTTTCAACGGATGTGTAACCCGGGTAAGGCCTGAAAAAGTCGTTGAAAGAATCGCTGTTTGGCGTAAATACATTTGGCAGCCTGTATCTGGGGCAATTGTCAATACTAACGCAAACCTGGTTGTAGGTTGTTGTATCAACATTGCCATTTGCATCATCCGCCACCACGAAGAAGCAGCCGGCGATGGTTTGCGGAGGTTCGTAAACAAACGAAGTTACAGACGGTTCAAAACTACTGATGAGGTTGTGAGGATTCCCTTTAAGGTAAAGATAGTACCTTGCGATATCGGGCGCACACGAAAGTGAAATATCGCTCCACCTGAAAATAAGCTTCCTTTCATCACAATTAACTTCGACCAATAATTCGGGGGGGCATGGTGCCACATTGTCGAGTGGTGTCTCGCATTTTTCCTGAGAAAAATTTATAATCGGGTCAACATAACCAGGTGTTCCATAAGTGCCTGCAGTCCTTACAAGGTAGCAATATTCCTGGTTATTGATCAGCCCGGTGTCGGCATAAACCGGTAAAATAGAGCTGGCAATGCTGTCGAACAGCATGGTAACCTGATTTTTTCTGTAAATGGTATATTCCTGGTTTGCCCATGGTACCTGGGCTATCATCGATAATGTAATCTGCTGATCAGAGGGTGCAGTCCGGATAAACACGGATGAAGCCGGTACGGCAAACCCGATACTGAATACATTGCCCGGGGTGTTGTTGATAAACTCAATTGAATAAGTCCATGCCGTGTCTCTTGTGTTCAGACCGGTATCGGTAAACGTTGAATCATTCAGGTCGTTGAATTCGGCGATTTGCTGTTTAATGGCAGCGGAAAATCCTTCGGATCGGAAAAGACGGTAGATAAACGGTCCGGGCGTTTGCACAAAATCAAGTTCGGTCGGCTTTGACCAGGCAACATAAACAGCCCCGCTATTGACCGATGTTGAATTCACACTAACATTGGTTAAAACCGGAAGGTCTTTTTTGAGGCTGGCGCAAAACTCTTCTGAGGCTATGCTTTCGGCATTATCTTCAAACCATGCAGTGACAATATAGCAATACATGATTCCCCTTACCAATCCAACACCATTGTTATCATCGGTAAAGGAAGTATTGTTGATATCAGTTGTTTGAGCTATCAGCCTGTAGCCAGTTTCAGGTGGCACACCTGTTTGACAAACATCCGGCGTAAAACCCGATGAGCCGGCCCGCCGGTATATCCTGTACCCTTCGGCATCCGTGCATTCATGCCTGTTCCAGTTAAGTACCATGCTGTTGCCTAAGGGCGTTGCACCCGGGTTGAGCACCGGCGGTGCAATTACCTTAATATTAACTGTCTTCAAATCGAAAAGCCTGACCGGGCTGCCATCGTCGAGGGCCTTAAAATAAATCTGATAAGGCTGGTTTCTTACATGAGCACAAACCGTTTCCCAAATTAAAGTCTGGCTTACGTGCCCTGCGGAGTCTTCCGGTTGTTCAAAAACAGCAGGACTAACCGGCAGAAACAAGGGGCCACCTTCGGCTGTCAGGGTTATCCTGTCGTTATCGATGTCATTGGCTTCAACAAACAGATGCAATGTATCGCCGGCAATCACGCAGGTGTCGTAAACAGTAAGAACAGGAGGGTTATTATTGCAGGCGATAATATTTACCTGCATGTCGCGTGTTACGTAGCCAATTCTGATACCATTGCGATACTCCTCAATGATAAATGCAAAATTGTACTCTCCCTGCCTGGTTGGAGAGTCCCATAAAATATCTCCAGTTAGAGGGTTTATGGTGAATGAGCCCGGATTCTGGGTGTCAACCTGACTGGGAAGTTTATAACCCAGTATATCCAATCCGCCGGCGCCTTTGCAGTTCACGAGTTGGTAGGCGAGGCTATCTCCGTTTGGATCGTATGCTCCGGCATTGTGCAGGTATGGAATGCCCACGCAGCCATTATCAATCGGAGGCAGCAGAAGAACAGGGGAGCTGTTGCTTCCCAGGAAAGGGTTGATCACCAAAAGGGATTCTATATACAAAGGAACATCCACGGAGTTCGGGATATTCTGAATCCCGAGGTTTCGGTTGGGATCTTCAAGCCATATTCTGTAGGTAGAAGCCGATGCATAAGTGTGAACCCCTTTATAAACGTTGAGCCTGATTTCCTGAGATATATTTTCGCCTGTGTGTTCACAGTAAATCCCGGCAGGGGTAGTTCCTCCCGGCCCGTTCGATCTGGGTAAAACACTGCTTTCGCCATCGCCCCAGTTAATGGTCAGTTCGCAGCGGTCGGCTGCACTGGGTGCAAAAGTATAGGTAGTTATGGTTACCTCGTAAGTAAGGCCGGAAATATGCCTGTATGTGATTTCGCCTGCACGCTGGTGTGTGGCTGAAGCCTGAAAAGCCGGCAAAAAAGCCAGCATGGCCAGTAAATACTTTATTGATCGGCTAATTTGGTTTAAGTAAAGGTTCATCAGTTAGCGGGTGTAAACATTTCGCGCATCAGCGACCAATCAAAATTAGGCAATTTTGATTTAGCAGCCCACAAATGCCGCAAAAACAATACCGGGATTATTTCAATTTCTGAAATTGATTGGTTTCAGGGTAATTCGGTAATAGTAAGGCCCCCAATTTAAGTCAGGATACCAGTTTTCGCCCCGTCTGTAGTAAAAAAGCAGGGGCAGGCAATTCTAAGCTATTTCCACCAATAGCCCAACTATAATTTTCATCGGGAAGGAAAATCCATGTTTCATAGCTTTATAATTTTTTGGTCGAACCTTTTAATTTGATGATTGGCTTCGCATCGTATTGTGACAAAGTAAACTCTTTCAGGGTAGTTGAAAGGTTGACGGATTCAGAGGTGATTGCTTCAACCTTCAAATGGCATTGCAAGCAAAGCGATCAGGAAGGAGATGGCAATTGTTTTCATATAAACTTTTCACTATTGTCTGGTAAATTTTTATGCCACCATCCCGATAGCTATCGGGACATTAAACCACTAAATTTCACAAAGTTCATTAAAACAGCACTATATATTTAGTGGGCTTTGGTGCATTTGTGAATTTATGGCTATTTGTTATAGTAAGCCATTTAATCAAAAATAATTTCTAACCCTTGATTTTATTAGCAACTATAGTTTTTAAAATTTTTCTCCGAACAACAATGTAAACTTTTATATATTTATGAACCAATGCCGTTTAGTTAAGAGAATAAAAAAAATTAACCGCAGAGAACCGCAAAGTTTATCGCAGAGAACCGCAAAGAAATATCACTATCATTGGCTCTGCGGCTCTTTGCGTCTCCTCCGCACACTCTGCGTTTAAACCTTTCGGCATCCAAAATCCTTAACTAAACGACATTGATTTATGAACATGAATTCCACTAACTAAAAAAACAATCGATTGAATTAAACTTTAGACAACGAAGATATAAACTTCGCTTTATTATGTAGAGCGGTTTGTTGGCGAAATTTAAAATATTTTGTACCTTTACACGCAATTAGTGACAATTGTGTGATATTTTACACATATTTGTCACATAAAGTGTGATAATATGGAAATATCAAGGGAAATATTTAGCGATTTAAAAGATTGGAAAACCAATAAGGGCAGGAAACCTCTTATACTACAGGGTGCCAGACAGGTTGGCAAAACATGAATATTAAAGCATTTCGGGCAACTGTACTTTGAAAATACAGCGTATTTCAACTTTGACTTGCAAACAGAGTTAAAGGACTTCTTTGAAAAAACAAAGGACCCTGTCAGGATAATCGAATTTCTTTCGATCGTTAATGGAAGGCCCATATTGCCAGAGAAAACACTGATTGTATTTGATGAAATACAGGAGTGCAATGATGCGCTGAATTCACTTAAGTATTTTTGCGAAGAGCATCCTGAATATGTAATTGCGGGAGCGGGATCTTTGCTGGGCGTTGCTTTGAGTCGTGGTGCCTCTTTCCCTGTCGGGAATGTTGATTTTCTTAAAATGGGTCCTCTTACATTCAGGGAATTCCTATCAGAAGCCGACCCTGAAATGCATAAATATCTCACCAGCCTGCACCGTATAGAACCAATACCTGAAATTTTCTTCAGTAAATTAACCGATAAACTCAAACTGTATTTTATTTCAGGGGGTATGCCTGAGGCCGTTGTTGCATTGTTGGAAAAGCGCGACACTGAGCTATGCCAACGTGTGCTTCAAAATATCCTGAATGCATATTCGCTTGATTTTTCAAAACACATTGATAACAAGGATGTCGCAAGAGTAAATTATATTTGGTCATCGCTTCCATCACAACTATCAAAGGAGAATAAAAAATTCCTTTATCAGGCGGTAAAACCGGGAGCCAGGGCCAGGGAATATGAAGATGCACTTTCATGGTTGGTGAATGCAGGTCTGGCCTATAAAATTCACCGGATAACCAAGCCGGGATTACCATTAAAAGCCTATGAAGATCTTACGGCATTTAAGATTTATTTATCTGATACCGCAATCCTTCGCCGTCTTTCAATGCTTGATCCGGTTGCAATTATAGAAGGCACCCGGCTTTTCACAGAATTTAAAGGTGCACTAACCGAAAACTTTATACTCAATTCTATTCTTCCACAATTTAATTCAATGCCAAACTACTGGAAGTCAATAAATGAAGCCGAAGTTGATTTCATTGTTCAGTACAAAAATTCTATTATTCCGATTGAAGTGAAATCTGATGTGAATATCAGAAGCAAGTCATTGTCATTTTATCGGGAAAAATACAAGCCTGAAATCAGTTTTCGGTTTTCATTGCGGAATTTAAAGAAAGAAGAAGGATTGATCAACCTGCCGTTATTTATGGCTGATTATCTTGAATCATTTCTGGAATGATTTTTCGCTTTCCGCTACGCACGCGTTGTGAATGAGCAACAGCCCGGGAATAATTCAGTTACAGGTCACAGACGTGCGCCGGCATTGGATCAGAACTGGAAGCACGCTCCTGGTAACATATCTTTCATTACTAATGGAAGATAATTTACAGTATGGTGAAAGAAAAAATTAATTCACCTCACAAACCTAAGCCGGACTGGTGTTTCGAGGTTCAGTTGCCCACATGGTTATAGATAACCAAACTAAACCTGTCATCGGTGAGGCCATTGTTGTTTGGTGCGGGGGTGCGCTCCGGTAAGGGTAACAATTATTTGATAATGGTTTGGTTATTACGGCAAACAGCATCGGTAATTTGCTTAATTTTGTTAATTACTAAATTCTACATAATTACGGGTTTTGCATGTATGTTATCAACGCGGAGCAAGAGCGCAGGGAGATTCTGAAACGTTACCGTGATCTTCTGAATATCTGGAATAAAGGAGGTGAGGAGAGAAACCATCGCATGGTGCGGAAAGCCTTTAACCTTGCAGTTACCGCGCACAAGGACATGCGCCGCAAAAGCGGTGAACCATACATTTATCATCCGATTGAAGTTGCCCGGATTGTTGCCGGTGAGATCGGCCTGGGCGAAACTTCCATTGTTTGCGCTTTGCTTCACGATGTAGTTGAGGATACCAACTATACCTTAGACGACATCAGGCAGATGTTTGGCGATAAAGTGGCCCGCATCACCGACGGGCTGACAAAGATCAAAGAGCAGCTTGACAATACTACGGCATCTGCACAAGCAGAAAATTTCCGCAAGATGATCCTGACTCTGAGCGATGATGTCAGGGTGATTCTGATTAAACTGGCCGACCGGCTACATAATATGCGGACGCTTGACGCGATGCCCACCGAAAAAAGACTGAAAATTGCTTCGGAGACTATTTACTTTTTTGCCCCATTGGCCCACAGGCTTGGATTGTACGCCATTAAAAGCGAACTTGAGGACCTGGCGCTTAAATATACCGAGCCGGAAGTTTATTCTTTTATCTCGAAAAAGCTGGAAGAAACGGCTATTTCGAGGATAAAATTTATCAATACCTTTATTTACCCGATAAAGAAGGCCCTGCTTGAGCACGGGTTGGTTTTTGAGATCACCGGACGTGAAAAATCTGTTTACTCCATCTATAACAAGATGAAAAATAAGCAGATTCCATTCGAGGAGGTTTTCGATCTCCTGGCTGTCAGGATCGTGATCGATACGAACTTTGAAAACGAAAAATATCAGTGCTGGCAGGCCTATTCCATTGTAACAGATTTTTACAGCCCCAAGCAAAACCGTCTGCGCGACTGGATATCGACACCCAAAGCCAATGGATATGAATCGTTGCACACCACGGTGATGGGGCAGGAGGGGCATTGGGTAGAGATTCAGATCAGGACAAAGCGGATGAACGAGATTGCTGAAAAGGGTTATGCCGCGCACTGGAAATACAAAGAAAAAAGCAATAACGATAGTGGCCTTGACCGTTGGCTTGGTAAGATTAACGAGTTGCTTCAGTCGCCCGATTCGAATGCGCTGGCTTTTCTCGACGATTTCAAACTCAATCTGTTTGCTGACGAAATCATCGTTTTTACCCCAAAAGGTCAGGAAAAAACGTTGCCTTCCGGTTCAACCGCCCTCGATTTTGCCTATAACATACATTCCGAAATAGGGAACCATTGCATTGGTGCAAAAGTCAATCATAAGCTGGTGCCGCTGAACCATCCGCTGAAAAGCGGCGATCAGATAGAGGTGATTACTTCCAAGAAACAGGCTCCCCGCGACGAATGGATTGATTTTGTGGTGACCGCCCGTGCAAAATCTTTTATCAAAGATGCCTTAAAGGAACAGCGGAAGAAATATGCAGAAGAAGGTAAAACTAAGTTGGAGGGATATTTTAAAGAGCTGAAACTTGAGATGAGCAAGACCAATCTATTGCGTTTTCAGGAATGTAATAAGATTAATTCAACCATCGACCTCTATTATAAAGTAGCCCTTGGAAGCCTGGGGCTTAAAGAATTAAAATTATGCATTCAGCAGCACGATAAAAGCGGTTGGCTGAATATTATCACCCGGCCTTTCGGAAGATCAAAACTGAATATTCCTCCCCGGCTTGCTGATCAGGTTCGCGATAAACTGCCGGGTCAAAATGCCAATCCAACCAACGGTGAGATTGAATACCGGATATCCGATTGTTGCAATCCGATTCCGGGCGACGATGTGATTGGTTTTATGGCACAGGATGGCAGTATCTGGATTCACCGTACTAACTGCTCCGAGGCCATCCAGCTTATGTCGAAATACGGAAACCGGATTGTAAAAACCAACTGGTCGAATCGCGAAGCCATGACATACCTGAGCGGTATCCGTATATCGGGTCTTGATCATCTGGGGCTTATCAATGAAATGGTAAAAATTATTTCCGAACAGATGGGCTTCAATATCAGGTCGTTTCACATCGATTCAACCGGCGAAGTTTATGAAGCCATCATTATGTTGCTGGTTCATGATACCGATGATATTGACCGGCTGATGCGTGAATTAAAAAAAGTGAAGGGGATCAGCAGTGTTTACCGGATCAGCAGGCTTTCAGAGGCTGGCAGGTAATCCTTTGCCCCTTGAATCGCTGATTTTCAGGATAATAAGCCAACATTATTTATTTTTATTTAAACCAAATAATAATAATGTTTTTTTATCTACTTTTATGCTCGATTTGAGTTCCTGAAATTGAGTGGTATTTTTAGTATCATTTTCATCACTTATCTCATTTTCAGGATATTTTAACCAATCAATTGAGCTATGAGGGATAACGATAGATTGAATTTTGATACCGTAAAAAAGATCTTTACCGAGTATCTTGAAAGCCACCAGCACCGCAAAACGCCGGAACGCTTTACTATTCTGAGAGAGATTTATGCAACCGAAGGCCACTTCGACATTGAGACCCTCTACATTCAAATGAAGAACAACAAGTACAGGGTTAGCCGTGCTACTCTCTATAACACCATAGAACTGCTCCAAAATTGCAACCTGGTAACCAAGCACCAGTTTGGCAACAACTGCTCCCAGTATGAGCGTTCCTTTAAATTCAAACAACACGACCACTTTATCAACATCGAGAATGGCAGCGTTCTTGAGTTTTGTGATCCCCGTTTGCAGGAAATTCAGGATTCTGTTGAAAAACTGCTGGGAGTTACTGTTACCACGCATTCCCTTACATTTTACGGATACATCAACAAACCCGGAAACAACCCGGAGAAAGTTGAAGTCTCTGCAAAAACTGATACACCTTAAGCCTGATTTTTTACAGGACATTTCCCCGGATTTTATTATCATTGCAAAACCGTTTGAAAACCGGACCGCGATTTTGTTGATCACAATTTCAACGAATATAATAGATTTTCAATCAGACTATTAACCTGTAAACCGGATTAAATGAAAGTTGATGTTTTACTTGGCCTGCAATGGGGTGACGAAGGGAAAGGGAAGATAACAGATGTACTTACACCAGAGTATGATATAATAGCCAGATTTCAGGGAGGCCCCAATGCCGGCCACACCCTCGAATTTAACGGGATGAAACATGTGTTGCACACCATCCCGTCCGGTATCTTTCATCCGGACAAGGTTAACATCATTGGGAACGGAGTTATTATAGACCCCCGCATTCTTGCCAGGGAAATAACTGAGTTACGCGCTCGCGGCGCAAAACCGGAAGTAAATCTTTTTATCTCCAAGCGTGCCCATCTCATCCTTCCTACACACCGTTTGATCGACAATGTTTGTGAAGCGTCCAAAGGAAAAGCAAAAATCGGATCCACTTTAAAGGGGATAGGTCCGGCCTATACCGACAAGGTTGCACGCATTGGTCTGAGGGTTGGCGACGTTCTGCTGAAAGATTTCAGGGAACGGTATGAGAATCTTAAACAAGAGCATTTAAGGATCATAAATTCCTATAACCCCGATAAGGATTTGATGAAGATTGAGGGATTATCGATCGAGGAGTACGAAAAACTCTGGTTCGATGGCCTTAACTACATCTCTGATATTCAGTTGATCGACAGCGAGATATTTATCAACAAAAGCATCCTTGAAGGCAAACGAATTCTGGCTGAAGGTGCCCAGGGAACCATGCTCGATATCGATTTTGGCACCTATCCTTATGTAACTTCTTCCAGTACCATCAGCGCCGGTGTATGCAGCGGCCTGGGAATTTCCCCTGATAAAGTAGGTAAAGTATTTGGTGTATTTAAAGCCTATTGTACCCGTGTCGGCAGTGGCCCGTTCCCTACTGAGTTGCTTGACGAAACCGGTAACAAATTGAGGGAGAATGGGAAAGAATTTGGTTCAACGACCGGCCGGCCAAGACGCTGCGGATGGATTGACCTTCCGGCATTAAAATATGCCGTTATGCTAAATGGTGTGACCGATTTGGTTATGATGAAATCCGATGTAATGGATGACTTTCATCATATCGGCGTATGTACACAATACAAGATCGGTGAGAAAGTATATGATTTTCCGGGATATGAGACACTGAATCAGGAGATTGACCCCGTTATTTTAAAAGTGCCGGGCTGGGAGAGTTCTCTGCAGAATTTTACCGGATGGGAAAAGCTGCCTGAGAAATTCAAACACTATGTCAGGTTTATCGAAAAGTCGCTCAATCTGCCTATTTCAGTTATTTCAGTTGGTCCAACACGCGATCAGACAATTGTGAGGCTGGTTTAGAGACTGTTTAAATTTTGTAAAACACTGTAAATAGACCCGTCCTTTAGGGCGGGTTTGTTGAAAACAACAAACCCAGCGGGGCAAAATCCTGAAAAATTTGTAGATTTATAATAAATTTTTCAGGATTTTGCCAACGTTTGTGATAATTTATTTGAGACCCGCCATAAAGGAAGGGCCTATTAAGAATTGAAATTTAAACAGCCTATTCATTGTTTCGTTTTGACAAAGACTGAAATTTGAAAGAAATAAAGGAACTCGTACGCAAGGATTTACTGCTGGAACTCAGGCAGAAATATGCCATTAACGGCATTCTCCTGTATGTGGTTTCGACCATTTTTGTCGTACAGCTCTGCTACGGCAGGGTCATCGACGAAAACGCATGGATTGCCCTTTTCTGGATAATTCTTTTGTTCGCAGCTTTCAATGCCGTATCTAAAAGTTTTGTACAGGAAAGCGCCGCACGTCGATTGTACTATTATATGCTGGCACCAGCGGTTTCGGTGGTTCTTTCAAAAATTATTTACAATGCGCTTTTAATGCTGATACTTGGGGCCCTTAGTCTGCTGGTGTTCATTGTATTTATGGGATTTCCGGAATTCAATCTGTACCTTTTTCTTCCGGCATTCCTGTTGGGTTGTATCGGGATTTCAGGAGCGCTGACAATGGTTTCGGCAATCGCCTCACGCAGCGGGAATAATGCAGCGCTGATGGCAATTCTTGGCTTCCCGATTGTTGTGCCGTTGCTTTTATTGTTAGTGAATGCCTCCAGGATGGCGCTGAAGGAGCGTATTTTGGTGGCTGATATTCTGAAGAATTTATCAGCAATATTTTTGATTGATGCAGTCGTTGTAATTCTTGCAGTAATCCTCTTCCCTTATCTGTGGAGGGATTAACACTTAAACCTGAACGATTATGATAAAAGGAATGTGGTGGAAACTTACCGGATTGGGATTGATACTTTATTCAATTATCGCCGGTCAGTTGATTGATGTACCTGATCTGCCGGTAATCCGGGAAACCATACGAAACCTGTTTTACCATGTGTGTATGTGGTTCGCTATGTTTACCATGTTTGGAACATCATTGGTTTACAGTATAAGATATTTGTCAGGTTTCAAGCCTGAACATGACATTATGGCTTCCGAATCAGTAAGCAATGGCATTTTCTTTGGTATTATGGGCCTGATAACCGGAATGATTTGGGCTAAATTTACCTGGGGCGATTTCTGGACCAACGACCCGCAACTAAACGGGGCCGCGGTTAGTATGATGGCCTATCTTGCCTATACGGTTCTGCGGAGTTCAATTGACGAAAAGGCTATGAGGGCCAGGATATCGGCAGTCTATAATATCTTTGCTTTTATGCTGCTGGTCATTTTCCTTGGTGTTTTGCCGCGATTGGCCGACAGTTCATTACATCCCGGAAAGGGAGGTAACTCATCAACCATGGAAGGGCTCGATATTACGATGCGCATGGTGTTTTACCCGGCTGCAATTGGCTGGATAATTATTGCTTTCTGGTTACTTCAGATCAGAACGCGTAAACGAAGACTTTTGCAGATTGTGCAGAAGTAATTAGAGAGATTGGTTTTTGTTTTTAGAGTTGGGATGTAAGAAGTCGGAAGTCGGAAGTCGGAAGTCAGAAGTCGGAAGTCGGAAGTCGGAAGTCAGAAGTCGAAAGTCGGAAATGAGAAATGAGAAATGAGAAAGGTGGAAGGATTGGTGGCTGAGTGTTTTGCGAAATCAATGATGTTTTGAAATTGCAATAATGTATTCGCAAAATGTATCGAAGCCATAGGGGGCAAGGGCTTAAGAGTTCAAGAGTTTCCCGCAGAAGAGGCGGGACTCCGCTTCGCTCCGCAAGGTTCAAGAGTTCAAGGGTTTCAGTTGGCAGTTAGCAATTAGAAAAGAAAGTAAGTAGTAAATAGTAGATAGTTCCCGGTACTTTTCCGACCAATTGGATTTGCCAGACTATAAATTAGGTTTTTCTTTCATCTTTGCCAACTGCTTATTGCCTTTTGCCAACTCAATCAATTTGAAATTACAAACACACTTATTTAATATAAACTCAAAAATTAGGAAATATGATTGGCGAAGATAAGTACCTCGTAGTCGCTATGGTGATGGCGATCATTTTTATTGGTTTTGGGATATACCTCTATCTGATCGACAGAAAAATCTCCAGAATCGAGAAAAAGCAGAAGGAGATGTACGATAAAACAAAATAGCAATATAGAATGTTTCTAATTTCGGTATTGTAATGCCGGAAAGAATATTGCTTATTTTTGCAATCGTAAATCACACAAGTTTTGAACTATGAAAAAGATACATATCCTTATATTGATCGTCGTTGTTGCGGCTATTGGTGTAATCATGAGCCTTTCTGTAAATACTTCCACCTATGCCGGCTTTTCTGAAGCTTCGGCTAAACCCGGAAGAGAGTTTCATGTCATTGGTAAGTTAAGCCCTGGAAAGCCCATAGATTTTGATGCCCGGAAAGACGCCAACAGTTTTTCATTTTATATGCTCGACGATAAGGGAAATGAAATGAAAGTTCGTTACACCGACAGCAAACCTCAGGATTTTGAAAAGCTTGATCAGATCGTTGTCATTGGGAAAATGAAGGATGGCGAGTTTGAAGCGCACAAAATGAATCTGAAGTGTCCATCTAAATATAACAACGATCAGCTTCCCGAAGGTTCTCAGGATAAAAGTTTTGAGGCCGGGGTAAATTAAACCTACCTTGAGCGATTTGAGCAAAGCGAAAAAGCGCTTTACTTAGGGAAACCCCGATTTGGAAATTTTTGCAATTCACCACAGCCATGAAACTGTTTTACTGTGAATTGCTTACAATTTCCTGGTCAATTGAGCTATATTCCTTTTCAAATCGCTCAGTTTGGGTTAAATTGGGTATGCGTTTGTATTTTGATATCTTATTTTTAGGAATTATTTGTAAAAATCAACCGGAAGATACAGTCAGCATCTGATTGTATCTTCCGGTTTTTTCAGGGATTAATGTTTTATTTATTTACAATCAGCTTATCAACGATCGAATCGAGCAGTTTGTCATTGTCTGAAACAAATTTAAGTCCCGCTTCTTTCAATGCAATCAGATTTTTAGCTGATGCATCGTCCATGTCGCTTTTTGCTTCATATAACGAGGGTTCAAGCCGGATATAGTTATCCGGCGTACTGGTGGTTTCCCAGATTTTCTTTAACTGATAACTTACTGTTTCTGAGTTTCCCGACATCATAATATCAATGATTGGCTGAATCCACTGAATCATGCCCCAGTCTTTCACATCCTTATATTGGTATGGCTTAGCGGAGGACCCCGTTCCGATCGAAACGACTATCATATCATGTGCATGGGGTTGGTCGGGTTTCTCAGGGTCGTTCAATTCTTTTGAGAACATGGTGCCACGGGCTTCAGCATAAGCGCACATGGCCGGGTTGTTCGCGAATACTCCACCATCGATCAGCGGAAAAGGTGTGCCATAAGCCGACTTAACCCTTGAAACTTCAAAGTAGGTTGGCGCTGCAGAGGTTGCCCTGGCCACTTCCCTCACCGGGAAATCATGGGTTGGGGATTCTTTGGCATCAACCTGAGTGAAAAAATGGGCCCTTCTGCTTGTTACATCATAAGATGATATAAGGCAAGGCTTCAGCAGTTCGCTCAACAAGGTCTCCCCGAAATAGTCATTCAGGGCTTTTTCAAGTTCGCTTGAATCGTATTTTTCATCAGCTAAACCTTTCTTGCTCTTAAGCTGTTGCCACATTGAGAGTCTGAAGATGTCATCGCCCCGGTCCAGGTAGATATCAACGGCCTGTTTTGCGGTTAGTTTTGGCCTGCCGGTCGGTTTCCCACTGCTGTCGCGCTGGGGAATCAGATAGGTGCAGGTTAGAATGCCACCTGTACTGGTTCCTGCAAATAAGTCAAAATAGTCACTTAAACGGGCATCCTTTCCTTCCTTTGCCATCAGGCGCTCTTCAATGTAAGTAAGAATAACCCCCGGAAGTATCCCCCTGATACCTCCTCCGTCAATAGACAAAATCCTGATTTTTTTCATTTCCTTTTAAATTATATGTTTAGTTAGTCAAAGTTAAGCATAATAAGTCTAAATAAGAATAATTAACAATTATTTGTGATTTGATACCTGACCGGAAAATGGTTCAGAATGAAGTGGTATATCAACTTTTTATCTGTTATTATTACACTATCCCTGTATCTGAATCGTTGGTTTATCACAATGTGTTTTCCTGGAAGCTTTTCCGGTTAACAAAATTTCAGCACCTTATATCCGGGGCAATTTTAAAGTCATATCTTTGCTCCATAATTGCGCGAAAACAGTTTTTAACACTATATAATTTTTTTAATTATGACTGAAATGATGACATCAGAAAAACTGATGCAACTGGAAGACAAGTACGGTGCACACAATTACCATCCACTGCCGGTTGTACTGGCCAAAGGCGAAGGTGCCCAGGTATGGGATGTTGAAGGAAAACAGTATTTTGATTTTCTCTCTGCTTACTCTGCAGTTAATCAGGGACATTGCCATCCCCGCATCATCAAAGCCCTGACTGATCAGGCTTCCATTATGACCCTGACCTCACGTGCCTTTTACAATGATTCATTAGGCGTTTACGAGAAGTTTGTAACTGAATATTTTGGTTATGATAAGGTATTGCCCATGAATACCGGTGCCGAAGCCGATGAAACTGCATTGAAACTGTGCAGAAAATGGGCTTACATGAAAAAAGGTGTTCCGGAGAACATGGCCAAAATTATCGTATGCGATGGAAACTTCCATGGCAGGACGATTACCATAGTTTCCATGTCGTCTGACCCTGATTCTTATGGTGGATTTGGCCCGTTTACCCCTGGATTTATTAAGATTCCCTATAATGATCTGAATGCACTGGCCGAAGCGCTGAAAGACCCGAACGTGGCTGGTTTCCTGGTTGAGCCTATACAGGGTGAAGCCGGCGTTTTTGTACCTGACGAGGGATATCTCGCAAAATCTTACGCAATGTGTAAGGAGAAAAACGTGCTCTTTATAGCCGATGAAGTCCAGACGGGTATTGCCCGTACGGGTAAATTGCTTGCCTGCGACCATGAGAATGTCAGGCCTGATGTTCTGATCCTGGGAAAAGCCCTTTCGGGAGGCGTTTATCCTGTTTCAGCAGTGCTTGCCGATGACGATATTATGCTTTGTATCAAACCGGGTGAGCATGGCTCAACCTTTGGTGGAAATCCGGTTGCAGCTAAGGTTGCAATGGCTGCCCTTCAGGTTGTTACCGATGAAAAACTGGCAGACCGCGCTGAATATCTTGGAAATATTTTCCGCGAAGAGCTCAGGGCAGTTAAATCGGATATGATTAGTTTGGTAAGAGGCAAGGGTTTATTAAACGCCATTATCATAAAACCAAAGAATGGCAAAGAGGCCTGGGATGTCTGCCTGAAGATGAAAGAAAACGGTGTACTGGCCAAACCAACCCATGGTGATATTATTCGTTTTGCTCCTCCACTGGTTATTACCGAAGAGCAGTTACGTGAAGCAATTGCCAGGATTGTTAAGTCAATACAGGCATTCGAATAGATCGGCTTTTGTGAAAAAATGGCCGTAGCGGGACGCTACGGCCATTTTTTATTTTAGAATTTTGGAAGAATGGAATGTTGGAATGGAGATCCTAAAAAAAATTGGCCGTAGCGAGACGCTACGGCCAATTTTTATTTTAGAATTTTGGGAGAATGGAATGTTGGAATGGAGATCCTAAAAAAAATAGCCGTAGCGAGACGCTACGGCCATTTTTTATTTTAAAATGATTAGAAATTAGAAATTAGAAATTAGCGGTTCCATCCTTCCACCCTTCCACCCTCAAACCTTCTTCAACTTCCACTTACCCTTACTGAAAACATAAATGCCCAGCAAGGTAAGTATGCTTTCCGCGATCACAATGGCATAATAAACCCCGTTCGTTTCAAGACCTACTGTTATTGCAAGGAAGTATGCAAGCGGAATTTCGATCAACCAAAAGCAGATGAAATTCAGTAGGGTAGGGGTGTAGGTATCGCCGGCCCCGTTGAGCGATTGCGTCATCACCATACCGAAAGCGTAAAACAGGAATCCTGAACTGACTATTTGTAAACAGGGTATCCCTGCTTTAATGACTTCAGTGTCGCTGATAAACATCCTGACAAAGAAGCCCGGGAATGCGATGAAAACTACTGAAATCAGGCCTAGTAGTGTCATATTGGAGAAGCCGGTTATCCAGGCAGCCCGTTGAGCCCGGTCTGGTTGCCCTGCTCCCAGGTTCTGGCCTACCAGGGTGGCGGCGGCAATGCTTAGTCCCCACGAAGGCAGCAACGAGAAGATGATTATCCTGATGCCAATGGTATATCCGGCAACGGCTGCACTCCCGAACACAGCAATAATTCTTACCATCACTATCCAGCTTGCGGTAGCGATCATATTCTGGAGGATGCCGCCGATGGACAATCTGACCAGTACAACCATTAGTTTCAGGTCAGGTATCAGGTGAACCAATCGGAGTTTTATCCGCATTCGACCCCTGAACAACACATAGAACTGAAAGAATACTGCCAGCCCCCTTCCGATGTTGGTTGCAATGGCAGCCCCTTCAATTCCCAATGCCGGTATCGGGCCAAACCCAAAAATCAAGATAGGGTCAAGAATGATGTTGATCCCATTTGCGATCAGCAATACCCGCATTGAGAGCGCTGCATCGCCGGCACTGCGGAAAGCGGCATTGATGATGAAAAGCATGGTGATCACGAAATTTCCGGCAAACATTATAAGGGTGTAGCCGTGGTTCTGACTGGCCAGTTCGTGACTGGCTCCCATCAGCCGCAGAAGTTCGTAGGAGTAAAAAATTCCCGGGATGGCCAGTAAGAGCGAAACTGTCATTCCGGCCACAATCGATTGTCCGGCGGCTTTGGCGGCTGCTTCGGGATGTTTTTCGCCGATTCTGCGCGATACCAGGGCTGTTGTACCCGTGCTGAACCCGACCGCTATGGCATACACAATGGTCATCATTGATTCTGTTAAACCAACGGCTGCAATGGCATCTGATCCCAGTCTTGAAACAAAGAAGATATCGACAATGGCAAAAATAGATTCCATGATCATTTCAAGAACCATGGGAATGGCCAGCAGGAAAATTGCTTTGCCTAATCTCAGGCTGGTATAATCCTGATCACCTCCGGCCAGGGCCTGACGGAATAAACTCAGATATTCCCTGAATTTATAGCGGAGCGTTTGGGATATATTTATTTTAGTCATGTTATATTTTTCAATATTAATAAAAAACCCGATCTGAAAACAGACCGGGTCGCTATATATTTTAGCAGAAGGCTAGATACAGAACAGGTATCTCACCCGATCAAAGGAAGTCTCAGCCAAAAATACAGTGGTTGCTGGGAAGGTAATTGAACTGGTGATTTTCATATTTTAGTTACTTCAGGCAGCAAAAATAGGAAATATATTTTGTGGAAATAAAAAGTGTAAAAAAAAACTGCCCGGAAAAGCCGGGCAGTTTATAAAAATTAGTTAGTTCAGCTTAATTAGCCCACCAAACCGGCTGATTAATATCTGCATTAACTGTTGCATTCGGATTATTGATTCGCTCATCCTGTGGAGTTGGGAAACGTACAGGTATTACGCCGCCGTTTTCTACATTAGCTCCACTGTTTGGTGTGAGTGCCGGAATTCCGGTCCTTCTCCAGTCGTTGAAATTTTCCAGTTGGAGGAAAAGTGCCACATATTTATGGGTCATTATCTTTGCAAGTGTAATGCTACCTGCAGTTTCGCTTGCCTGTGCTGCATAGTATGCAGCATCATCAGCACCGGTTATCTGCAATACAGAAGCTTTGATGGCATCGTTGTGAGCAGTTGCAGCGGCACCGGTATTCCCTTTTCTGAACTGTGCTTCAGCTTCAAGGAATTTGGCTTCAACCAGACTTACCAAAGGAATAGGACTAGCGGCACTGGAATAAACCGGACCAGTCGAAGAAGCATCAGTATTTTCTGAGCCAGGCGCTGCACCGGTTATTTCACCTGTACCATCAGTTGCACTGAAGAAAGGAAGACGGGGATCGTTGATTGATTTGAGCAAATCAACATAGAAAGCACCCATACGAATGTAAGTTCCGCGCTCATTGTTGAATGCATACCAGGGATTCAACTCACTTGAGTTGGTTCCGAAAACTGCCATAGCGTCGGCAGCGTTGGCATCGAGATTTCCAAGATATTCAAGGACCTTGTCAGCAGAGCCGGTATCTTTTTTGCTGAGCCTGTTGGCAAAACGGGCTTTCAAAATCCAGGCTGTGTTTTTCCATTTTGCAACATCACCGTTAAAAATGAAATCATCGCCAGCAGGAAGAATAACGTTTTCTGAAGCTGATTTACCAAAGAGCACTATGGCTTCTGATAGCAGGGTCTGCATATCCTGATAAACAAGTTCCTGAGCGTCATAGTTGGGACTGAAAAAAGCTTCGCCCTGGATACCCAGACCGGCTTCACGGTTGGGGACATCGCCCCAAATATCCGTTGCAACTGAAAGATTGAGCGCTTTGATAACTTTTGCAATACCCACATAGTAAGGATTTGCATCACCTGCTATATCGATCAGGGTGTTGGCTTCGACAATGCAATCCGTATAAATGGAATTCCATTCGTTTACGTTATCGCCTTCAAGTAGCACGTAGTTTGCGACGTCTCTCATTTGTTCGGCAGTTCCTTCCAGTTGTTGTGTGAATACGGATGCTGCACGATTTACGCCACCATTAAAAGTAGCAAAAGTTGATACTTCAATTGTAGCAAGCAGTAACGCAGGGGTTACTGCTGTGGGGCTGTTTGGCGACAGGTCGTACCCTTCGATATATTTCTCACAACCTGTTGTGAAAAAGAGTACTGCCATGATCAATAAGACTGATATTTTTTTCATGTTTTTTTCTTTTGATTTGTTAATGGAACTTTGTTAGAACCCTACTTTGATGCCAACAATAAATGACTTGGTGCCCGGGTTGTTGAAATAATCAAATCCGGTAAGGTTTGAACCTGCACCTGTAAGACTGGTTTCAGGGTCAACACCTGGATAATCGGTGCTTAGCCATAAATTCCTGCCAGACAAAGTCAGATCAACATACTGAAGCAAAGGCATTTTATCTTTAGTATTCAACCGGTAGCTGAGGCTGACTTCGCGCAAACGAACCCAGGATCCATCAAATACAGCCTGTTCAACCGCAGCACTTCCGCCATCACCAACGTAATTAGAGAAGTAAGAGTTGGCTGATATAGGAATATCATTGGGTGTGCCATCTGCTTTAACACCAGGAATAATGTAAGTCTGGTTGCGGTCTCCAGAGGCTTCGGTCTTTCCGATTCTGTTCATACGTGCAAGGGTTCCATTCCAAATCAAACCACCCTCACGAATGTCGAACAGAAAGTTGAAATTGATGCCTTTGTAGTTAAAACCATTGTTAATACCCATGGTCCAGTCCGGGAAAGGATTTCCAATATTACCACGTGCCGGAGCGATAGAAGGACGGCCATTGGCGCCAATGATCAGGTCGCCGTTTTCATTGCGAAGCCATTTGGTTCCATAAAGTGCACCATAAGCATCCCCAACAATTGCATAAGAACCAATAGATACGAACGCGCTTTCGATGTTAACTTCATCAACACCAGGAGCAAGCTCAAGAACTTCATTGGTGTTTTTGGTAAAGTTAACGGCAATGTTCCACTTGAAATCCTTGGTCTTAATAGGATCTCCAGACACTACAAGTTCAATCCCTTTGTTAACCATCTTGCCTGAATTTGCAACGATTTGCTGGAATCCTGATGATGGAGCGATTGGGCGGTTAACAAGAATCTGGTCTGATTCTTCGTTGTAGTAGGTAAAGTCAACAGTTAAACGGCCAGTGAAGAACCTTAAATCTAGACCAAATTCAGTTCCGGTTTTTCTTTCAGGTTTCAGGTCGGCGTTACCAAGGGTTGCGCTGTATCCAAATCCACCTCTGCCCAGATATGGGAATGATAGTCCGTTGGTGAATCCGTCAGTAAAGATTGGAGAAGTAAAATAAGTCGTTGATGAATAAGGCGCAGGATTGATACCTACCTGTGCCCAACTTACTCTGGCTTTACCAAATGAAAGGATATTGTTTTCAGGAATCAATTCTGAGAAAACAAATGAAAGACTGGTTGAAGGATAGAAGAAATTATTCTGGTTGGGTCCAAAAGTTGAAGCCCACTCGTTACGTCCTGTTGCACTGAAATAAATCAAATTGTTATAATCCAGGTTAAAGTCGAAGAACAGAGCTGCTGTTCTTTGTTTAGTAGTGACTTCACTGGCATATAAAACAGCAGCGTTGCTCAGGTTGTAAAAATTTGGAATGCTGAGGCTGGTTCCTCTGGCGTATAAATCCTGGAAATTTCTTTCGTTCAGGTTGTTACCTAATGAAAGAGAGCCTTTCAGTTTGCTGCTGAATTCATGTGAAGCGGTAATAATCAGGTCGGAATAGAGTTCCCTGAATCGCTGAATGTTTTCAGTAATTTGGCCGGTTGGTTCAGCAGGCTGCATTGATCCGATAGCGAAAATCTGTTTACGCTCATCTGAATAGAAATCAGTGCCTAGGCGATAAGTCGCTGACAACCATGTGAATGGAGAGTAGTTGACAAAGAAATTACCCATGAACCTGTTTACATCATCGGTGAACGGATTTTTATAAGCAGTGTAATAGGTATTGTCATAAATTGAGATAAACCTGCGGTCTGTACCATTTGAATACATATAATTATCCCCACCACCCGGGTTCATGTCAAAACTCTGTGGAGCGCGCATCAGACTGAGCATAACACCTGAAAGGTTACTACCATTCTGTGCTTTTATTCCATTGGTATTTGAGTAGTTTGCAGTTGCACCGATTTTAATTTTGCTACTCAGATTATGGTCGGCAGTTAACCTGACAGTTGTTTTGTTTAATTCGGTGTTGGGAATGATACCTTCATTCTTCAGACTGCTTAACGAAAGACGGAATGAGGTAATATCATCACCACCGGCTACCTGAAGGGTATGAGTGAGAGAGGTTGCATTTTGAAAGAAATTTTCCGCATTGTCTACCGGGGTAAGTCCTAAGGAAGCGATGGTTGGCCCCCAACTGTTTGCAGTGCCACCAGAAATGTCATCATCATTATTCCATACAAAGTCTGGGCCTGGATCTGCGGTTGCGAATGTGCCTTCAGGAACTGGATTTCCATTTGCATCCAAACCACCACCGCCATTTCCCTGGGCATAGATGCTTTGTTGTTTCGGCAGTTTGTTAATACTGGCAAAATCCATATTCAGGCCATAGGTTACCCTGATACCTTGTGTTGCTTTACCACGTTTTGTTGTATAGATAATAGCGCCATTACCAGCCCTTACACCATAAAGTGCAGCGGCTGCAGGACCTTTCAGAATGGTAACAGACTCAATGTCTTCAGGGTTCAAATCGAGTGCCCTGTTTGAGTTGTTAACGCCTTCAAGACCAATGTTGAATGGGTTGTCACCTGCGTTGGTTGCATTGGTTGAGTTGTCGATGGGAACACCGTCAACAACGATCAATGGCTGGTTGTTACTTGTAAAAGTAGAGTTTCCACGGATAAGAATTTTACTGGAAGCTCCCGGAGTACCACCTGAGCCGATAACCTGAACACCGGCAGCTTTTGAAGCAAGTCCCTGGACAACATTTGACTCACCCGAACGGGTAAGTTCCTCGCCGGAAACTGATTCAACAGCATAACCCAGTGCTTTGGTTTCGCGTGAGATACCAATTGCTGTAACTACGACCCCTTCAATGTTCATAACATCGGGTTCAAGTACAACATTGATAACTGTTTGACTGCCAATGGTAACTTCCTGTGTTTTCATTCCCACAAAGGAAAACTGTAGAGTTCTTCCCTGTCCGGGGACATTGATGGAGAACTTACCACTCATGTCGGTAGTTAAACCAACAGTGGTGCCTTTAACGAGTACGGTGGCCCCGGGAATGCCTTTGCTATCCTCGGAACTGGTAACCGTACCTGTAACGGTGGTTTGTGCCAGCACAACCTGCACTCCGGTAAAGATCAGAAGTGCAAGCATCATTGCAAATTTTCTCATAGTGTGTGTTTTTGATGAGTAAAGTGTTTAACAATAATTGGTTCAAAAAATATTTGTTGGTGGTTTAAATTTAGGTTCAACGTTTTGTTTTGGACCTCCTTTGTTAGTGATTGGTTGGTTCTGGTAGAAATGTTGTGCAATGATAAATAAAATGTTTAAATAATCAGTAAAAATTAATAATTAATTAATTACAGTTTAACAAGAACAACAGTTTGACAGTAGATAACGGGCGGGTTGTACTGAAATTGCTTATTGGGATATGAAAATCAATCATATATTTCATAAAAGCCTTTTATTCTCATTCTTCTTCGGGAAAGTTGAATTGAGTATCATGCTACGAAATGGTCATATTCTATCATTTTTTTTTATTGCTTTTGCGAAGGTGGGTTTAATAAAACAGAAACCCGGACTATCAAATAGTCCGGGTTTCTGTTTTATTAGTAAGAATTGAAAAAGTATGCTGCTCTAGAATTTATCCCAGAAAATTTTGGTTGTCAATTCATCTCCGCCAATAGCAGAAGATGCAGCAGCATAATTGTCTTTGTTCAATGTTTGCTCTCTGATCGGATAGGTAAACCTGACAGGGATTTCGGCATAGGTTTCGATGGCCGGAGCAATATTGAGAATCGGGAAGTCAAGTCTTCTCCATGAAGTATAGCCTTCCATACCTCTTACATAATAAGCGAGCCATGCCTGTGTTCCGATTTTCTGTTTCCAGGTTCCGGTCGCCGTTGAATAGGCAACCGAAGTTTGTGCCAGATAATCGGATGCATCGGTTGCGGTTCCACCCCAGTGCAGGATTGAAGAAGTTATCGCGTCGGTGTAATAACTTTCGGCACTACCACCAACAGCATAACCTCTTTCGGCTGATTCAGCAAGAAAGAAAGCAATTTCTGTGTAGTCGAGCAATACCATCGGGAATGTCGGAACCTGAATTGGGTCAGAAACATGTGAAAGCTGGCCAAATGGACTGCTTTCGCCATATACTCCACCCTGATATGTATCGCCGTTGGCAAAGAAGTAGTCATCGAGCCTTGGGTCATTCAATGCATTCATTATGTCAACGATGGTATTTGCCGGAACAAAGTCATCCCTGCCACTCTGGATCATGTCAATATACAAAGGGTTTGAATTGGAACCACCCAGATAAACCAACTGAGCATTTTCTCCCGGGGCGAACGCACCCTGATATGCTGATTCAATATACGATTTTGCAGTAGCATCATCAGCATCAGCCAGCGTAATGGCCATTTTTACCTGTAGCGAATTTGCAAATTTTATCCACATAGCAACATCACCGGCATAAAACAGATCATTGTCACCGAAACTACCAACCCCGGCATTTAATCCTTCTGCGGCAGATTTTGACCTGGAAAGCAGGTCTTTATATACAGTCAGCGCATCGTCATATTTTGGTGAAAGGTTGGTAATATCCAACGCTTCAGTGTAAGGGATGTCGCCGAAAGCTTCGAGCAGGTGATTGTAGCAATAACAATCCAGCAGGTCAATAATGTACAGTCTGTTTTGCTGGTTTGCTAATGCAATTTCCCCAATGGCTGCTTCGGCAGTTATGACTTTTCTTGCTTCATTCAGGTCGGCAAGGATATCACGGTAGAATACACGGAAGGTATTGTCAGCAATGGTTCTGTTGACAATATCGTAGTTGGCTTCGTCCGTGTAGGTAGTTTCTGTCCAGTACTGAGCCCACAGTTTCCAGACGTTGAGGTTCACATTCGTACTGGCAATCTGATCGGCCAGCGCTTTTTGAGCATTTGCAAATAAGAAAGCAGCAGGGACTTCGGTTGGCCGCTTCTTGTCTGTATTGAAATCCTCAAAGTTTTTTGTACAGGAAGATCCAAATCCTGCCAAAACAATTAAGACAAATATTATTTTTTTCATAGTTCCTCGTTTTTAGAATTGTAAGTTAACACTAAACCCAACATTCCGTGTGCTTGGCATAACACCGCTCTGCCATCCCTGAACATTGCCTGAACTCTGGCTTGCTTCCGGATCGGCATGTGGCAGATCTTTTGAGAGGATCCAAAGGTTCGAACCTACCAAACTGAAAGTAGCGCCATGGATAAATGATTTGGCAAGTAACTCCCTTGGAAGTGAGTAAGATATTACAACTTCCCTCAATTTGATATAATTGGCGTCGTAAACGAAAGCCGAGTTTGGATTTTTTGAATAACCGAATACACGGTAGTCGCCGCCGGATACACGCCTGGTGTTGGGAGTTCCGTCTGCTTTTACGCCTTCGAGGAGAATACCACCGCTGTTGGCAGTATAACCTGAAGTCCATCCAATTATAGGATCGTTATATTCAAGCGGATCCCTCACAGGATTGCCAAGATCGTTGGTGAAGTCTGTTTCTTCATACAAACCGGTTGCCATACCATACCACTGGTCGAGTGAGAAAACACTTCCACCCTGTTGCATATCGATCAGGAAGCTGAAGGACCAACTCTTGTAATTTAAACGGTTGTTGATACCACCAATCCAGTCAGGGTTAATGTTACCAATGATTTTGTCAGATGTTGAACTTCTGACAAAATATCCGTCAGCACCAATGGTTCTTTGCCCGTTTTCGTGATAAACGTAATCGGTTCCCTGTATGGTTCCGTAAGGCTGGCCTTTGCGGGCGTTGATAGTTACACCACCCTGAAGGGCTGCCAACTGCAGATTATCAAGTCCCGGAGCTAAGTCAATAACTGTATTGTTGTTTTTTGCCCAGTTAAAGGTAATATCCCACCTGAAATCCTTGTTAACAACAGGGGTTCCTGTTAGTTGAATTTCAATACCCTTGTTTTCAACTTCTCCCGCATTAACAAACTTGGAAGTATAACCGGTGGCTGAAGAAATTGCTACAGGGATGATCTGGTCAACAGTATTGTTTTTGTACAGGGAAATGTCCAATTTTATCCTGCTGCTAAACATGGTCATTTCAAGGCCTCCTTCAAGACTGGTTGTTCTTTCAGGTTTCAGTTCCAGATTGTTTTTCGTGTTTGGCAATGAGAACAAAGCTGTAGTACCAAAAGTGGTATTCTGAGCGTATGTATCATTGATGCTGGCAAATGGAGCGTCGTTACCTACTTCAGCATAGCCGAGTCTGATTTTGCCTAACTGTAGCCATGTGGTGTTTTGCAAAAGATTTGAAAAGAGGAAACTTCCTGATACCGATGGGTAGAAATAAGCGTTGGTTTCTTTAGGTAAGGTGGATGACTGGTCTCTCCTGATGTTGGCATCTAAGAAAACCATATCCATAAAACCAAGAGAAGCGCTGGCATATATACCATTAACACCGATTTCCTGAAGTCTCTCCTCAGGATTAAGCATTGGATTGATACTGTTGCTTAACGAATAGAGGTCAGGTACGATCATTCCTCCATCGGTTGACGCAAATACCTGGTCAATCTTCACGCGACGGATATTGGTTCCGACAAGTGCGGTCAGATTGAAGTTATCGCTCAGGTGTTTGTAATACTTGCCCATAAGGTCCATGTTGGTTTCCATAAAAGTACGGTTAAACCTTGAGTAGCCTGATGTTACATCATTACGGCCTACACCGAGTTCACCGGCAACTGAGCCAATGGCCTTTCTTTCTTCCTGTAACTCGCTGTAATTGTCAATTGACGTACGGCCCATTATGCTGAAATCATCATTCAGTTTCCAGTCGGCCTGCAGATATCCAACGACTCTGTCGCGGTTGTCGGTTTCATAATTTTTATAACGAACCCAGTATGGATTGTCCCAGTAAGCAGGAGTCAGATCATCCGGAGCTTTGGGGTTCCATGTGATGTTTTCTTCTGTCTGATCATAAAGGTCCTGCTGCATCTTGTAATCAACATTGGTTTGCGACCACTGCCTGAATGAGGAGAGGATGTTATCGCTGTATCCGGTTGAGTTACGACCAAGTCCGTTGGTGTTTACATAGTTTGCGGAAGCTGTAACCTTCAGGTTTTTAAGAACATCGTAAGAGCCGGTGAAAAGGACATTATTTCTTTTCAGATGGCTGTTGGGCATAATCCCTTTCTGATCGAGGTTCGAATAGGAAAGCCTGAAATCAGATGTTTCCCCGCCACCGGCAATTTCAATACTATTGGTTAACGAGAGGGAATTATCAAAGAAATAGATAGGTCCGTTTTCGGGATTTACCCATGGAGTGGGCTTCAGATAGTTAGGCGAAGCGGGGAAATATGAATCCCATTGGTAAACTGAAACACCTGGGTCAAATTTCTGGCCAAATGATGCATCCTCATAAGTAGGAACATTAAAGTCGATTTCACCATCACCGTTTACATCATAATAGTTCTCAAAACCGGGGTAGTCACCTTCGCTGTAATAAGGTCCATATCCGCCCCCATAATTGGTCTGATATTTAGGGAAGGTACTTTTGTCAACAAAACCGGTTGTGATGTTCGAGTTTATTGAAACACCCAGTGTTTTGGTTTTGCTTCTGGTGCCTTTTTTAGTGGTGATCATAATGACCCCGTTGGCAGCCCTTGATCCATATAGAGCCGTAGCAGCAGCCCCTTTCAGAATGCTCATGCTTTCGATGTCATTCGGATTGATATCTGAAGCTGCATTGCCATAGTCATATCCGGAACGACCTGAAATCTGCCCGGTGTTGTTGGTATTGTCATTATTAACAGGAATACCGTCAACAACAAACAAAGCCTGATTGTTACCTGTAAGAGAGGAAGAACCCCTGATAATTACATTGGTTGATCCACCGATGTTATTATTGGCTTTAACCTGAACCCCGGCAGCTTTACCCGAAAGACTGTTGATAAAGTTGTCGGATTTTACCCGGTTCATATCTTCGCCACTTACGTTCTGAGTTGCATAACCGAGGGATTTCTTCTCCCTGGAAATGCCGAGTGCGGTGACAACCACACCCTCTATGTCCATGACTTCGGGCTGCAGTAAAACATTTACAGTTGCCCTTCCACCGATTTCAATTTCCTGGGCTTTCATCCCCACGAATGAAAAGACCAGAACCTTGGCATTGGCTGGTACTGCCAAAGAGTAGTTTCCCGACATGTCGGTTGTGACACCTGTTTGGGTTCCTTTAACGACAACTGTGGCACCAGGAATCCCCTTACCGTCTTCAGAACTTGTAACTGTTCCTTTGACAGTGGTTTGTGCCAGAATAACCTGCACCCCGGCAAACAGAAGAAGTGCAAGCATTAATCCAATTTTTCTCATAGTGTGTGTTTTTGGTGTGTAAAATCAATATTTGGTTATGTTCAAGATATTAATCTCTTGTAGTGTTATTTCGTTATTAGTCCTCCTTTCTGCGCTGATTGGTTGTTGGTTATGAAATATGATTGTTTGGTTAAGGTCATAAGTATTCAAGTTGACTTCATTTGACGATCAATCAATTGAGTTGTAAGAAGTAATACAAATAAACAGGTAAATGGAAACGACAAACATCAATAATTAAAATGCAAATCCTGCTTTAAAATACCGGATTCAAAAAAACCGGGAATTCATGCCAAAGATGGTTGATGTTGAGCAATTATAGAAAAGGAAGTAAAACTAGATGATTGTGTTGGAATCAAAAACTGGTTGATAAAGGTAAAGACAGAAAGCTTACTGCAACCAGCTCGATTTACAGGAACAAAAACCCGCTTTGCAACTTTGTGCAAATTTGGTCTGTCAGATTGCTGAAAATTAGTTCGCAGGTCTTTTACCAAGGTTGTATAGTGTGGTTGAATTGCGCTAAAGTAGGGATAAATGGTTGTAAAAGTCAATATTTGTTGAAAAAAAATAAATATTGTTAACAAAATGCTCTAAAACAGGGCAATTTCAGCGCATTATTCTGATATTAACAGCATAAGCCAGTACAAAAGATCCGGTGAGGAGCAGGTTCGACACAGGAATAACAAACCCATCGATCATCAATAAAGGTAAAATCAGCATGGCTAACTGAGCTGTTGTGTAGATATGGAAACCATTTCTTTTGAGTTTAAACATCATAATTGCCCCTGCCAGTGAAATCAGGTAAAGAATGCCCATGATTGCGAAGAAATCAGGCCCGGCACTTCTGATCAGGTTTAGCACTGCTTCAGCATCCTGAAGCGGGGATTGCTTTACTGCTTCCGGAATCAGATTATAGGCCGCTGCCACAAAAAGCGATGAAATTGCTGATATCCCGCTGCCGATAAACGTCAGGATACACAGAAATGTGAGCCCGGGTGGCCTTTTGCCGTTGATTGGTTGGGTTGCTGTAGTTTCAGTTTTGGGTTCGTCCATTATAAGACTGTTTAAATTTTGTTAAACTCTATGCATAGACCCGTCCTTCAGGGCGGGCTTCAATAAATTAATTACAGAAGGTGGCAAAATCCTGAAAAATTTATTATGAATTTACAAATTTTTCAGGATTTTGCCCCTGGGTTTGATGTTTATTTCCAGGCCCGCCCTGAAGGACGGGCCTAATGAAAAAAAATCAGTTGTGTCCGATAAACTATTAGGAGATTACCTTCGGTGAGCTCCCTTTGGTCGGGTCCTCACTTCGTTCGGAATGACCGGGCGTTCTATTGTTAGATTGTGGGGAGGGGGTTGGCGGTGGCGCAGCCGCCGCCAACTCCCTCCTTAAAAATGCTAACTAATTGTCTTTCCAAACGAAGTGAGGAATCTCAACCTCTGTTTGCATTGTTTTCAATATTTAGTCGGACACTACTGAAAAAAACATACAATTTAAACAGACTCTAAATTTTGTTTTACCTTACAGGATTGTTGTATATCCTTTAAGGCGATTCATTTATCCAAGTTTACCGATAATCGCTTCTACTTCAGCAAGAATTTCGCATGATTTTACCAGTTCCTTCATAGCGTTGTGGTCAGCGTAAAGCGGTCGGTCGATGTCAAGGAATTCGACGTGTCTTCTGATAACCTCTTTTGCTTTGGTAACTCCGGCCCCAAATTTATACTCGCGGAAATCAAGAGCCTGTGCGGCAGCCATAAATTCTATGCCCAGAATTCCATAAGCATTATCCAATATCTGGTTGTTTTTAAGGGCAGTATTCATTCCCATCGAAACGAAGTCTTCCTGATCGGCAGCAGCGGGTATGGATTGAATACATGCCGGGGCTGAAAGGATACGCTGCTCAACAATCTGCATATCAGCAGTGTACTGGCTCAGCATAAGGCCTGAAAACATGCCGGCACCTTTGGTAAGAAATGCGGGCAGGCCAACACTGAGTGCAGGGTTATTGAGCCGGTTCATGCGGCGTTCGCTTAAAACGCTTACCATTGTAATAACATATCCGGCCATATCCATAGGTACCGCTACGGGTGATCCCTGGAAATTGGCACCCGATAATTGCAGGTCTTCTTCAGGGAAGAAAATCGGGTTATCGCCAACACCGTTTAATTCTATTTCTACCTGTGAACGGGCGTAAGCAAGGGCATCGTGAGCCGCACCAATTACCTGCGGGGTTGAGCGCATGCTGTAGGCATCCTGAACCTTGCATTTTACATGACCTTCGGCGAGGTCGCCACCCGAAACGAGCTTTATTATGGCTGCTGCCGAGCGCACAGCACCTGCAAACCCACGCACTTCATGCAGCCTGGGCAGGTAAGGTTTCATATTGGCCTTTAAAGCTTCCAGCGACATGGCGGTTGCTATTTCTGCCTGCTTCAACCAGTTGTTGGCATCGAACAGAAAAATGGCGCTCATGGCAGTAAGCACATTGCTGCCATTGATGGTAGCCAACCCGTCGCGTGCCTGCAGGCCTGGAATAGAGATTCCGGCTTTGTCCATCGCTTCTTTGCCATCGAGCAGCTTGCCTTTATAATAGGCTTTGCCTTCGCCCATCATTAACAAAGCTATCTGAGACATGGGCGCCAGATCACCACAGGCACCCACTGAACCTTTCTGGCAGACATAAGGCGTTACTCCCTTATTCAGCATTTCGATCAGGGTCATGGTAATTTCGGGCCTTACGCCGGAATTGCCATGGGCGTGCACATTGATCCGGCCCAGCATCGCACCCCGGACATGCTCCAGGGGCATGGGGTCGCCAATACCAGCAGCATGATTGTATATCAGGTATTTCTGAAAATCTTTGACCTGGTCATCGTTGAGTACAACTTCTGAAAATTCTCCAATCCCGGTATTGACACCATACATTATTTCACCGGCTAAAATTTTGCGCTCAAGCATATCCCTGCATACACGTATCCGTTGCATGGCTTCCGGGTGAAGGTCAACTTCTTTGCCATTACGGGCAACATCAACCACATCTTCAATGGTCAATCCGCTTCCTTTAATAATCAGTGTCATAATACCTCCGGGTGTTTGTGTTTTTTTTGAATGCGTCAAAGGAATGGAAAAGGACGGAATCCACAAAGAAAATCGAAATGTTTTTTATTCTGGTAGTCGGGTCGGAAAATGGCGAATCTAAAATGTTTCCTAATGGGTAGGGACACGGCATGTTTCAACGTTGCGGACAAGGATTTTTCCAATAGGCAAGGGACACGACATGTCGTGTCCCTACCTATGTCGTATCCATACCTATTTGATAATAATTTATTCCGGAAAATCGAACCTTACATTCTGAATAAATTCAATGGTTTTCTGTAGTTCGGTGTACATTATCTTATCGTTTTTAATAAACGGCACCACGCCTCTGTATTCTGAAATAAAAGCATTGAGGAAGGGCGATGTTTCGGAAGCTTCCCTGAAATCGAGTGCCTGAGTTGCGGCGAAAAGTTCAATGGCGAGAATCCGTTCAAGATTGTTCACCACGCGTAAGGTTTTAGTCGCTGCATTGGCCCCCATGCTTACATGGTCTTCCTGCTCATTCGACGAGGTGATTGAATCGACCGATGCAGGGGTGGCTAATTGTTTGTTCTGGCTTACAATGCTGGCGGCCGTGTATTGCGGGATCATAAAACCGGAATTCAGACCGGGATTGGCAACCAGAAACTCAGGAAGCCCCCTTTGTCCGGCAATCAGCCGGTAAACACGCCGTTCGGCAATATTTCCCTGCTCAGCAAGGGCAATCGCCAGAAAATCAAGGACAAAAGCCAATGGTTCGCCATGAAAGTTACCCCCTGACAAAACGAGGTCTTCGTCCGGAAAGATGGTCGGGTTGTCGGTTACCGCATTTATTTCGGTCAATACGACTGAAGAGGCATACCTGATGGTATCTTTAACTGCCCCATGTACCTGAGGTATGCAGCGGAATGAGTAAGGGTCCTGCACTTTTTTCCCTTCTTTGGTGATAAGTTTGCTTCCATTCAGAATATTCCTGATGTTGGCCGCTGTTTCAATCTGGCCGGCATGTGGCCTGATGGTATGCAGTTGTTCAAGGAAAGGATCGATACGACAATTGTAGGCTTCGATTGAAATTGAGCCGGTGATGTCGGCCAGCTTTGCCAGTTTGTTGGCTTTCAGAAGGATATAGACGGCATGGGCACTCATAAACTGTGTTCCGTTCAGCAGGGCCAGCCCCTCCTTTGAGTGAAGTTCCAACGGTTGCCATCCGAATTGCTTCAGGATTTTCTTAGCCGGATAAATTTTTCCCTGCCAGCGAACTTCTCCCATGCCGATCAGCGGAAGGCTTAAGTGGGCCAGCGGGGCCAGGTCGCCCGAAGCCCCCAGCGAGCCTTGCTCATAAATTACAGGCAAAACATCGTTGTTGTAAAGGTCGAGCAGCCTCTCGACTGTACTGACCTGAACCCCTGAGTTACCCGACGAAAGCGCATGGGCTTTCAGCAATAACATCAGTTTAACGATGGTGCTGTTAACTTCTGATCCCGTTCCGCAGGCATGAGACATAACCAAATTTTCCTGAAGTTTTTGCAGATCTTTGGTCGAAATCTGTATATTGCACAACGAGCCAAATCCGGTAGTAATCCCATAAATGGGTTCACTTTGGTTTTCGAGTTTGTTGTCGAGATACTGCCTGCAATGCTGAATTTTGGCTTTAGCTTCATCCGAAAGAATGAGCCGGGTGTTATTGTAAAGTATTTCTTCAATAATTTCAAAATCCAGCGGTTGTGTACTAATGGCAAATGTATTCATGGTAAGTAAGTTAGTTGGTTTTATAATCGATGAATCGTGCTGTTTGTTAATTAAGTTGGAATAACTGAAGTTGGAAGTAGGAAGTAAGAAGTAAGAAGTAGGAAGTAAGAAGTAAGAAGTAGGAAGTAGGAAGTAAGAAGTAAGAAGTCGGAGGCCGGAAGTCGGAGGTCGGATGTCGGAGGTCGGAGGTCGGATGTCGGATGTCGGATGTCGGTTTCAAGTAGTAAGTAGTTGTATCTGAATCTTAACTTTAGACTTTTTACTTTAGACTTTAAACTTTTTTCATTTCAAGTCATTGGGCATTGATGAATTGAAGGATTTGTTCAGGAGTAGTCGTTATCTGATCTCCGGTTTTCATATTTTTGATCACACATTCATCGTTAAGTCTTTCACTTTCGCCAATAATGACAACAAACGGTATTTGTTTGCTGTCGGCGTATGAGAACTGCTTTTTTATTTTTGTGTTTTCGGGGAATAGTTCGGTATTGATTCCGTTTTTGCGCAGTTCAGAAGCCAGTTTCAGGCAAAGGGCTTCTTCTTCACCCCCAAAATTTACAAAAAGCACCCTGGTTGAAGAAGCTGTTTCCTGAGGAAAAATATTTAGTTCATTCATCACATCGTAAATCCGGTCGGCACCAAAGGAAATGCCAACACCCGATATTCCCGGAAGGCCGAATATTCCGGTAAGGTTGTCGTAGCGGCCGCCGCCACAGATGCTTCCCATGGCTACATCGGCTGCTTTAACCTCGATGATGGCACCGGTGTAATAGTTGAGTCCCCGGGCCAGGGTAAGGTCAAGCTCAACTGGACTCTTAATCTCCATGATTTCAGCCATTTTCAGGATTTCAGAGATTTCCGATATTCCCTTCAACCCCTCAGTTGACGCGGCCAACACCTGGCTGATCTGAGCCAGTTTTTCTGCATTACTGCCCTGTAAATTGATTATGGGTTGCAATTTGGCTATTGCTTTGGCATCCAGTCCCCGTTCGGCCAATTCCTCATTTACTTTTTCGGGGCCGATTTTATCGAGCTTGTCGATGGCCACGGTAATATCGGTGATTTTATCGGCATGGCCGATGATTTCGGCTATTCCTGAAAGGATTTTTCGGTTATTGAGTTTTATCACGATCTGAATGCCCAGGCTTTCGAAAATCTGATCGGACATCAGCAACAATTCGGCTTCATTGAGCAGGGAATCTGACCCGATAACATCGGCATCGCACTGGTAAAATTCGCGGTATCGGCCTTTCTGTGGGCGGTCGGCGCGCCAAACCGGCTGAAGCTGGTAGCGCTTGAAAGGGAAGGTTATTTCGTTGCGGTGCTGGACTACGTACCTGGCAAAGGGCACGGTCAGGTCATAGCGCAGTCCTTTTTCTGAAATCTTTCCGGCAAGTTTTCCCGCATTGTTTTCGGAAAGTTCATTTGCCTGAACGCCCGACAGAAAATCGCCTGAATTCAGGATTCTGAATAAAAGTTTGTCGCCTTCTTCACCATATTTTCCCAACAAAGTCGTAAGATTTTCCATGGCCGGTGTTTCGATGGGTTGGTAACCGAAGCGTTCGAAAACCTGGCGGATGGTTTTAAAAATATAGTTGCGGCGGTTCATCTCGATGGGGGAGAAGTCGCGCGTTCCTTTGGGGATAGAAGGTTTCTGATTACTCATTGCTGTTGACGTTAACATTTTTCCCTTTGACCTGATAACAGGAACGGGTTTGGTTAAAGCCGGGCAAAATTAAGCAATTTTGTTTTGCAGCTACCCGAAGGTGGTGATTTCGGAGCGATTCTCCGACAGTCAGGCTAAAAATTTGATAGTAAAACAAAGCTTTATTTAACTACTGAACCTGGTAGGTTTTGATATCTACTGTGCTTCCGTTCTTCCTATGCTCCGTCATTTTAAGTTAACAGTTAGTAAAATTTGTCTGGTCGCCTGTAACTTCAATGACTTTTAATGAGTCGGTAAATCTTTTAAAAGCAGGATTGTGCTGGGCCGAATTTAATATATCTTGCTTCCTTTTCCAGTCACGTAAGATTGTTTCGTATGTCCTGATGCCTTTATGATTGTTTTTATCCTTCGTAGGAATTGTATCAATATTTTGTCTGCGAAGTTCTGTGTTCAAAGTTCTAAGGCAATTTCTTGTATCAGATTTATGGTTGCTGGTATAATACAGAGGTAGAAGCCAACATTCAATCGAGTGTATGCAAATTGCGAAGAAAATTTTATCGTTATGTGTTGCCAATATTTCGGGCTTGATTAATCTTTTTAATTTTTCAACTACATCAACATATAATTCGTCAATTGTTTTGATAACGACTGCTTTTGAATCTGCATCTTGTTTTGTGTGACTAATATCGAAAGGTTTTATTTGCGATTGGTCTGTATCAATCTGAATTATCAGGAAATTATTCTCAATAAGAATGTCTTTGAGTTCAGCTCTTTCACAATACTTTAAAACTTCATTCCACTCCCCTGTTGTTTTCTGCTTTTCATTAATAATTTTTGGTTGAATTTGATTTATTTCAGGTTCCTGGTCTTTGAAAAATTTAGCAATGATGTGCTTAATTATTCTGTGTTCAGAAGGCCCTTCTGTTATTAATGCAAACTTCATCTTTTAGAAAACTGAGTTTAAGTTCATTAAAAATTCTCGGGCAATCCGCCAATGAAACCATTTGTCCACACTTCTGATAACTTCATTGTCCTGTCTGCTTTAAATTCAATGCGTTTGGCTTGGGTGTGTCCTTCGTCATTTCGTCTGACAACAAACAAACGTTGGTCATTATCTTTCAAATTAAGGCCGTCAAGTATTGCTGGATTATGAGTTGTAACAATAACTTGCTTTTTGTTTTTCTTTGCTAGTGTTGCAAGATTTTTTATCAATTGCATGCACAACTTTGGATTGAATGAAGCATCAATATTGTCAATTGCAAAGAAAGCAGGAGTATTTTTTGAGATGAAAAGTGTTGAATAAAAAAGTAAGAACAAAAAACCTTCATTCGTACTTCTTTGGTCAAAGTATTGTAGATTTGAAAACAAGTATTTGTCTTTAATTTTCAAAGAGAATTCGGTCTTCATTAGGTTTTCTGGTAAGTCAAAACTCTCATACCAATCAAGTAGCAATAAATTTTGCTTGATGGCATTTAATGTTTTCTTATTCTCCTTGTTAAATGCAAGTTCCTTCAGGTATTGAAACAGTCCTTCTCCTTTTATTCCAAGCGGATAAATCTGAGTAGTGTCTTCAAATCTTCTCAAACTACTTTGTTCCGGAGAATAAACTATATAATTTGAAATCGCTTCATTTGAATAGCGGTCATTTAAAAATTGACTAAAAATAAAATTGAAAAATTTTGATTTCTCACCTTGCATACCTTTTTTGTCGGCTATTTCTGAAATTTCTTCTGCAATTTGCTCTAAGGAAACTATGTATTTCTCGTTACCTTTAAAGAATTCATTTAGCTCAATTTCACGCTTCTTCTTATTTTTTTCAAAAAGTATTGAAGCAAGTTTTTCTCCTGCCGCCTTTCCTATTACTTCCTTTGAAACATTTATCCATTTTTTAGAATTGCCTTGGGTGTTTGAAACAACATATTTTATCTCAGGAAATAAGATATCATCAATTTTGAAATTAATTTCTATTTTATTTTTATCTGTTCCATTGTTAAACGCTGAAAACATAAACTCAGGATTTGTTACCCTGATTCCTCTGCTTCCTAAGAATTCGTAGTCAAGTTTGTCGGCACTTGCGGCCGCACCAAAAGCAACGGCTTCAAGTATGTTACTTTTTCCGCAGCCATTTTCACCTATCAGAACATTGAACGTCCCCAGGTCAAGTGAAAGGTCAACTAATGATTTGAAGTTTTTAATATGTATTGATTGTATCATTTATTTCTGATTGTCAGATCGCAAATTTAAGATTATTTATTCTCAATTTGTTAAAAGTTGTGTTTTGATTTCGGAAGCAAATTAACTAATTCTTTCATGTCTTTGAACATGCAACTGTCCGAATAGCATTGCTGCTATCATGCAACCTTCAGGCCCAGTTTTGCAATGAGCTGATTTAGGTAGTTTTTAACCTTGGGGCTTCCTTCTTCAGGAGCCCAGGTTGCGAAGTTTTTATCGTTTATGGGAGTGTATGGCCCGTCTTTTACCTCATAAGCCACCGAACCGCTTTCAAGTGAAATAATACTGTGCCAGGTGCGTTCGGGAATTTCAGCACCGTAGCTGCCGTTGCGGGCATCGAGGATGGTGTGGTCAATAACCTCGCCATCATCGTTGAATTCGATGACGCAGAGTCTTCCGCGAAGGGCAAAGAAAACTTCCCTTTTATCAGGGTTTTCGTGCTTGTGGGGCCGCAGGTAGGTGCCCGGTTCCATTGCATTGAGCATACGCTGCAGCGTATCTTCAGGGCCGGAATGGAAATTGTGGTTCATTCTCAGGCGGGGCGAACTACGGGCTTTTAGGATCACCTGGTCCAGTAACTTATCATCGATATTGATCATAGGGAATATTGGTTTACAGTACAGTCGTGACCGATTAAAATTCTTCTACATGAAAGAGATTCATCACTTCACTTCGTTGCGTTCTGAATGACAAGTATTTGCTTTTTAGTAAGGGGAGGACATGGGGTGGGATGAAGCGGAGCTTACTCCCACCCCATGTCCTATTCCGTAAAATACTGTCATTCAGAGCAAAGCGATATATTTCTCAAATTCTCAGGTCACTACAAATTGGTTAATAGCCAATGAGCAAACAAGCCTGTGAATATGGCCGCCGTAAAACTGATCATGGTGCCTATCAGAATATATTCAGCGCCTTTCCTGTTGTGATTGTCGCGGATATCGCCAAACCGCAGTACCGATTTGGCTGCCACCAGAAAGCCGATGGCTGAAAACTGCCCCATGAAAATAAATGTCAGGATGAGAATTCGCTCAAGCATTCCGATGTACCGCCCGGCATCCTTTAACCCTTCTACGGTCCCGCTTTCTAACTGCCATTTTCGGGTAAGTATGGCAATAAAGATACCCATTGGCCACATAATCAATAAATATGCAGCTATATAAGTCCACAAAGCCAGATTATTAAAAAGCCAGCTATAATATTCGCATATTCCGGCGTAATCCAGATAAAACCAGGTTGCAAAAATTGTGGCTGCCAGGTGAAGGCCCTGGTCTATGGAAAAAACCATTGTTCTGTCAGGTGCGTAGGATTTGGCAATGTCGATGCCGGCATGCACGATAAAAATCAGCACCGGGATGAGCCAGATATTGAAATAACCCGACAGCAGCCACGACAAAACAGCCACAATCGCTGCGTTAGCGTAAAGGTAGCCCGATTTCCACTTCCTGGAAGCCCGGTGTAAAACCCACGATTTTTGCTGAAAAATAAAATCACCGGCCAGGTGAGCTATCAGTAATCTGATAAACAAAGCCACAGCGTCAGAGGTGATCAGGGGTTCAGGGTACATCACTGTTTGTTTTGTTTTTAAAATATCAGATCAATCAGTTTAAAAAAAACCAACGATGGATTTATGCTATTCAGAAGCAATTATTTTAAAATATAGCATTTTGATGCTATAAAATTAAAATATAGCATTAGGATGCTATAAAATTAAAATATAGCATTATGATGCTATAATTTGAATAATCTCATCATACCTGATCAGGAGACCGTTGATTCCCAACCAACCCATAGATTTGATTTTTCTAAGGCTTGTCGGCTGGCTGTTTTGTGTTTGTATGGCTATCTCTTGCTGGGTAAAGCCCGATAAAAGATAAGGAACCAGTGAAGCCTGGGAGGTGGTCCATTTACCTGTAATTTCATCGGCCAGCGCCAGTGCTGTATTCAACTCCTTGTCAACCTCCCCGTTGTTAAATCCGAAAACAGTGTGGCGGTTATAAGGAATTGTATCAAGCAGGTGCCCACTCAGGGTGAAAGCTTCTCCGGTGCTTTCGGTAATGTTGGGTGCTATGTGGCTGACAGTTCCCAGTGCGATCGCAATTCTTGCACCTACTGCGTTGGCAAGTGTTTTCGGGTAGGCTTTCCGCAGTTCAGCCTTAATCAGAACCAGGGCTTTGAGGGCGCTGGCAGGTGGAGTCAGCAACTGGAAACTGTCGCCCCTGAAGATACTAAACCTGGTTGTGCCATCAGGTTGTTTACAGATTTTATCAACTTGTTGCACAGCAGAAGCAAAAACTGCGGGAAGTTGGGTTAGTTCCACGGTGGAAAGCTTTGACGACCTTATGATATCACCGGTGATTACAGCATAAAGTTGATTGCTCATTATACCTTGAGTTTTTTATAACGGATGCGGTGAGGCTCAGTATCCCCGGTGCGTTTTTTTCTGTTTTCTTCGTATTCGGTATAGCCTCCTTCGAAGAATGCAACCTGCGAATCGCCTTCAAAAGCCAGAATATGGGTAGCCACACGGTCGAGGAACCAGCGGTCGTGCGAGATGACCACAGCGCAGCCGGCAAAGTTCTCAAGACCTTCTTCCAGTGCCCTGAGGGTATTTACATCAATATCATTGGTTGGCTCATCGAGCAGCAGCACATTGGCTTCTGATCTCAGGGTCAGTGCCAGGTGCATGCGGTTGCGCTCACCACCGGAAAGTACACCGGATTTTTTACCCTGATCGGCACCACTGAAATTGAACCGGGCTACATAAGCCCTTGAGTTAAACAGTTTGCCACCTAACTGCAGGTTTTCGTTTCCTTCGGAAATGACCTCCCAAACCGATTTTTCGGGATCGATGTCGGTATGTGCCTGGTCAATATAGCCGAGTTTAACCGTTTCGCCGACCGCAAATTCGCCGGAATCAGGTTTTTCGAGGCCCATGATAAGCCTGAAAAGGGTTGTTTTTCCTGCTCCGTTTGGCCCAATAATCCCTACGATACCGGCAGGCGGCAGGCTAAAACTGAGATTTTCGAAAAGGAGTTTATCGCCATAAGCCTTTGAAATGTCTTTTACCTCAATCACTTTGTTGCCCAAACGCGGGCCGTTTGGAATAAATATTTCGAGTTTCTCTTCTTTCTGTTTGGTGTCTTCGCTCATCATACGGTCGTATGAGGCCAGCCTGGCTTTTGATTTGGCATGACGGGCTTTTGGAGCCATTCTTACCCATTCAAGTTCACGTTCAAGGGTTTTCCGGCGCTTGCTTTCCGATTTTTCTTCCATGGCGAGCCGGTTCGACTTTTGTTCGAGCCATGAGGTGTAATTTCCTTTCCAGGGAATTCCTTCGCCCCGGTCGAGTTCGAGAATCCAGCCAGCCACATTATCGAGAAAATAGCGGTCGTGGGTAACTGCGATTACCGTGCCTTTGTATTGCCTTAGGTGTTGCTCAAGCCAGTCAATGCTTTCGGCATCAAGGTGGTTGGTCGGTTCATCAAGTAAAAGAATGTCAGGTTCCTGAAGCAGAAGACGACAAAGAGCAACCCTGCGCCGCTCACCACCCGAAAGATTCAGAACCGGTTGCTCCGGATCGGGACATCTCAGGGCATCCATGGCGCGCTCCAGGCGGGTGTCAAGTTCCCAGGCATTGTGCTGGTCGAGCAGTTCAGTCAGCCTTCCCTGCTCTTCGATGAGCGCGTTCATTTCGTCGTCGCTCAAAGGCTCCGAAAAACGGTTGTTTACCGTTTCATAGTCTTTCAGCAATTTAACCGTTTCAGCAACGCCTTCTTCAACAACCTCCCTCACCGTTTTGGTGTTGTCGAGCTGAGGTTCCTGCTCGAGCAATCCAACAGAATAACCGGGTGAAAAGACAACATCACCGGTGAATGATTTCTCAACGCCGGCAATAATTTTCAATAAAGTTGACTTTCCGGAACCGTTTAGTCCAATGATACCAATCTTGGCACCATAATAGAATGAAAGATATATATTCTTGATTATCTGTCGGTTAACAGGAACAACCTTGCCCACACCAACCATTGAAAAAATAATTTTTTTATCGTCTGCCATTTTCAGGATTTCTTTACGCAAACATACGCAATTTTGAAGTTTCATTTCAGAAACCGGGAAAACGAATGTTGGAAAACAGGAAGGAGTGGCGTTGGTTAATCGCGGGTTCTCCGGTTAACTGGTTGCATCAGGATGGTGAAAGTGCTGCCTTTGCCCGGTTCGCTGTCCACTTTGATCATTCCATGGTTCAGTTCCATAAATTCAAGGCATAGGGCGAGTCCAAGTCCGGTGCCGCGCTCACCCAGGGTTCCTGACCGTTGCACCTTAGGGTCAAAAGTAAACAGGCGTTCAAGAATCTCAGGTTCCATACCTGTGCCATTGTCTCTGACAGATAGTTTTACCATATCGTCAGTCTGGATTGAACTCAGATGAATGTTGCCTCCGGGTGGCGTAAATTTTATGGCATTCGAGATAATATTTCTCAATGCAGCCATAATCATATCAGAATCGGCCCATGCATGCAATAATGGGGGAAGATCATAGGTTAATTCAATATTTTTCTTTTTCAAAGGCGCCTGAAATACAGGAAGAGTTTCAAACACGAGATCACGTACATTAAATGATTTAAAAACTGCCCTTACAGCGCCTGTTTGTGTCCGGCCCCATTCAAGAAGATTTTCGATCAAACGGTAGGTATCGTTCGATACATTCAGAATATTGATTGCAGCTTCCTTTCGCTGCTCTTCTGTAAGATATTCATATTCAGAACTTAGTAATTCTGAAAAGCCTAATATCGATTGGAAAGGTGATTTAAGATCATGGGCTATAATGCTGAAAAACTTGTTCTTTGTCTCATTTTGTTTGTATTGTTCTTTGTAGAGCAGATTGAGTTCCTCCTTTTGTATGATGATTTGCTCATTGCGTTCGGCCAGAAGTTCGTTTTTCTTCTTTTTACCCTGGTAAAGGGAGAACAGGAATGTGGAGAAGACAATAATTATGATAGAAATTGCGATCAGAAGGTTTCTGATGATTTGTTGTCTTTTGAGCGCCAGTTGACTGAAGATATTTTGCTGCCGGAGCAACTGATTGTCGCGTTCGGTTTGTTCCGATTCAAAACTAACCCTGAGTAAATTTAACCTTTCACTGCTTTCGAGATTGTAAATACTGTCAGAATTCGACTGGTACTTAGTCAGAAAATTAAAAGCTCTTTTGTAATCGCCTTTTGCTTCCCAGGCATCTGCCAGATTGGCATAAATTTCCTGAAGCAGAATTGATGAACCCGATTTTTCTGCAAAGCTGAGTGCTTCATTCAACAATGAAATCGCTTCATCGAGCTCTTTTTGTTTTATTCGGAGTCCGCCAAGGCTGGTTAATATGGATGCATGAAGGTAGCCATCGCGGTTGCTGTTCGAAAGCCGCAGCGCTTCCTTGTAATTGATCAGCGACTGTGTATATTCTCCCTGGTCCTGGTAAATATTGCCTATGTTTAAGAGGCTTGCGATGATTCCGGCCTGATCGTTGACACGGCGGGCTGTTTCAATTGAAACCCTGTTGTATTCCAGTGCTTCCTTTATATTTCCCATTCCCTGCATGGCGATCCCCAGGTTATTATAGCTGGTTGAAAGGCTCCGCAGGTTGTTCTGGCGCTTGTTTATGTTTTCAGCCTTGTGGTAATACCCGGCAGCAATTTTATAATCTTTGAGGCTGAGAAATATGTTTCCGATGTTGTTATATGACTTCGACAATCCGATGCTGTCGCCAGTTTGTTCGTGAATCTTCAATGCCTGGCTGAGGTAATCAAGTGCTTTGTCGAAACGCCCGAGTGTGTAATAAACATTTCCCAGGTTGGTATAGGATAGGGCTAATTTCTCGCTTGCTTCGGATTTGGAAAAAATTGTTGACGCTTCAAGATAACGCTTGAGCGCTCCCGAGAAGTCGCCCTGCATTTCAAGGTTCAATCCCGAGTTATTAAGAACACTTCCGATGCCATCTTCATCTTTTATCTGCTTATAAATCAGCAATGACTGCTCATAATACTCTAGTGATTGACGGTAATTCGCAAGGTAGTAGTGTGCAACCCCCAGATTTTTAAGTGCCGTTGCTTTTTCTGCTTTATTTTTAGTCTCATTGCTCAGCGCCAGGGCTTCATTGGCCAGTTTCAACACCTCATAGGCAAGGGTCAATGCTTTATCCGGCGAGTGTTCCAGCATTTCTGAAACTTTTGTGTTCAATTCCCTGACGTTTGTTTTTTCTGGTTTTTGGCCTTTTAATGATAACGCGGATACGCAAAAGCATAGAAAAATCAGTAATAGCAGAGGAGGCCTTGCAGATATTCTGTTCGTCATTTTTTCTTGTCTGGCTTCTGATTTATTCGTTTTTCTTCAATTTGTAACGGGTGCAGCCTGTTTTTTAAAATTATCCTAAACCTTATGTTAAGAAACCGGATCAATTTTTTCTTATTAATTCTGCCAACTTTTCCGTAGCGCTTTCCCAACTGTAATTTCTCCTTGAGAAATAAAAGCCATTTTCGGCAATCTTAAGCCTGAGCGAAGGATCGTTGAGTAATGTTACAGCGTGATTTGCCACTTGTTGTGGATTATCGCCAACCAGGATGTCTGTCCCGTCGGCAGCGCCCAATGCCGCATTGCATAGCGAAGAGGTAATGCATGGAAGACGCATAGACATGGCTTCCAGAAGTTTATTCTGTAATCCGGTTCCTATTTGCATTGGAGCTAAAAATATAATAGCGCCCGAATAACAGGTACGGATATCATCCACCCAGCCAGTTACTGTAACTTTATCAGAAGCCAGGGCTTTTACTTTAGCATGTGGCGATGCTCCTGCAAGCATTATTCTTGTGTTGGGGTGTGTGCGGTGAATGATTGGTAGTACCTTGTTAACCAGATACTCGGCGCAATCCACATTGGGAGGGTAGCCCATATTGCCTGTAAAAATCAGTTCGTGGGTCATCGTGCTTTTGCCGGGACTAAAGTACTTCCGGTCAACGCCATTGGGTACTATCACGATCTTTTCACGTTCAGGATGCATTATATAATCCCTGTCGGGAAGCGATATGATGGTTTTATGGTCGAACTGGTTAAATAGATTTTTTTCGTAACGCTGCAAACGCTGGTATTCGAGTTTTAGCAATGGCTTCATCAGGTAGCTTGCTGTCGGGATCCTTCTTTCAATTCCTTTCGAAAAAACATCCTGATAATCAAGCGTTTTTGGGCCTTTGAAGTTTTGGGCATAAGCAGCGGTCCGCAGCAACTGGCAATACAAACGGTCAGGGTTTCTGTTTTCAATAAGCTTGTCGATGCGCCGCTGCGCATGTCTGCTGTAATAATAACCAGCCTGCAGGGGCCAGCCTTTGAAAAGCGCTTTAAGCAGGTTGACTGCAACGGATATCCATCGCTGTCTGATAATGGTTATCGACTTGCAATAGGGCTTAACCTTATCAATATCGGCTTGTTTTATTTTGCTGTGACTGATGGTTACCAATGAAATTTCGAACGATTGGGAAAGAAGCCTTATCTGGTGAAAAGCACGCAGTTTATCCCCTTTTTCAATAGGGTAAGGAAATCGGGGTAAAATCACCAGAAGTTTCATTTGCCGGTTTTGCCTTTGGATTTGTAAAAATCAAATTAAGAATTGAGTCCGATCCCAAAACTAAAAATATGACACCAAGTCACTAAAACACTAAAAATTACCAATTTCAATAAGATGAAAAACAATATTTCGTACAACCTGCCTGCCTGAGCATTTAAGCAGGATTGGTGTCCTGGCGTTTTGGTGTCTAATCTTTTTTTTTTTGACTTTTTGGAGCTGACTTAAGTATTAAAAATCTTTACCTGCAAAGGTAAAAAAATTGATCAATGTTGAATCTTCAGGTAAAAATCTGAAATTTTTTGCATTAATCTATCATTATCATGAATTTTTATTACCAGTTCCTGCGCATTTTGTCCAAGCTCTTCAATCAGCGAAGGCGTTTTCAGGCATTTTTCAATTTCATGAATATAACCTTCAACATTGTTTGCTATCAATAAGTTAACACCATCCTTATATGCAATTCCTTCAGCACCGATCGTTGTGGTAATAATTGCCTTTCCGGCTAACATACCCTCTATGATTTTTATCCTGATGCCGCTGCCCGAGAACAAAGGAACTATCATGATGCTGTGCGACTGCATGTAAGCCCGGGCATCGGGCACTTCACCATCAATCACAATTCCGGGGACCCTGAGGTTTTTCAGCCACAAAGGCATCCCGCGGCCGGCAAGGTGAAACTTTACTTCCGGATACTTTGCATATACCTTTGGCCAGACTTTCCGGATAAACCATCTGATGCCCTCCTGATTTGGTATCCAGTTCATTGAACCCAGGTGGAACAGGGTTGGATGGCTTATCAAAGTTGGCACTTTCAAATGCGGTGCATCCTCCCGGGTATCAATTCCAAAAGGGATTGCCATTACCGGGGTTTCGGGAGCAGCCTGCCTGAAAAATTCAGCATCTTTTTCAGTAATGGCGACAATACCATCTACCTGATTCAGTATTTTTAGCTCAAATTGTTTCAGGGTGCCGGCCAGATGATTCAGGTAAAATTTTTTTAAAGGGTTACGGCATCCGGCGGCTATCCTTTCCCAGAGCAGATGTTCGATGTTGTGCGACCGTAAAATGACTTTTGCCATTGATAAACGACGGATTAACGGAAGGTATGGCGATGTAAAGAGTGTTTCGAACTGAATAATGTCGAACACTTCTCTTTTCAGGATAGCGGTTAGTGTGTTGGTAAATTGTTTTGTAATGAACCGCTCCACATGATAGGAATTTCCTTTTATCAGGTTCAGCAGGGCTGACCATGGTTTTATTGAGAGGTCAATATAAACTGTTTCGAACCCGGTTTGCATGCTGTAATCTTCCGGAACAGATAGCAGGTCAGTTTTGTATTTATTGCTGTTGATGGCAAGCACCTTAACCTGATGCCCTGCTTTAAGCAACCCGGTTACCATCGCATTCATCGCGATGGGGCCTCCTTCGAGCGGAGGCCAGGGCGATTTATTGCAGAGAAGCAGTATTTTCATTCTTCCGTTAAGTTTTGCTGCTCTTTTTCTGGTTTTAATGTTTTTTTAAATCTGCCTGCAAAAAACCGTTTCCAGACATCCGGATCAAATAAAGGTGAATCGGTGGTTGCCTTCCTCGTAAGGATGACCCCGAGAGGTAAAAATACCACCGAGGAGAGCCACATTCCATAAATGGCATCAAGCTGGCCCGCTTTCACCGACTTTTCACCGGTCATGGAGAGTACGTGGTAAATGACGAAGAAAACGATTGAAATCACCAGCGGAAGCCCAAGGCCGCCTTTACGGATAATGGCGCCAAGCGGGGCACCGATAAAGAAAAGCACCAGGCAGGCAAACGACAATGTGAATTTACGATGCCATTCCACTTCGTGTTTATAAAGAAGTACTTCCCTTTCCTTCAGATCGTTGCGTACATATTCAACATTGTTGCGGGCGCTTCTGGCCGAGTTTACCGACATCTCAAAAGCTTTCAGCAAGTCTTCCCTGTTTAAATCCTTAAGCGCAAAAAGGGCCTGGGTATTCATCGAATCCGGTTTTTCAGCTATTTTAATACTTCCTGAATCGATTTGGGTATTAAAATGATAACTGAGTTCGATACTCCGTTGCAAACCTTCACGGCGATTGGTGATTTCCTTCTTTAGGGAGTCTTCCGAAGTCGTCAACTGTTTGAGGTTCAGCATCTGGTAATGATTGCGGAACAAGGCCTCGTTGGTGCGCATCATTTTAAACTGCGAAAGGTCAAATTTCCGGTATTGCTCGGCAAAGTAGGTTCGCTGAAATGGGCGGCGGGTATCGCTTTTCTTTTCGGCTTTTTCATCATAATTATACCCGCTGTAAAGAATCAACTCAAGCAAATTGCCGTCAGTGCTTTGAATCATTTTACCCGAATCGGCCCTGGTGACTGTTGTATTGCCCATTCTTGAAGTATGGTCGTAGATCATAACATCGCGGATGGTAACCCCGTCTTCCCCTTTTTGTCCAATCCGCATCACATAGCCGTCAATACCATTGTAAAAAATCCCTTCCCTGATGTTCAACGCCAGTTTCTGCTGCCGGACATCGTAAAGGATGGACTTGAATTTTAAGTTGGCAACGGGAAGGATATTATTGGAAAAGAAAAAGGCAAAAATGCTGATCAAAACGGAAAGTACTACCAGCGGACGCATCACGGTACTCAGCGATATGCCGGCCGATTTAATGGCTACCAGTTCATAGCGTTCACCGAGGTTCCCGAAAGTCATCAATGATGAAAGGAGGATTGATAAGGGCAAGGCCAGCGGGACAAAAGTAGCGGAGGCGTAAAACAGAAGCTGCCCTATAACATGCCATTGAAGGCCTTTGCCCACCAGATCGTCGATGTATTTCCACAAAAACTGCATCACCAGTATAAACAGGGCGATGAAGAAAGTCAGGATCAGCGGGCCAAGGTATGACCTGAGCAGGAGCAGGTATAAGCGCTTCACAGTTTAGTCAGAGTTGTGTGCAGCAAAAATAAGCAATTGTTCTTTGCAGGGACTTAAGTTTTATAAAGTCAGACGCGGCTTTGTTTAGAAAGTCTTACTTCTAAGTGAGTGATAAGGAGAAAAGGGGAAAAAAGGGGGAGGCGGTTCCTTCGGTTGAAAGTCATACTTCTAAGTATATGACAAGGAGACAAGGAGAATGGGAGACAAGGAGAAAAAAGGGACGAAACCCCGCCATGCCCCATGCCCCATGCTCTCTGCCCTGCGCCCTGCGCCCTTTGCCCTGCGCCCTGCGCCCTGAGCCAAGTAGGGGCGATGGACGGTTCCTTCGGTTGAAAGTCATACTTCTAAGTATATGACAAGGAGACAAGGAGAATGGGAGACAAAGGGGAAAAAATAAGATGTGAAAATGGGACGAGGGACGGTTCCTTCCATGCCCCATTCTCTTTGCCCTGCGCCCTGAGCCCTGCGCCCTGAGCCCTTTGCCCTTTGCCCTGAGCCCTGAGCCCTGCGCCCTTTGCCCTTTGCCCTGCGCCCTTTGCCCTGAGCCCTGAGCTCTGCGCTCTGCGCCCTGCGCCCTGCGCCCTTTGCCCTTTGCCCTGCGCCCTTTGCCCTGCGCCCTGAGCCCTTTGCCCTGCGCCCTGAGCCCTGCGCCCTGAGTCCTTTTTAACCAGCTATGGGAATGCGGTGTCTGATTGTATTGTATTCTTCCTGCAAATCTCTCTACATTTGCAGTTTTGTAAAAGAAGCCCTTCACGATGATCCTGAAAGAAGTTACTGATAAAAAACTGGCCCATGAATTCCTCGAAGTTGCCAGGAGGATATACAAGGACGACAAATTCTGGATCTGCCCACTCGATAAAATGATTGAGGATGTTTTTAATCCTGCAACAAATGTGTTCTTCTCTCATGGTGAAGCTTCACGTTGGGTGCTTTACAATGATCAGGGCGAACCAATTGGAAGGGTGGCAGCTTTTATCAACCGCAAAAAAGCCTTTAATTTTGATCAGCCTACCGGTGGGATGGGATTTTTTGAGTGCATCAATAACAAGGCAGCGGCTTTCCATTTATTTGATCATTGCAAGCACTGGTTAACCCAACGAGGCATGGAAGCCATGGACGGCCCCGTCAACTTCGGCGAAAATGATAACTTCTGGGGACTGCTGGTTGAAGGGTTTACCCACCCAAGCTTTGGCATGAACTACCATCGCCCTTACTACCGTGAATTCTTTGAATCGTATGGTTTCATGCCTTATTTTGACCAGGTTACCAATCACCTTGACCTTGCCAAGCCCTTTCCCGAAAGGTTCTGGAATATCGCTGACTGGGTAAGGCAGCGGCCGGGATATTCATTCAGACACTTCAACTGGAAAGAGAGTGATAAATTCATCAGCGATTTTAAAGAGATTTACGATGATGGCTGGCAGTTTCACGAAAATTTTACACCCATTGAGCCGGATGTGTTGCGTAAATCGTTGGAGGAGCTAAGGCCTATCCTGGTAGAAGAGTTTATATGGTATGCCTATTATAATGATACGCCCATCGCATTTCTTGTAATGATTCCGGATGTTAACGAAATATTGAAGCATTTCAATGGTAAAATCGGATTATTCGGGAAGCTGAAATTCTGGTATCTGAGGAAAAAAAATATTTTTACCCGGACCCGCATCACCGTAATGGGAATCAAGCCCAAATACCAGAAATCGGGCATTGATTCAGCCATCTTCTGGCACATAGATAAGGTTATGAAAAGTAAGCCCAATTATACTGAAGTAGAGCTTTCGTGGGTGGGAGATTTCAATCCCAAGATGCAGCAACTGCACGAAGCGGTTGGCGGACATTTCGCTAAACGACACATAACTTACCGTTATCTGTTTAATCAGGCAGGCGAATCGCAGCGGGCAGCAACAATTCCTAAAGACACCAGGAGCATGACAGGAAGGAATTAATTCCTTATTCCGATTCAAATGTTCAGCAATATTTGTACCTTTACACAAATATTTCATCTTTCAGATTTTTCAGTTTTTTTTCACTGAACATATAACGTAGTCTAAAAAAAAGTATTTTCGCAACTGCGGATTTAATTAAGTTTAACCCAAATATTAACCAAATGAAAAAACTTCTACTCATTGCATCAGCACTGATAATCAGTGCAGGATTAACGGCTCAGAAGAGCCCGGCCAGATTGAAACCCGGTGTGCCGGTTGTTTCGAATTCAATCTACAAGATTGATGAAGCCAACATTGTTCAAAAGCCTTCCATGGTAAGCCTTGTTGAACGCCCGGCTTATCGCGCAACCTCCGAAGTAACTGTGCTTGACCTTGGAACTTCAGCCAATGCTTATGGCTTATACAATGGAGGCCGCACTGCTTTATGGAGCGATCCAAACACAAATACAGTCGCTTTTTCGCACCGCATGGCAGCAAACCCCGGTTCAGGTTACCTTTCTTATGATATTTCAAAAGACGGAGGAAATACCTGGACCAATAATAACCAGGTTTTCAATCCTACAGCCGGAGGTACGGCCAATGCACGTTATCCACAGGGCCTGATTTATAACCCTGCCGGGAACACAAATCCTGACGACGCCTATTATACTTTCTTCGCGCCTACCCTTGATGGCAGTAACGGAACCGCAGGCAGTTGGGGTGGTTACGCTGGTGGCACAACCAAACTCGACGGAACCGGTTTATCACAAATTGGCTGGTCAACACAACCCCCTATCAGGCATAATGTGCCGGATGCAATGACTGTTAATCCTGCAACCGGTGATATTTTTGTGGTAGAATCCTCCCTGGTTGGTGGGCTTGGCAATCAATACCTTGATTCCCTTCTGATCACCCGTGGAGTTTTCAATGCATCACTCGGTAAGTATGAATATGAGCAAAGCCTTTTATATGCTCCATCTGCAGTAGCCTACGGTGGTGAATTTTCAGCAGTTTCTGATACCAGGGTTGCTTTTGCGCCCGATGGTATGGTAGGTTATATTATGATTCTTGGTGACAATGGTGGCGATTTGTTCGCAACCGGCGTATCCTACTATCCGATTCTGTACAAAACGACTGACGGTGGTGTAAGTTGGGACGAAACACCTACATTTGCTGTATTAGGAGGTCCTGACGGTATCCCCGGGATTGTAAATGAATGTCTGACCGATGATCAGATTGCCGAGCTTTTTCTTCCTCCATTACCAAACCGCGATGAAATAGGTTATACCACAGCATTTACCAGCGACTTTTGTGTTGATATGTTTGGAAATCCTGTAATCAGCGTAACCATTGGTATCGCATCTTCTGATTCACCTTATTCAATCGTTGCTTCCGGTGGATTTGGTGCTTCCTACAATATCTTCTCTCAGGATGGTGGTGAAACCTGGTTAGCCTATAAATTTCAAAGTAACAAAACCTTCCGTGGCACATTTGTCGATGTTTCGGAAGACACCCGTTCACAGCTTACTACTACTCCTGACGGAAGTAAAATGTTCTTTTCATGGCTTGACACCGATTTTGAAGGTGTGGTTGATAACATTCAGCCGGATATTTATTGCGTTGGCTGGGATATTGCAACCAATACTTACACCCCGGTTGTAAACGTTACTTTCCTCTCCGATGGTTGGCTGCAGGCCTATATGGGAACTGCTTCATACTATGCATTTGTGGGAGAATCGGGAGACATACCAAACTATACCATACCATTTGCCTATCAGGCTATGGATCCAACCGATCCTACATTGGCTGTGCAGTATAAGTACATCCCTGACTTTATGTTCCTCGAACCGGATTTTACAATTACCGGAACAGCTTCTGAGCAACCGGTAAGCAGTAATTTGGTTTCCCAGAATTATCCCAATCCTTTCAACGGTTCGTCAAACATTGAGTTAAACCTGGGTTCAGCTTCAACTGTTAGCCTCGAAGTTTATAATCTTGTAGGGCAAAAGGTATTTGAAATTCCTGCCCGCAGTTTACAGCCGGGTAATCATACGCTGACCATTGATGCCTATGGTTTAAAAACCGGTATTTATTCTTATTCTGTTGTAATCAATGGCGAGCGCAACTCCAATAAAATGATTGTAAAATAATTCAGATCTCATTAAACATTTAAAATGCGAACCCGGAAGGTTCGCATTTTTTTTGACCTATTTTTTAATAACAACGGCCAATATTCAAAAAAAATTAGTACTTTCGCAAGTGAGAAAATTATTTTGTTTCACCAAAACCCAATATCCATGAAAAAATTAGTACTCATTGCAATTGTTTTATCTTTCTGCGCAGGATTGTCTGCCCAGAAGAGTCCGGCAAAAGTAAAACCCGGCATTCCTGTTTTTTCAAATCAACTTTTCAAGATTGATGAAGAAAACATTGTTAAAAAACCTGTAATGGTAAGTGTTGTTGAGCGCCCTTCGTATCGTGCAACTTCAGAAGTAACAGTACTCAATCTTGGGAATGCAGCCAATGCTTATGGGCTTTATAATGGTGGCCGTACTGCTTTATGGGCCGATCCAAACACAAATACAGTCGCTTTTTCGCACCGCATGGCAGCAAACCCCGGTTCAGGTTACCTTGCTTATGATATTTCAAAAGACGGAGGAAATACCTGGACCAATAATAACCAGGTTTTCAATCCTACAGCCGGAGGCACGGCCAATGCACGTTATCCACAGGGCCTTATTTATAACCCTGCCGGGAACACAAATCCTGACGACGCCTATTATACTTTCTTCGCGCCTACCCTTGATGGCAGTAACGGAACCGCAGGCAGTTGGGGTGGTTACGCTGGTGGCACAACCAAACTCGACGGAACCGGATTATCACAAATTGGCTGGTCAACACAACC